>JAVVEY010000055.1:0-19424 GCA_032250675.1 Longimicrobiales bacterium | reverse complement strand
GTGGGCGCGTGATGCGTTCTGGCCAAATTCTTCGTTACGCATGAAGGCACGGTAATTGGATTGCTGGCGGTGGCCGTTGTTCTCGACGCGGCGGGGCTTTGTCTCCTCGTTCTTGCCATCATTCGCAGTGGGACGCTATGGAGCGAGGAAGGGATGAAGTAGAGAGGTGACGGGAGTGAACGGTGGTGTCCGGAGTTTTCGCCGCGGGCTACTGAGTCACACCGACCCGCCCGCACTCGCACAAACCGGTCTCCGATAACGTCCCGGGGCTCACTTCACCCCGCAAACCTCCACGACGAGCGGAACTCCCGCGAAAGCTCCTCCCCGGTGAGGAGCGCGCGGACCATCTCGACCGGCATCCGTCCGTTGCGGAGCACGGCGTCGTGGAACTCGGTGTCGCTCATGCGCCCCGAGCCGACGAGCTCGTCGTGGAGCGCGCGGAACTGCATCCCGCCGAGCATGTAGCCGGCCTGGTAGAGCGGGGGGTAGCTCCCCTCGAAGGAGCGCCTCACCTCGGCCTCGGCGTTGGCGCGCTCGTGGCCGACGCGGTCCACGAGGAAGTCGACCGCCTCCTGCGGGGTCATCTCGCCGAGGTGGAAGGAGAGGCTGAAGATGATCCGGGCGGCGCGGTGCATGCGCCAGAAGAGCATCCCGATCTCGTCCTCGGGCCCGCGCGGGAAGCCGGCGTCCCAGAGCACCATCTCCCAGTAGAGCGCCCACCCCTCGCCCCAGAAGGGGGTGTTGAAGATCCCGCGGTGCGCGTTGAAGCGGTCGGTCATGAAGCCCTGCAGGTGGTGCCCGGGGATGAGCTCGTGGTGCACCGTGGCGCGGTTGAAGTGCGGGTTGTTGCCGCGCATCGACATCAGCTTGGCGTCGTGGCCCATCGTGTGGGTGGGGTAGGAGATCCGGATGACCTCGCCCCCGAGAAAGAAGGGCGCGACGAGCTGCCGCTCGGGCGACATCATCTCCATCCGCCACACCTCGTCGGCGAGCGGTGGGATCGTGAGCCAGTCGCGCCCCTGCACGAAGGCCATCGACTGGTCGTGCAGCTCGAGCACGACGCGCGGCTTCTCGCCGGGATCGACGGCGAGCTGCTTGACCGCCTCCTGCGCGGCCTTCCAGTCGTCGCCGTAGCCCATCGCGCGCGAGGCCTCGAGGAGCGCCTCTTCCATCCACGCGAACTCGGCTTCGGCGATCGCGATGAGCTCGCGCGCGGTGTAGGGGATCATTTCGTGCTTCAGATGCGCTTCGAGCCCCTCGGCGCCGATCGGGTCGCCGACCACGGGGCCGTCGGCGGTGTGGTAGACGGAGCGGATCGCGCGGGCGTGTTCGTCGAGCGCCTCGCTCACCTCGCCGTACGCCGTCTCCGCCCACCAGGTGAAGAGGGGGTCGTAGCCGGCGTAGAAGGCGTACCAGTCGTCGAGCACGCGTCCCATCTGCCCGGTGTACGAGGCGGCGCGCGCGGCCACGACGCCCGGGATGCCGCGCACCCCGCCCGCGCGCACCTCGGCGGTGAGCGCGGTGACCCGCTCGGCGAGCGCGTCGAGTGTTTCGGCCGAAGCGCGCGCGTCGATCTTGGGGAGGCGGTCGCGCTGCGCCTCCTGCAGCGCGGTGATCGCCGGCCCGAAGGGGACGAGCGGCTCCATCTCGGCCCACGCGACCTCCTCGAGGCGCAGCTCCTCGAGCTCGAACTCGATGCGGTTGCGCAGGAGGATCCAGTCGGCCTGCCCCTGGCGGTTGAGCGCGTCGAAGTCGGCCGCCGCGAGGGCTTCGTGCCACCCCTGATAGAACTCCCGCATGCGCGCGCGCCGGCGCTCCGAGAAGGGGACGTCCCACCGGCGCAGGAGCGCGCCGCGGTCTTCCCGGTAGCGCTCGACCACGGCGCGGAACTCCGAGACGCCCCGGTCGAAGTCGACGACCTCATCGAGGTCCGGGACGACCCCGGCCCATCCGGGCACGTCCTGCGCGCGCACCGCCTCCGCCGGCCCCCCGAGCGCGAGGAGGAGGGCGAGAGTACCGAGCGCGCCGGCTCGCACTCCGCGCGCCATCACGCGTGCCATCAGGGGAGATCGGGTGCGTCGTTCGTCAGCCATGCGTTCAACTCCTTGCGGTCATGTCGGGGGACTCCGATTCACGGAGCCCGTTCAAGAGGAGGGGAGCGCACGCGGGAGGCAAGGCGTGGCACGATCCGCGACGCTTCAACGGTTTGACCGAGCCCACGTGTCTTCCCTACTGTCAGCGCCTGCTGTCCCGCGCTGCCGACGCCTCCCCCCATCTCCGGGCGGGTGCGTCGGCGGAGAGAGGCTTCATTCCCACCCCCATCATGGAGGTCCCCCGTGGATCGTCGAATGTTGGAGTCCAGGCTCGGCGTACCCCTCGCCGGCCTCGCCTTCGTGCTCATCGCCGCAGCATCCCCCCTCACCGCGCAGAATGCGGCGCGCGAGGAGCTCGCGGCGGTTCCGCCCGCGATCGTCGCCGAGGCATACATCGAGCCCCCGGGCGCGATCGCCGCCGCGGTACTGGCGCCGCGCTGGGAGGATGTGAGCCTCGACGACGGGGATCTCACGGGGACGTGGTTCCTCCAGAGCGTCTCGGACGGCCCGCCCTCGCTCGCCTCCTTCGCCCGGCCGCACCACAACTTCGGGGCGTGGCAGATCGATCCCGCGGGCAAGCGGAATCGCCGCCTGACGACGCGCAGCGATGCGGGCTACCGCCTCGTGCACCGCGACGGCGAGCGCACGATCGAGATCGAGGTTCCCTCCAACGCGCGGGTCTCGGGGGGGACGTGGTCGCCGGACGGATCACGGATCGCCTTCTTCGCGCACTTCGACGACGGCACGCACATCTATGTGGCCGACGCCTCGGATGGTGACAGCCGGCAGCTCACCCGCGAACACGTCCTCGCCACGAATGTCACCGAGATCGAGTGGTCGCAGGACGGAAGCGAGATCTTCACCTTCCTCCCTCCGGAGAATTGGGGCGCGCCGCCCGCCCGTCCCGCGGTGCCCGAGACGCCGATGGTGCGGCTCACCACCGAGACCGAAAACCGGCTGCGCACCTACTTCGATCTCCTCGAGGATCCGTGGGAGATCGAGATGGTCGAGTACTTCTCGACGGGCCAGGTCGCGGCGATCGATGTGGCGTCCCGCCGCGTCGAGCGGATCGGTCCGGAGGTCATGGCGACCTCGATCGATCTCTCGCCCGATGGCGACTTTCTGCGGGTGACGCAGATGGTCCCCCCCTTCTCCTACATCGTGCCGACCTCGAGCGTCGCCACGAAGACCGAGCTCTGGGATCGCGACGGGAATGTCCTCGACCTCCTCGAGGAGAGCGATCTCCGCGAGTCCGCGGTGACCGACGACGATGACGACGAAGAGGCGGAGGAGGAAAACGAGAGGCGGGGATTCACCTGGCGCACCGATGGCGAGCCGGGGATGGTCTTCCTCCTGCGGGACCCGGCGCCGGAAGACGACGAGGCGGCGGCGGATGAAGAGGAAGAGGAAGAGGAAGAGGAGGGCGAGGCGCGCGCGCGGCGGATGGATCGTGTCTTCTTCTGGCATCCACCCTTCACCGACGAATCGGTCGAAGAGGTGTGGGCCACCGAGCGTCGGATGGCGTCGGTCGCCTTCGACGCCTCGGGCGACCTCCTCTTCATCACGCGCGGTCAGGGTGGCGGGCCGAACGCCTTCGCGCGCTTCCAGGGTGGCGGGCGGAACGGCACCGCCAGCGTGCACGTCGTCGACCTCACCGCGGAGGAGCCCGAGGAGGTGCTCGTCTGGGAGCGCAAGGGCGATGTCGAGCCCACCGAGGAGCCGGGCACGGTCGCCTGGATGGACGGGCCGAATGGGGGACGCGTGGTGCGCACCTCGATCGACGGCTCGTCGATCTTCCTCACCGGCACGCAGTACTTCGAGGACCCCGATCAGGATGCGCCGCGCCCCTTCATCGATCGCAAGGTGATCGCGACGGGTGAAGTCGAGCGGATCTGGCAGAGCTCGGCCGAGGTGCACGAGTCGATCGAGTCGGTGCTCGACCGCGAGATGACCGAGCTGATCATCGAGCGTCAGTCGCCGACGATGCGGCCCAACCAGTTCCATGTGAACCTCGAGACGGGGGAGGAGAGCCAGGTCACCTTCAACCCCGACCGCACCCCCGAGATCACCGCGCTTCATCGCGAGCGCTTCACCGTCACGCGCCCCGACGGCTTCGAGTCGCTCGTCGAGGTCACGATGCCCGCGGGGTGGCAGCCCGGCGATCCGGCGCCTCCGGCGATGTTCTGGTTCTATCCGCGCGAGTACGACGATCAGGAGGACTATCTCGAGGGCTTCGCGCGCTACAACAGGAACGACTTCCCGAATATCGGCACGCGCTCGATGCAGATCATGGCGCTGCAGGGCTACGCGGTGGTCGAGCCCGACCTCCCGATCGTCGGGGGGGATGGCCAGTACAACGACAACTATGTCCGGGACCTCCGGAACACCCTCTCGACGGTGATCGACTCGCTCGCCAAGCGCGGTCTCGCCGACCGGGAACGCCTCGCCATCGGGGGGCACTCGTACGGCGCCTTCGGGACCGCGAACGCGATGGTCAACACTCCCTTCTTCAAGGCGGGGATCGCGGGAGACGGGAACTACAACCGGACGCTCACGCCGGCCGCCTTCCAGCGCGAGCGGCGCTACTTCTGGGAGGCGGAGCAGATCTACACCGAGATGTCGCCCTTCTTCTTCGCCGACCGGCTCACCGGGGCGCTCCTCATGTATCACGGGATGGATGACCACAATGTGGGCACCCACCCGGACCACGCGCGTCGCATGTTCCACGCGCTCAATGTGCTCGGGAAGACGGCCTCGCTCTACATGTATCCCTTCGAGGACCACGGGCCCGCCACGCGCGAGACGATCCTCGATCTCTGGGCCCGCTGGACCGTCTGGCTCGACACCCACGTCAAGGGTGAAGAGACGCGGCTGACGATGGATGAGGATCTCCCGCAGGGGGAGGGCGCCAACTGAGGCGATCCCGGCACGCCGCGGGGCGGGAGATGCCTTGAACTGAGGCCTCCTTCCGTCGAGCTTGAAGGCCCTCGGCCGCATCGTGCGACCGGGGGCCTTCGCGTATTCACCCCCTCCGACGCCGGAATCCCTCCTCGATGAACCTCACCACTCGCATCACCGTCGCCCGCGGCGACGGCATCGGCCCCGAGATCATGGACGCCACGCTGCGCATCCTCGACGCCGCAGGCGCGCTTCCCGAGTACGACGAGGTCCAGATCGGCGAGAAGGCCTTCCTGGCCGGGAACACCTCCGGAATCCCGGACGCGGCGTGGGAGACGATCCGTCGCAACTCGATCTTCCTCAAGGCGCCGATCACGACGCCGCAGGGAGGCGGCTACAAGAGCCTCAACGTCACGATCCGCAAGTCGCTCAACCTCTTCGCCAACGTCCGCCCGTCGCAGGCGTACACCCCGGCGGTGCCTTCGCCGCACCCGGAGATGGATCTCGTGATCGTGCGCGAGAATGAGGAGGATCTCTACGCGGGGATCGAGCACCGGCAGACGCAGGAGGTCACGCAGGTGCTCAAGCTGATCACGCGTCCCGGCAGCGAGCGCATCGTGCGCTACGCCTTCGAGTACGCCCGTGCGCACGGGCGAAAGAAGGTCACGTGCATGACGAAGGACAACATCATGAAGCACACCGACGGCCTCTTCCATCAGGTCTTCCGGGAGGTGGCCGAGGAGTACACCGACATCGACGCCGATCACCAGATCATCGACATCGGCACCGCGCGCCTCGCCACCGACCCCGACGCCTTCGACGTGATCGTCACCCTGAACCTCTACGGCGACATCCTCTCGGATGTCGCGAGCCAGCTCACCGGCTCGGTCGGGCTCGGGGGATCATCGAATATCGGTGAGCGCCACGCGATGTTCGAGGCGGTGCACGGGTCGGCGCCCGATATCGCGGGAGAGGGGATCGCCAACCCCAGCGGGCTCCTCCTCGGAGCGGTCCAGATGCTCGTGCACATGGGCGCCACCGAGAAGGCCTCCAGAGTCATGAACGCCTGGCTCACGACGCTCGAGGATGGCGTGCACACGGGAGACATCTTCGGCGAGGGTCGGAGCACGAAGCGGGTCGGCACCGATGACTTCGCCTCGGCCGTCATCGAGCGACTCGGCGACGAGCCCCGCACGATGCGCGCTCGTCGCTACAGCGGCAGCGGGATCCAGATCGCGGCGCGCCCGATCCCCCAGCAGGTCAAGACGCTCGAGGGGATCGACATCTTCACCGAGTGGGCGGATGGCGATCGCCACCCCGACCGGATCGGCGCGGAACTCGAGAGCGCCGCCGAGCCGATCGGGTGGAAGCTCAAGATGATCACGAACCGCGGCGTGAAGGTCTTCCCGGGCGGATTCCCGGAGACCTTCCTGACCGACCACTGGCGCTGCCGCTTCCTGCGCCGGGACGGGAGCGACGCGACCTTCGAGGAGATCCTCGAGCTCCTCGCGGCGGTGAGCGCCACATCGAGCGAGGTGATCAAGACCGAGCACCTCTATCGCTTCGACGGCGAGCGCGGCTACTCGCTCGGTCAGGGCGAGTAGCCGCCGGGGGGCACGCCCCCCACCGGCGAAGGAGCGCGGGGCGCGCCCGGGGTTCGCGGCCTCAGGAGGGACAGCGAGATCGCCATCCCCACGAAGGCGAGCGCGTAGGCCCACCCGGGTACCGCCAGGTCGGGGGAGATCCACCCGAGTTCGTCGGGCACGAGCGCGAGCGCGTTGTTGAGGAGGTGCCAGAGCATCGCGGGATAGATCGACCCGGTGCGCAGGACCACGAGGGCGAGGACGATCCCGAGCAGCCCGGTGGGGATGATCCGGAAGAGGCTCACATGGAAGAGCCCGAAGATCACCCCGCACGCGAGCGCGGCGGCCCACGGCGTGCGGAGACGGCGGCGCAGCCCGTGGAGGAGCACGCCGCGGAAGGCGATCTCCTCCAGGACGCCGGGCAGGATCGCCAGGAAGAAGACGATCTGCGCGAGTCCGAGGTCGAGGGTGAGCCCGCGCGCGAAGGACTCGAGCACCGACTCCGGCATCGGGAAGAGCCAGGTGTTCACGAGTTCCGACACCCCGACGCCGAGGACGAGGAAGCTCGGCGCGCCGATCAGCACCGCGGGCCACGCCGTCCACCGCGGCCGACGCAGGCTCAGCACCTCGACCGGATCGAGGCGGTAGCGATGCACCATCCACGCCGACCCGCCGAGGAAGATCCCCACGAGGTTGATGACGAGCTGCCCGCGCACCCCGAGCACGTCGCCGAACCAGAGGCTCGCGAGGAAGAAGAGCACCCAGAGCCCGAGGAACCACGTGAGCACGTGGCGCGGGAAGAGCGCCGGTCCGCCCCGGAATTCGGCCTCGTCGAAGTCGGTGCCCGCGATGAGGCGCTCATTCGAGAGGACCCCTTCGACGCGTCGGAGGAGGTAGAGCGCGGCGCCCGCGGACGAGGCGAAGGCGACGAGTCCCCAGAGGGGGTGCCACGCGTCGACGAGGACCGCAGTCGTCGCCACCGCCACCCCCGCGAGGGGGACGAGGACGATCGCGCTCTCGAGGGAAAGCCCGGGGAGGAGCCCCGCCAGGGAGGGGATCAGGAAGGCGAGGAAGAGGACGGGAGCGTAGAGCTGGTACTCGCGGTAGCTCTTCGCGATTCCGCTGACGAGGAGGAGCCCCGCGGCCACCAGCCCCGCCAGGGGGAGGAAGAGGAGGAGGAGGAGCGCGAGCTGCGCGGGAGCCAGCTCGAGCGCCAGTCCTTCGGGGAGGTCGAAGACGCCGATCGTCACGTAGATCGCCAGGTTGACGACGTTGATGACGACGACGGCGAGCCCCACCGTGATCACAGCGAGAAGCTTGGCGCGCACGATCTCGGAACGGCGCGCCGAACTCGTGAGGAGGGTCTCGAGGGTGCCGCGTTCCTTCTCGCCGCTGATCGTGTCGGCCGCCATGATCGAGCCGCCCCCGAGCATCATCATCACCACGAAGGGGAGGAGGAAGCGCGAGAGGAGCCGCCCGCCCTCCTTCCCGGCGCTCGCCACATTCGTCGTGCTCACGACCCCGAGCTCGGCTCGCGAGGCGGGGAGTCCCGCCAGACGGAAGCGGCGGTCGCGTTCGGCTTCACGCACCGCCTCGAGTCGTTCGACGAACCGCTCCCGCGCGGCCCGCGAGAGATCGCTCTCCGCCCGGTAGCGGACCTCGAGGACGGGGGTGTCGGTCGCCAGGGAGTCGGCCTCGGTGGCGCGTCGCGCGACCACCACGAGCTCGACCTCGCTCGCCGAGAGGAGCGAGTCGTTCCCCTCGCCGACGCGCTCGAAGGTGGCGTCGCCGAGGGTGGAGTCGGCGGGGAGATCGAGGGCGCGCTCGATGATCGACTCGCCCCACGCCGCCTCCTCACCGACGAGCGCCCACCGATAGGTGGCCGACTCGATCCGCTCCTCCTCGCGATCCGCGACGAAGTTGCTGACCAGGATCCACCCCGGGAGGACGACGATCGGGGCGACGACCGCGATCAGGAGGGTGCGCGTATCGCGCAGCAGCATGCGCAATTCGTTGCGCAGGAGGGGCCCGATCATGACGCCGGCGGGGTCCCGGGTTCACCGAAGATCCCGGGCACCGCGTCGGCCGTGCCCGCGCGTTCCGTCACGTAGGTGACGAAGATGTCCTCGAGGTAGTGCTCGCCCGTCGCCTCGCGCAGCTCGTCGAGGGTGCCGAGCGCGAGGAGGCGGCCCCGGTGCAGGATCCCGATCCGGTCACACAATTTCTCGACCTCGCTCATGATGTGGCTCGAGTAGAGGATCGCCTTCCCCTCGGCCTTGAGCTCATTGACGACCTTCACCATCTCGATCGCGTTCATCACGTCGAGCCCCACTGTCGGCTCGTCGAAGATCAGCACCGGAGGGTCGTGGGCGATCGTGCGCGCGATCGAGACCTTCTGCTTCATCCCGCTCGAGAGCTTCTCGATCCGCCCGTGCTCGTATTCGCGGATCGCGAAGCGGTCGACGAGCTGATCCACGCGCGCGTTCAGCCGCTCTTCCGGATACCCATTGATGCGCGCGAAGAACTCGAGCGTCTCGCGCGCCGTCAGGCGTGGATAGAGCGCGGTGGAGGCCGAGTGGAAGCCGAGGTTGCGCCGGACGCGCTCCCCCTCCTTCACCACATCGTGTCCCATCACCGTGGCGCTGCCCGAACTCGGGGTGAGAACCGTCGAGAGCATGCGGAGCGTCGTCGTCTTCCCCGCGCCGTTGGCGCCGAGGAGTCCGAAGACCTCCCCGGGGAGTGCCTCGAAGGAGATCCCGTCGACGGCGGTGACCTCGCCGCGCTCCTCATCGAAGAAGCTCTTGCGGAGGTCGTGGACGGCGACGGCCGGGGTGTGAAGGTGCGTCATCATGGTGTCGGGTGGGTAGGAATCGGGAGGTGTCGGTGTGCGACGGTCGGCATCCGGCGTCATCCGCGCGCGAAGAGGCGCTCGCGCGCGAAGCGCCAGAAGGAGCCGTCGAAGGAGCCGGTCAGGAACTCCTCGAAGGCGAGCACACGGCGCGCGAGGAGGAGGAGGAGGGTCACGAGGGCGAGCGAGACCGCCGCGGTGATCGCGATCGCGTCCCAGATGTAGATCCCGCGGATCGCATCACGGATCATCATCGAGACGTTGAGGAGGGGGACGAGCGCGCTGTTCGTGCTCAGGCTTGCATCGGTCGCCTCGCCCCCGAGGAGAATCGGGAGGAAGACGAGGTAGAAGATCGGCGTGACCATCGCCTGTCCATCCTTGAAGGAGCGCGCGAAGCTCGCGACGACCATCATCGCGGCGGCGAAGGTGAGCGCGAGGATCACGGCGGCGGCGATCATGACGAGCGCGGCGAGGGGCGAGAGCGCGACGTCGAGGGTGAGATCGGAGTCGACGAGGAGGGGGCGCAGCACCGAGCCGATCGAGACCATGAGCGCGATGACGTTGAGCGCGCCCGCGAGGATCCCGAGGGTGGCCACATGCAGATACTTGGCCATCACGATCGAGCCGCGGTCGACCCCGACCGTCATCAGCGTCTCCCACGTCGAGCGCTCGCGTTCGCCCGCCGTGGTGTCGATCGCCGGGAGGAAGCACCCGATCGCGACCATGATGATGAGGAAGATCGAGAGCATCATCCCGAGGAGCTGCTGGGTGACGTCGCGCGCGCTCGAGATATTCTCGGTGCGGACCGTGAAGATCTGCTGGTCGGCGGCGTCGAGGCCGAGGTCCCGGCCGAGCTCTGCGAGCCACCCCGCGCGGTAGCGTTCGACGAGCGCCTCGACGCGATCGCGCGCATTCGTGCTCCGCGTCTCGGTGCGATCGTGGATGAGCTCGACGCGGAAGTTGCCCGGGACGGGGCTCTCGGGGAGGGGCGCGAGCGCGACGATGGCGTCGAGTTCCCCGCGCGCGAGCGCCGCGTCGAGGTCGCCCTCGATCTCCGTGAGCACCTCGACGCCGTCGAGCGCGTGCAGCGAGTCGCGCATCGCGGTGTGCATCGCCGGCAGCTGCCCGGTGATCGCGAGGCGCGAGGTGAAGCCTTCGTTGAGCCCTTCCACGAAGGTGATCGCCGTGAACATCCCCCAGAGGAGGAGGGGGTACATGAAGATCGGGATGAGGATCCCGTTGATGACGATCGTCCGCTCACGCAGCGAAGAGCGGAGTTCGTGGCGATAGAGCGTTCCGACTGCGCGCAGCTTCATGCGGGCCACTTCATGCGGAGGTCTGGGAGGTCTGAAGGGATGTCATGCCCGGGCCTACGACGGGCCCCGGAGATTTCTTCGACGGCCCGCGGCTGGAGCGAGTCCATCGCGCCGCCAAGGTATCGGATTTCGCCATTTCACGCCGGGTGCTACCGTAGAGGGGTGTGCCGCGGGCGTCCGGCGGCATGCGTGCGTTCTCCATCCGTGCGGCGTATCGACCGATTCCACCCGACCCCCTCATGCCTCGATCGCTCCCCCTCCTCGCCCTCGTCCTCGCGGCGCTCACCGTCGCTCCCCACCCGGCCGCCGCCCAGACCCTCGCACCGTATCGTCCCGAGGCGGTCACGACCGCCGAGTACGAGCGCGCCGAAGGCTTTCTGGCGTCATCGATGCGGGGGACCGTCCGGGGCGGAGCGGTATCGCCCCACTGGATCGGCGAGGGGTCGAGCTTCTGGTACCGGAGCGACCTCGACGACGCCTGGTACGTCGTCCACCCCGACCGGGGGACGAAGGCGCGTGCCTTCGACGCGACCGCGATCGCCACGGCGCTCGCGGCGGCCGGGGCGCCCCGGACCCCGGCGGACGAGCTGAATGTCGCGTCGATCGACCTCGACGCCCGCGAGGTCCGCCTGACGACGGAGGCCGGGACGTATGCGTGCGCCCTCGACGCTTCGTCGTGCCGCGCCCTCTCGGCGACGGGAGGACCCGAGGTCCCCGACGCCTCGATCCCCTCGCCCGACGGCCGCTGGGCGGTCTACCAGGAGGCGTGGAACCTCCGGGTGCGCGACCTCGAAACGGGCGAAGATATCCAGCTCACCGAGGGGGGCACCGAGGAGCTCGGGTGGGGCACCAACAACGCGGGGTGGACGCGGAGCGATCGCCCGGTCGTGCTCTGGAGTGACGACTCGCGCCGGATCGCGACTTTCCGCCACGACTCGCGCGGGATCGGCGTCTTCCACATGCTGCACACGCGCGAGGGGCGCCCCGAGCTCGAGTCGTGGAAGTATCCCTTCCCCGAGGACTCGGTGATCTTCCGCATCGAGCGCGCCGTCATCGACATCCCGACGCGCGAGATCGTGATGCTCGACACCCCCGTCGATCCGCACCGCTCGACGGTCTGCGATCACATCTGGTGCAACGGCACCTTCGCCGACGTCGAGTGGCGCAACGGCTCGGACGAACTCGCCTTCGTCTCCTCCAGCCGGGATCACAAGGTCGCGACGCTGCGCGTGGCCGACCCCGTGACGGGCGAGACCCGCACGGTGCACGAGGAGGTCGAGGAGAGCTTCTACGAATCCGGCTTCAACTCCGTCAACTGGTCGGTGCTCGATGAGGCCGACGAGTTCATCTGGTACTCGGCGGAGTCGGACTGGGGGCACCTCTACCTGCACGATCTGAACACCGGCGAGCGGATCCGGCCGATCACCGAGGGGGAGTGGGTCGTGCTCCAGGTGAGGCGCGTCGACGAGGCGAGCCGGACGATCTGGTTCACCGGCGCGGGGCGCGAGCCGGGCGATCCGTACTTCGAGTACTTCTACACGGTCGACATCGACTCGGGAGAGATCACCCTCCTCACCCCCGATTCGGCCAACCACGTCGTCGAGCTCTCGCCCGACGGGACGAGCTTCACGGATCGCTACTCCACGCCGCTGATCCCGCCCACCACGGTGGTGCGCAGCGCGCGCGACGGGCGCGTGCGGGTCGAGGTCGAGGCGGCCGACGCGAGCGGCCTCGAGGCCGCCGGGTGGCAGGCGCCGATCCCCTTCGTGACGAAGGCGCGCGACGGGGTGACCGATCTGCACGGACTCATGTACGTCCCCTCGACCCTCGACGAGACGAAGGCCTACCCCGTGGTGAACTACCTCTACCCGGGCCCGCAGACGGGGAGTGTCGGGAGCCGCAACTTCAGCGCCGCGCGCCGCGATCACCAGGCGCTCGCCGAGCTGGGCTTCATCGTCATCGAGGTCGACGCGATGGGCACGCCGAAGCGGTCGAAGTCGTTCCACGAGGCGTACTACGGCGATATGGGCGACAACGGGCTCCCCGATCAGGTCACCACGATCGAGCAGCTCGCCGCGCGGCACCCCTTCATCGACCTCGATCGCGTCGGCATCTGGGGGCACTCGGGTGGGGGCTTCGCCTCGACGGCCGGGATCCTGCGCTATCCCGACTTCTACACCGTCGCCGTCTCGCAGGCGGGCAACCACGACAACCGCGTCTACGAGGACGACTGGGGCGAGAAGTGGCAGGGGCTCCTCGTCGAGTATCCCGACGGGACGACGAGCTACGACAACCAGGCCAACCACCTCCTGGCCGCGAATCTGAAGGGCAAGCTGCTCCTCGCGCACGGCGCGGTCGATCCGAATGTTCCGGTGCAGAACACCTTCCTCGTGGTGGACGCGCTCATCGAGGCGGACAAGGACTTCGACCTGATCATCCTCCCCGACGCCGACCACGGCTTCGGGAACACGCCGTACATGATGCGCCGGCGCTGGAACTACTTCGTCGAGCACCTCATGGGCTCGCGCCCGTCGGCGGAATTCCGCTTCGGGCAGCGGCGACCGGCGATGTGAGGGAGCCTCCCGCGGGGGTTTGATCACCGGGGATCGGAACGGCTACCTTGGTGCATTCCGCGACGCACGGGCCGCCGTGCGCCTCATCGTCGGATCGAAGCAGAGAATTCGGAGGGAGAGTGGCCGGGCACAACAAGTGGTCGAAGATCAAGCGGAAGAAGGCCGCCAACGACCAGAAGAAGGGAGCGATCTTCACCAAGATCATCCGCGAGATCACCGTCGCCGCCCGCGAGGGTGGGGGCGATCCGGACATGAACCCGCGCCTGCGTCTCGCGATCGACACCGCGAAGGCCGAGGAGATGCCGAGCGAGAATGTCGAGCGCGCCATCAAGAAGGGCACGGGCGACCTCGAGGGGGTCAACTACGAGGAGGTCACCTACGAGGGGTACGGGCCCGGGGGGGTGGCGCTCTTCATCGAGTGTCTCACCGACAACCAGAACCGCACCGTGGCCGATATCCGGCACGCGCTCGGCAAGCGGAATGGTTCGCTGGGGACCTCGGGCTCGGTGGCGTGGCAGTTCGAGCGCAAGGGGCGCATCTACGTCGATGCGTCGCGCTACACCGAGGACTCGGTGCTCGAGGCCGCGCTCCTGGCGGGCGCCGAGGAGCTGCGCAACGAAGGGGACGAGTACCTCGTGCTGACCGAGGCGACCACCTTCCACACCGTTCAGGACGGGCTGCGCGAGGAAGGCGTGGAGCCCGCCTCGGCGGAACTCGCCTGGGTGGCGCAGAACGAGGTGAGGGTCGAGGAGGGCGACGCCGGGAAGGTGATCGCGCTCATCGAATCTCTCGAGGAGCTCGACGACGTCCAGCGCGTGCACACCAACGCCGAGATCGACGAGGAGACCCTCGCTGCGATGTGATGTGAAGGCTCCGGGCGGTGCGCCGCGGGTCCGGCCGTGAGTGGGGACGGGGTGCAGCGCATCGTCGGGATCGACCCCGGCACCGCGGTGACGGGATTCGGGGTGGTGGAGCGGCGGCCCGATCGGAGCGTGCGGCTCCTCGAGTGCGGGGTCATCCGCACGAGCGCCGGCGACGCGCTACCCGATCGCATTCGCGAAGTCTTCGACGGCGTGACGGCGCTCCTCGACCGGCACCGCCCGCACGTCTTCTCGGTGGAGGATGTCTTTCAGGGAAAGAATATACGGAGCGCGCTCACCCTGGGTCACGCGCGCGGGGTGATCATCCTCGCCGCCTCGCTGGCCGGGATCCGGATCGCCGAGTACACCCCGGCCGAGATCAAGAAGGCGGTGGTGGGGCGTGGTTCGGCCACCAAGGATCAGGTAGCCTTCATGGTGATGAAGCAGCTGCGCCTGAAGGAAGCCCCCTCCCCGGCGGACGCCGCCGACGGGGTCGCCGCGGCGCTCTGCCACTGCCTCAAGGGCTCGTTTCACCGGGAAGGATGACGACGTGATCTCCAGAATCCGCGGGACCCTCATCGAGCGCTCGGGCGAGACGATCGAGATCGAGACGGCGTCGGGCGTCGTCTACGAGATCGAGGTGCCGACCACGGTGCTGCAGCGCATCCCCGCGCTCGGCTCGGAGCTCTCGATCCGCACCCTCCATGTGGTCCGCGAGGAGAGCGCATCCCTCTACGGCTTCCTGGAGCCGTACGAGCGCGCGCTCTTCAAGCGCCTCCTCCTGGCCAAGGGCGTCGGCGCGAAGACCGCGCTCGCGATGATGTCGACCTACACCGCCGAGCGGCTCGCGCGCGCGCTGGCCGAGCGCGACATCGCCGCGCTCTCGCGGGTGAGCGGGATCGGCAAGAAGACCGCCGAACGGATCGTGATCGACCTCGCCGACCGGGTGAAGGACCTCGTGGGCGCAGCGGCGGGCGGGGAGGGCGCGACCGGCGGCCCCGCGCAGGGCGCCATCGCGGCGCTCATCGCGCTCGGGTATGACTTCGCCGCGGCCGACGCCGCGGTGCGCGACGCCCTGGCGGAGGGTGAACCCGAGTCGACCGACGCCCTCATCCGACGCGCGCTGGCGGGCCGATAGTGTCGAGCGTGCCCCGACGCGTCGCCGCAGAGCCGACCATGAGCTCGCCCCTCCGGTGTGGCCCGCACCGCCTCCCCCTCGACCGGACGCACGTCATGGGGGTGCTGAATCTGACCCCGGACAGCTTCTCCGACGGCGGGCACCACCCCGACGCCGGCGCGGCGATCGCGCACGCCGAACGGATGATCGCCGAGGGCGCCGGGATCGTGGACGTGGGCGGCGAGAGCACCGCGCCCGGGCGCGAGCCGGTGCCGGCCGACGAGGAGATGCGGCGGGTGCTCCCGGTGGTGCGCGCCGTCGCCGCGATGGGGGTCGTCGTCAGCATCGACTCGTACAAGCCCGACGTCGTCCGCGCGTGCCTCGAGGCGGGAGCCACCCTCATCAACGACGTCACGGGAGGCGAGGATCCCGCGATGGTCGCGCTCGCCCGCGAGTTCGACGTACCGCTGATCCTCATGCACATGAAGGGGAGCCCGCGCACGATGCAGCTCGACCCGCGCTACGACGACGTCGTCGAAGAGGTCGCGGCCTTCTTCGGCCGCCGGCTCGAAGGGCTCGAGGGCGTGCAGACCGTGCTCGATCCGGGGATCGGCTTCGGCAAGACGGTCGAGCACAACCTGCAGCTCCTCCGGGGGCTCACCCGCTTCGCCTCCTTCGGGCGTCCCCTCCTCGTCGGAGCGAGCCGCAAGCGCTTCATCGGCGCGCTCACCGGCGCCGAGGTGCACGAGCGGATCCCGGGCACGATCGCCGCGCACACGATCGCCATCCTGAAGGGAGCCCGGATCATCCGCGCGCACGATGTGAAGGAAGCCCGACAGGCGGCCACCGTCGCCGACGCGCTCCGGGGTTCCGATGCCTGACGCCACGCCGGACGCCAGGCCCGATCCCGCGCCGGACCGCGTCGTGATCACCGACCTCGAGTGCGAGGCGGTGATCGGGGTGTCGGATCGGGAGCGCGGTGGTCCGCAGAAGCTCGAGATCGACCTCGTGCTGGAGTTCCCGCCCCGGCGCCGCACCCGGCTCGCCGAGACCGCGGACTACCGCGAGATCGCGCGGGTCACGCGCGAGGTCGCGGGGGGCGAGGACCGACTCCTCCTCGAGCACCTCGCCGAGGATATCGCGCTGGCGCTCAAGCGCAGCACCGGCGCCGGCGCCGTGACGGTCCGGATCCGCAAGCCCCGCATCGCGCCGAAGTACGGCGCGGGCACGATCGGCGTCGAGGTGACGCGGTGACCGACGCCTGGCTCGGTCTGGGCGCGAACCTCGGCGACCGGCGGGCGACCCTCCTGCGGGCGCTCGACCTCCTGGGCGAGCACGGCGAGGTGCTCGAACGCTCGGCCTTCATCGAGACCGAGCCCGTCGGCGCCGAAGGCCCCGACTACCTGAACGCGGTCTGCCGCCTCGCCACCGAACTCGCCCCGCGCGAGCTCCTCGACGCCACGCAGGCGATCGAGGCGGCGCTGGGCCGCGACCCGGCCGCCAAGGGCACCGGCGCCCCGCGCCCGATCGACATCGACCTCCTCCTCTACGGCGACCGGCGCGTCGACGAACCCGGCCTCGTCATCCCGCACCCCCGCCTGCACGAGCGCGCCTTCGTCCTCGAGCCGCTCGCTTCGCTGGCGCCGGGTCTGGTGCACCCGGTGCTGGGGGTCACGGTGGGGGCGCTGGCGGAGGGGATTGGCTGACGGGGGCTCGCCGGGTCGCCGCTGCGGCGCCCGACCCCCCTCCGGGGAGAATCTACCGACGTGAGAGCGCGATCATCGGACCTCCGGCTGTGGCTCCAGGCCAATCTCCTCCCACCGCTCCGCCCCTCTCCACTCACCGAAATCCCTGAGGGCATCCCACACCGGACGGGCGCGGGAGCGGTCCGTCGCCGGGAACCACGCGAGCTCCGTTCCCCGACCGTCGACGCTCGCTGCCGAGCGCGCCAGGACACCCCGGAGGCCGTGTCGATGCACCGCGACGCCGATCCGCTGACAGACGGAGTGCGGAATCCGCTGTCCCTCGCGGTCCGCTGGGTAGCTCTCGGGAAGCCCGAGATCGACGATGCTCCGGGGGGTGAGGGCGACAGCGCACCGCTGGCGTCGGGGGAGGGTCGTGGCGACCAGCAGATAGGCGGTGTCGGCCAGATCCTCGGGTTCAACGGGGGTGCCTTCCAGGAGGCGCACCAGCTGCAGGCGCGCAGTCACGATATCCGCGTTCAGATACAGGGTTGGATGGGAGTCCGGCGGGTTCCACCGGCCGCCCGATTGTCGCGCCCATCGAGGGTCGAGCGGATCGTTCCACTCCGGATCGGCCACCCGGAGCCACACACGTCGGTCAGGGAGGGCGCGGGCCTCGGGGCTCACGGTGCTACGGCTGAACCCGCCGGAGATCGAAGATCTCTCGCACCGCTTCGAGGACCTCCCGATGCCGTCCCGCTTCCGCCAACTGGAGGAGTGACCGGCCACCCAGCCGCTCCGATGGCCGGCGGACCACCGCGGGGATACGCTCCCGCTTGAGCTTGCGGTCGAGGATGTCGGTGGCGGCGGCGATCGTGGCGATCGTCTCGGCGCGGCCGACCGGAACGCCATCGTCGAACCAGCTCGTGACGGCCTGCCGGGTGACGCCGAAGATTCGACCGAGGTTCGCGTTGTTGAGCCCCCAGAGGGAGCGGATCCGCTGCAGAGGTTCGGCGCGAACCTCCCGGTCGAGCAGATCGGTCAACTCGCGCAACCAACGTCGGTTCGGTGCCCGGCGGATCAGCTCCCGGGCCACCTCCGTCGCCTTGTCCACGGCCATGGCGGATCTCTCCTTCGCAGGAACCATCAGTACCTGCAAACCTTCGGCAACCGCAACCGTTTGTCAACTTGCCTGACGCGCTTTACTCCAGGCCCCTGGAGTGAAGGCTCGACCGTCTTCCCCGGCGCGAACCGAAGCCCGAGCACGACGCACGCGAAGCGCGGGGTGCTGAATCGCATCACGTACCCGACGGGCGGCTACAGCCACTTTCACTGGGAGGGGCACGACTACGGCTTCATCGGCACGAGCTCGTCGGTGCCCACGAGCCTCGAGCTCGTGGACAAGAGCGTCAATCTCACCCTGACAGGGTTCGACGGCACGGTCTCGAGATCGTTCACGGTGGGCGGCACGCAAACGGTCTCGGCGAGCCTCAATATCTCGACCAGCGCGCCGATCTGTCCGACGTGCGTCTTCCCGCCGTCTCCGTATACCGAGATCACGGGCCCGGACGGGTTCTGGAGGAAGGAGTGGAGCTCGGTCAGCTCGATTTCGCTCGAGCCGGGCAACTACACGCTCAAGGTGAACGATCAGTTCTCGGGCTACAGCTACTCGGCCACACTCAGCTGGGACGAGGAGGCGGTGGGCACCGCGTCGTCGGGCGCGAGCGATGTGAGCGCGCTCGCCGGCGGGGTGCGCATCGCGCGCATCGAGCACTTCGACGGCACGACGAGCCGCGACATCTACTACGAGTACAGCGAGGGCGGTCTCGGGGCGCGTTCGAGCGGGATCGTCGGTGCCGAGCCGCGCTACAACTTCCAGTTCAGCGGGAGCGGGTGTTCGTACCATTCGCGCTCGGCGATCTCGAAGCAGCCGCTCGGCGCGGGGCCGGTGGTCGGCTACAAGGAGGTGTGGGAGCTCTTCGGGGTGAACGGCCAGTTCGGACGGGTACGGCACGCCTTCACGGGCCACCACACCGACCCCGACCAGAACATGCCCTCGACCGGCACCTGGCCATTCAACCGCCCGACGAGCCAGGCGTGGAAGCGCGGCCTCGAGCTCGAATCCGACGTCAAGAGCGCGGCGGGGGTGACGCAGCAGCGCGTCACGCGCGCGTACACGCACCGCGACGAGGGGACCGAGGAGCCGCTCACGACGACGCGCATCCGGGGCATCTCGATGAATTGGCTCACGGGCGCGTACGGATCGACGGCGGCGTTTGCGTCGCCCTTCCAGGTGATCTCGGCGTGGTCCTACCTCGACACCGAGACGACGACGGTCTTCGACACCTCGGGCAGCGGCGGGGTGAGCACGACGCGCTCGTGGACGTACGGCAACCCGCAGCACGCGCAGCCGACATCCGTCGAGACGATCGCGTCGGACGGCGTGATGCAGCG
>JAVVEY010000054.1:0-19440 GCA_032250675.1 Longimicrobiales bacterium | reverse complement strand
GCGACGTGCGCGCCATCGCCCGGGCGGCCTTCGACCGAGCGGTCTGGGCCGAGCAGGGCAACACCTGGACCGTCGGCTCCCACTCGGTCACCGGGTGGATCCGCGTCTATCCGCAGATGGCCGACCTCATCGACGCCCTCGACCGGGCGGGCTTCGTGGTGTGGATCGTGTCCGCCTCGCCGCAGTTCGTGGTGGACGAGATCGCCGAGGACGCGGTGGGTGTGCCGGCGGGCTTCACGATCCCGGGGATGGATCGTGCCCGTTGGGCTGTGCGACCCCGGATCTTCGGTCGTCGAGGCTCGTCGTCGCCTGCGGACGTCCGCCTGACTCCGACGTCGAATACCCACGCCATCACCAGCACGACCGGAAAGCCGAGCAGAAGGAGAAGGGTGACCAGACGTGGCGCCCATTCGGGGAACTGGAGCGCGTCGAAGATCGCACCTGACAACTCGATCACCGTCACCCCGACGACGACGTAGGCAACGGCCGTCGTGTGAGCCCGTCGGCGGCGAGCTTCCCGGGCGAAGTTCTTGAGGTGTTCGAGGAAGATCATGGGGAGGCAATGTCCGGCGAACTACCGCTTTTCGCCAGTAGCGGGGCTCCAGCCCCGCTCCCCACCCGGCAACGAGGTCCTCAGCTCGCTCCCCCCTCTCGCCGCCTGAGACTACCCTACCCGGGTCAGGTCGTCTTCGTCAGACACCCGACCCACCATCTCAAAGCCGGATGACGAGTGTCACATTCACGACGGTGTCCATCTCGTCGCTCGGGGTGAAGACGCTGACACCCGCCGGCGTCCCGTCGGCAGCCTCGAGCGGAACCCGGATGAGAGCGGGTTTGTTGTCCCAGAGGAGCTGAAATGAGGTCCGGAGCGCGAGCGAGGAGTTGATCGAGACCGAGAGGGAGTTGGTCCAGTCCATGCGAAGATCCTCCAGCGCCTCGACGTTGTTGTCGATCACCAGGTCGGACTCGAGCTGCGTCGTCTCCGAGACCGACCGCATCGCTTCCGCCGAGATGCGCCACCCGCCGAAGTTGTTGTCCGCGCCCTCCTGCACGTCGACGTCGTCCTGATAGGTGTAGGTGAGGCCGAAATCCGCCTTGAAACGTGCGTTGTCGGTCTCCGCGAAAGTTTGCCCGACCCCGAGTGCGAGCTGCACGCGGTTGTCGATCCCGGCGAAGGTGTTGCGGCTCCACCCGCTGGCTGCGAAGAGAAAGCCCCGATCGAAGGATCGATCATAGCGGCCCCGCACGAAGTAGTTCTCGGCCGTCGTCTCCGAGTTCACCGTCTCCTCGATCGAGAAGTCGGTGGGCGTGCCGATCGCGCGTCGCGTGGTCGTCTCGGACGACGCGCGGACTCCGCCGAACTCGAACTCGATCTCGTGCAGCCCCATCGTCGCCCCCATCGAGTTCTTCATCCCGAAGGTCGTGGACGACGCATTCCCGGAGGTCGACACGAAGCTCAGCTCGGTCTCGTTGGTCCACTCGAATCCCGGCGGGGCGTCCTGGGCGAAGAGGGCCGAGGGGGCGACACTGCGGATCAGGAGGGCTGAGACGAGGGTCGCCCTGTACCGCATGCTCTCGATCCTGGTTGGAGGGTGCCCGGCGACCTCTCCGGGGCCGAATCCGGGGCACCTACGGTAACGCGGTCAGGGCTCCGGACGGAACCCCACACGCGGCGCGTCCCTTTCGGAGATAGATGCCCAATCCTCGAAGGAGCGCACCCCATGCATGATCCCATGAACCGACGCAACGCCCTGAAGACGCTCGCTGCCACCGCAGGGGGAATACTCGTCGCCGCGCCGGCCCGAGGTCTCGAAACAGCCTTCGGTTTCGCACGAACCCGGGCCGCCCTCCCGCACCGCGTGGTGGGACTCCGCAGCCTGGGTGGCAGCTTCCGCTTCGACCCTGCGGGCCTCCTGATCGAACCGGGAGAGACGGTGCGCTGGCTCAACATGGGCGACTTCCACACGACAACCGCGATCCATCCCCGCTATGGCGAACTGATCGGCGGAGACCTCCCGCTGCGCATCCCCGAAGGCGCCGAGCCCTGGCACTCGGGAATGCTCGGCCTCACGGCGGGCACACAGTTCGAACACGCCTTCACCGTCGAGGGCGTCTACGACTACTTCTGCCAGCCGCACTACCTCTTCGGGATGGTGGGCCGGATCGTGGTCGGAGCCCCCGCCGGTGGTCCTGCGGTGACCCGGCCGCTGGACGAGCTCCCCGACGCGGCGCAGGAGGAGATGCCCGCGATCGAGACGATCACGGGGCCCGCGGGCGTCACGTACGAGTGGGCGTCACGGGTGAATGGCGTGCTCTGGGAGATGGCCCAGGGTTCTTCGCCGACCGCTCCGGCGAACGCCGTGGCCGACGCGCTCGTCGCGGACGCACGACTGGCGCGTCTGGGGAGACCGATCGACACCCTCCACACGAAGGCCCGTGACTTCGCCCGGGGGGTGACTTCGGGCGCAGACTACGAGGCGATCGGGCGTCTGGGTGACGCCGTGAAGAACGAACTTCGTGCCCTTCGGGACGATGCCGGCGACGCGTGACCTCGCTGCGCTCCGGAACATCTCGGTCCGTTCATGCATTCACCCATACGATACTGCAAGTGATAGTGGAGCAGCAACTTGTGGATGAAGTTCATGAAAGGAGGTACGAGAGATGAAGATCACGACCAAGGCTCTGACGGGACTCGCGACGGTCGCTCTGGTGGGAAGCGCGGTCACGGTCGGACTCGCGCAGGACGGCCCGAAGGAGCGGCCGGGGGAGATGCCGGGACGGTGGCAGATCGAGGCGACCGACGCCCGCATCATCGGAGGATACGGTCACAACTTCGCCTACGATGGAGAGAACGTCCGTCCGCTCGAGGGCACGGCCCGCATGACGCTCGACACGGAGGCGGGCACCGGAGAACTCGAAATCAATATCCGCACGACCGCGGAGTCGGGCCCGCTCCACTTCTCGAAGGATCAGTCCTGGAGCGGCGACATCCGCATCGTCCAGAAGCTCAACACGAACCAGATGGACGCGGCCCGGATCGTCGAAGAGGCGTGGTTGCACGGGGACACCGGGAACGAGGCTCCCGTGATGCCGAAGCTCTTCAACTACTTCGCAACGTGGGGTCCCTCCACGATCTGGGTGAACGGCGAAGAGGTCGTCCCGATGATCGGGAGCCACACGATGTTCAGCGAGGAATCCCGCAACGCCGCGGGGAAGATCGTGAACGCCGCAGGAGAGGTCTACACCCCGATGAAGCAGGACAAGACGGGGTACACGAACCCGGACGAGACCGAGTTTCACTACGTCGCCCACACGACCCAGCCGGACTCGGACAACTTCCCGCCACACACCGCGTGGCTGCACCTGCACTTCAGTGACGTCCAGGTGGACCAGAAGCCGGCCGGCGTGGCGATTCCCTACAGCGACACGGGTACGTACGGGACGGATATGCGGTAAGCGGCGATCTTCAGAGCACCGGATACAGCCACCGGGCAATCCGACGCTTGATCCATGAATAGGGCGGAATGAGACTCGAGACCTCCTCGGGGCTCGTCACCCAGACGACCCCGCCGGAGAGGACGAGGAAGTCCGCGTACGCCTGCAGCGCCCACGGACCGGCCACCGCGGCCAGGACCTCGCCGTCGAGCGCCATGCTGCGGACATTCTTGTTGACGGAGCCCGCGAGGTAGTAGAGGGCCGGGTCCGCTTCGAAGGCGCCTTCCCCGGCGAGTTCTTCGTAGAGCTCCCGAAGCTCCGCCGACGGTCCGTCCGGTGCGTCTGCGTCTTCTTCTCCGACCCGCTCTGCGGTGGAGCCGTTCAGGACGGTACTCGTGAGCGCCTCGGCGAGGAGCTCCTGCATCCGGCTCGAGGAGCCGATCGCCTCGAGCACCGAGGCGGACGCGATGAACTGCGTCTTCCGGTGCAACTGGGGGATGCGCTCGACCGCGTCCTCGAACCCCGGAAAGCCGGGTGCGGGAAGCGCCTCGTCCCGCAGCCTCCGGATCACCTGGCGAGCCTCCTCCCGGAAGGGGAAGATCTCGGTGAGGAAGGGGTCGCGATCGAGGGCCTCGTCGAGGTCGCTCAGGATCGTCGAGAGGTCGTCGAGCGGCGCGTCGCGGGCGTAGAGTCCCGCCCGGAGGTCCCCCCCGGCCCGTGCGATCACCTCTCCGAACTCGGCCTGGACGAGAACGACGCGCGTCATCAGCTCCCGGCTCGTCGACATCGGGCCGAAGGCGGGGCTCGGAGCATTCGCGAGCGACGGCGCGACGACGTAGACGCGCGCGCCCCTGAGCGCCGCACCCACCAGCTGGGCCATCGACTCGTAGCTCGTCCAGAGGGAGTTGGGGATGTAGAAGACGGTGCCCGCAGGGGCGAGGTCGTAGAGGAGCATCTGGACGAAGGTGGCCTCCTTCTCGCCCCACCCGGTCCGGTTGTGGACCTGGAGGACCTCGGCGGTGGCTCCCCCCTCCTCCAGGGCGCGCACGCGAGCGTCGTAGTCCCCCGCGCGGGAACGCCGGCGAAGCGGAGCCGGGAGCGCCTCCTCGACCAGACCGTGGCGTTCGAGCACCTCGCGCGCCTTCGCCTGCGCCTCGAGCGCTGCGGGCCCCTGCACGATGAGCGCGCGGTCGTCCCACGTCGGGGAGGCGAAGTGCTCGCCGATCCCCACCCCGGCCAGGATCACCTCCCCCCGCGCCGGATCGCTCTCGGTGACGTCACGGATGACGATCTTGCGGTGGTCGCGCATCAGGTTGTCGGCCCCGATCGGCGGACCGCGGCGGAGGAGGCGGCGTGACCGGTAGGTGAGGTCCGCCGGGTTGGTGACGTTGACGTGCACCTTGATGACCTCATCGATCCAGTCGTCACCGAAGGCCTCGGCCTCCGCCTGGAGTCGCACCGAGGATGCGACCGCGTCGCGGAGAGAATCCTGGACCGCGTGAATCGCCCGCTCCATCGCCTCGGCCTCCTCCCCACGCCCCAGCTCCACCTCGTGACCGATCGGGTCCTCGAGGAGGTCCAGCCAGAGGCGACCCTCCGTGCCCTCGTAGTTCAGCTGGTCGAGGAGGAGGAGGTAGATGGGGAGGCGACCGACCTCGTCGTATGCGCGGACCTTGGCGAGGAGAGCCCGGAGGTAGCCATCGACCGTCTGCGAGAACCCGACCCGGTCGGGTTCACCGAGCACATTGCGGCCCCGGTAGTCGTGGATCCAGAGAACGTGGTACTCCTCGACCTCGTGGATCGTCCGGAGCAGCTCGGCCTGGAAGCGGGCCGCGTTGATCTCCTTGACCGCATTCCCCCGCAGGAATCCCCGACCGAGCGCTCGCTCGACGAGCGCGTCGATCTGGGCGCGGCTCTGGTGCTCCCCGGGACGAAGGACGAGCGCCAGCGGGATCCACTGCATCCGACTGTCGTCCCCGATATCGCTCATCCGTTCGCGCACGTGCTCGAAGCCCGCCAGCCAGGCGTCGAGCACACCGAGGACCTCGGCGCGGCGCGCCTCCCCCACCCCCTCGAGTTCGAGCCAGGCGATGACGCGAGCCCGGGCCCGCGCGGCGAGCCCATCGAGCCGGTCGGGCTGCTTGTACCGGCCGATCAGCCGGTTGTAGGGGAAGACCACCTCATCGAGGATCGCTCGGCGCGCGACATCGGCCGCCATCCGTCCGGCGCTCGCCGCCGTCGCCTCGCCGTGCCCGAGGGCAAAGCCGAAGGCGCGATCGACAAATTCGTGGTAGAGCGTCACCTCCCGCTCGTACGCCGGGACCCCCGGGAGGAGCGAATCGCGGGTCTCGAGCGCGGTCCGGAAGTCGGCGAGCGCGGCGCGCGTCTCCGCGACGGACTTCTCGGGGTTGATGTCGGTGTCGCGGCCGAGCCAGAAGAATCGGTTCATCCCGGCGAGCCACTCCATCGACTCGAGCAGCCCGGCGACAGCGTGCGCCGCCGCGCCGCTCGGCGGCGGCGCGGTGCGCGTCCTCGGGCGATCGGGGAGCACGACATCGACCGTGTGCGAGCGGGTCCTCCCGACGAGCGGCTGCCGAAGGGTGAAGGCGAAGCCGAGGACGACGTTCTGATCGCGACCCGGGATCCAGTCGACGCGGAACTGGCTCCCCTTCACCGGCCACCCGCCCCGCTGGAGCGGGAAGGTGAGGCCGAAGGCAGGCCCGACCTCCCCCTTTGTCCAGTTCCAGTCCACCCCCGCGTGAACGAAGGTCGCCGGTGAGGCGAGGTGCGCCTGCACGCCCCCGTCGAAGTCGTCACCCTGCTGACCGGCGTAGGCCTCCAGCTGCAGACCGAGCGCCCCGTAGACCGGGTTGAAGAGGTCGTGGAAGACGCCGATGGCGGCCCCCGCACCCGCCGCATCCGTCGTCGAACCCCCGTCCAGTCCGTAGCCGAGTCGGAAGAAGGGCTTCAGGTCGGGGGGTTGACCCAGCGACTGCACCGGCTCCCAGCTCCCCGCGATCGGGGGGACGAAGGTCTCATCGCCCGCCGCGCCCGTGTCCTGTGCGGTCGCAGATGAGGCGGCGGCAACGAGGAGGAAGGGAAGAAGAGAGAGAACGGCGGTGGTTCTACGCATCCGGTTCGGTGGGATCGGCGAGGGAACGCGGGAAGGAAATGCGGGGCGAGGTGACCCACAGCGTACACATCGCGGGCGGCTGCGGTTCACCCGGATCTCCCGGCGCGGAGCCTTGCGGCCCCGTCGCGGTCCCGGGCATTGTGGGGGCGACGACGGCACCTCCCCCCCCCGCGAGACGCCCCATGAAGATGTCGAATCCCCCGAAGACCGGCCGCACGTCGGGGCGCGCCCTCCCTCTCGCCTGCGGCTTCCTCGCCGTCGTCGCCGTCGCGCTCTCCGCGGGTCCGAACCGCTACGGCCACTCGGACCGGGTCGAGCGGCACATGCTCCCCGCGGTCTCGACCGGCCCGATGGATCCGGCGTGGAGCCCGGACGGGCGGTGGATCGCCTTCTCGATGCGCGGCGACATCTGGAAGGTCCCCGCCGAGGGTGGCGAGGCGATCGCGCTCACCGAGGGGCCCGCCTGGCACTTCGAGCCGTCGTGGAGCCCGGATGGGAGTCGGCTCGCGCTCTCGATCGACCTCGACGGCAACCTCGAGATCGGGGTGGTGAGCGCCGAGGGGGGCGCGGTGCGCCGCATCACCGATCACCCCGAGGTCGATGTGCAGCCCACCTGGAGCGCCGACGGCGCCGCCCTCTACTTCACGAGCGCGCGCGCGTCGCGCCGCTTCGGGATCTTCCGGGTGGCGCTGGACGACGGCTCGGTGACCGGGGTGACGGGGGTGACCGGCGGGATTCAGGCGGCGGTCTCGCCCGACGGCACCCGGCTCGCGTACGTGGCGCCCGTCCGGGGCCGCACCGGCACCGGCGGGATCTGGGTGAAGGCGCTCCCCGACGGCGAGGAACGGCTCGTGCGCCACGAGGAGTCGGAGTACCGGATGAAGCCGGCGTGGAGCGTGGACGGGTCCGGGCTCTTCTACATCTCGGACGAGTCGGGATCGAACGAGGTGCGGCGGGTCGCGGTCGATGGAGGCGACCCCGTCGTGATCACCCCCGATCCCGGCGGGGAGTTCTCGCCGAGCCCGAGTCCGGACGGCGAGCGGATCGCCTTCGTCTCGAACCGGCGGGGCGCGATGACGCTCTACACCGCACCGATCGGCGGGGGGCCGCTGCCCTCCTGGACGGAGATCCCCCTCGACGCGCGCCGGGCCCGCCTCCCCACCGGGCGCCTCACGATCGAGGTCGTGGGGCCCGACGGCGCTCCGATGCCCTCACGGATCCACCTCGAGGCCTCCGACGGGCGCGCGTACACGCCGGAGGGGGGCTTCCACCGGGTGATCTCGGTCACCGAGACGCACTACTTCCACACGCAGGGCTCCGCCACCGTCGAGGTCCCCGCCGGGCGCACCGAGGTGGAGGCGGTCCGCGGCCACGAGTACCGCCCCGCCGTGGCCACGGTGGAGGTACCCGCGGGGGGCGAGGCGACGCTCCGCCTCGAGATGGAGCGGATGGTCGATCTCCCGACGCTGGGGTGGTACTCGGGCGACACCCACCTCCACGACCTCCACCAGGGCCGGCGCGGGCTGACCCACGAGGAGTTCTTCGGCCAGCTCCTCGCCGAGGACCTGCATATGTCGCACGCCCTGATCCATATGGATGGGACCCGTCTGATGGGGCGGTGGGATGATCTGACGGGCGCGCCGCACCCCCTCTCGACGGCGGAGCACATCCTCCGGTACGGGGAGGAATTCAGGGGTTCGCTGGGGCACGTCTCCCTCCTCGGAACCGAACGCTTCGTGCTCCCCCTGATCGGCGGGGCCGCGAACACCCCGTACGCGCAGCCCGAACTCGACGGCCGCCACCTGCGCGCGGCGCGGGCGCGGGGCGGACTCGGGGGCTTCACCCATCCCTACCTTGGCGACGTCTCGACGCCCCGGGGGGTCGGCTCGACGCTCATCCCGGTCGACGCCGCTCTCGGGCTCGGTGATCACTACGATGTGGCGTCCGTCTACTCCGACGAGATGCGCTCGTCCGAGGTCTATCACCGGCTCCTGAATGCGGGCGTCCGGATCGCCGCCACCGGGGGATCCGACAACTTCTCCGATGTCTGGCGGGATCCCCCGCCGGGCGCCGCCCGGACGTACGCGCGGGTCGAGGGGCCCCTGACCGCGGAGAGCTGGATGGAGGGGATTCGACGGCAGCGCACCTTCGCCTCGACCGGTCCGCTCCTCTTCCTGGAGGTCGAGGGACGGGGGCCCGGAGACGAGCTCGAACTCCCGGAGGGAGGCTCGCTCACCGTCACGGCCCGGGCGTCCTCGATCGCCCCGATGGCGCGCCTCGAGATCGTGGCGAACGGCGAGATCGCCGCGGCGCGCTCGGCGAGCGGCGCCGACTCGTCGAGTCTCGTCTTCGAGGGCGACGTCACGCTCCCCGAGGGCGGGTGGGTCGCGGCCCGGGTGGTCGGCCCCTCCTCGCGCTACATCACCGACAGCTACGCCTTCGCGCACACGAGCCCGGTGTACATCGTGCGCGACGGGCTCCCGCACCGCTCGGCCGAGGACGCGCGCTTCCTGGCCGAAGCGGTGGACGCCGCCTGGGCGCGGGTGGAGGGCGGCCCCTGGCGGAGCGACGCGGAACGGGCGCGTTTCCGCGCGGAGATCGAGCGCGCGCGCGGCGTCTACGAGCGGATTGCCCTCGACTCGCTCTTCCTCCACCCCGAGCACCCGGAGTGGAGCCGGCGCTCCCCCTCCGTCTGGCGGGCGCGTTTCGAGACGACGGAGGGCGACTTCGAGGTCGAGGTCACCCGCGAGCACGCCCCGATCGGGGCCGACCGCTTCTACAACCTCGTCCGCCTCGGCTACTACGACGACACCCGCTTCCACCGCGTGAACGAAGGCTACATCGCCCAGCTCGGGATCCACGGCGACCCGGCCGTCAACGCCGCGTGGGAGGAGGCGTTCATCGCGGACGACCCGCCGCACGGCACGAACACCCGCGGCACCTTCGCCTTCGCCCACGCCCCCATCCCCGGGAATCGCACCACCCAGATCTTCTTCAACCTCGGCGACAACAGCCGGAACGACCGCGACGGCTTCGCCGTCTTCGGCCGCGTGGTCGAGGGGATCGAGGTGCTCGACCGGCTCTACGCCGGATACGGCGAACGATCCGGGAGCGGGGTGCGCCAGGGGCGCCAGGGCCCTCTCCGCGAGGGGGGCAACGCCTTCATGGACCGCGAATTCCCCGCGCTGGACCGGGTGATCCGGGCGCGGGTCATCGAATAGATCACACTCCACGGGAGAAAGCCCCATGAGATTCCACCTTCGGATCCCCCTCCCTCTTCTTCTCCTCCTTCTCCCCCTCCTCGTCACCGCCGCCGGCTGTGCAACGGAGCCGGAGGCGGCCTCGCAGGAGGAGAGCACGCGGGGCCCCCGCACCCAGCCGGGCGCCACGATGGAGATCTACGCCCCCGAGCAGCACCCCCTCTACGACGGCCGCTTCACGATCACCGGCGGCCGGGTGTACCAGGTGGGCACCCTCACCGACGCGTCGCCGTGGGACCACATGGGCGACGACGGGACGAATCTGCGCGCGGTGGACGGCACGCTCGAGATCGATGTCGACGAGCGCGCGAACACCGGCACCTTCCGGGCCGAGCTCGACCTCCCCGAAGGGCGCTACGTCGTCGAGATGGAGCGCTTCGAGGCGTTCTCTCCGTGCCACGACGGCGGGATCGCGGCGTGGCTCTTCGAGCACGGCGACGCGGGGTGCGGCGACGCGAACTGGCCCAAGAGCATCCTCTACGTGGCCGGGTGGGGGTGGGGGAGCGCCACCCTCGACGGCGAGCCCCTCCGCTCGGAGCATCAGATCCACTTCATGGTCACGCAGGGGATGCGGGACCGGGAGACGCTCGCGGTACTCCCGGACCGCACCGGAGCGGAGGGCGCGGGCGCGGTGAACCCCGCCGCGATCCAGGTGGACTTCTACATCCGGAGCCCCGAAACGAACGACGCGAACCATCCCGCACGCAAGGTCTTCGACCACTTCTTCGCGATGGAGACGACCTGGCGGTAGGCGGCCGTCCGCACGGCCTCACGGCTCACACGCGTCGTCTTTCGTGCACCCGATTCACCAGCTACTCTCCACGATCGGTGCCCCCCATCCGGTGACGGCGCATGACAAATACCCGCGGACACGTCCTCTCGACGCCCCTGAATCGGGGAATCGTGGCGTCATTCGTCGTACTCGTGATCGCCCTCCTGACGCTCTCCCTCCTCGGGATCGGTGTGCTCCGCGGGATGCGGGGGTTCGTCCTGCAGGAAGCGCTCTGGTCCAAGTCTGAGAAGCAGGCCGCGGCGGCCCTGCAGGCGTATATGTGGACGGGGCAGGAGGACCCCTTCCTTCGGGATTTCGAGACACACCTGGAGGTGCCGTTCCAGCTGCGTCGGGTCCGGGAGGCACTGGACGAGCCCCAGCCCGACCGCGCGGCGGCCCGCGAGGCGCTGCTGGCCAGCGGCCTCCCCGCCGAGGTGGTCGGTCCGATGATCTCGACCTTCCTCCGCTTCCGATGGATGGACTTCGTCGAGCGCGCGGCGGAGTCGTGGGCGGCGGCGGACGAAGGGGTCGAAGAGCTTGCGGCGCTGGGTGAGGAGGCGCGGAACGCGTGGATCGGCGGGTGGCCGGGCGACGAGTACCTGGACGACCTCAGCGACCGCGCCGGGGAGATCGACGCGCATCTCACCGAGTACGCCGACGCCTTCTCGGTGACCTTGACGGAGGGCGCGCTGCAGCTGGAGCAGTGGCTGGCGGGGCTCCTCCTGAGCGTGAGCGCCCTCGTTCTCGTCGCGGGTGCGGGAGGCGGGGCGGTCATCTTCCGGGAGATGGAGGGGCGCAAGCAGGCGCTGGAAGCTTCGGAGCGGCGGTATCGACTCCTCTTCGAACAGAGCACGATGCCGGTCTTCCTCGCCACGACCAGGGGGTCACGCTGCGCTGCAACCTCGCGGCGGCCCACCTCCTCGGACTGGAGGCGCCGGGAGATGTGGTGGGCCGCCCTGTCTCGGACTTCCTCCCTGACCCGACGTCGTGGGAGGGGGAGGTCCGCGAACTCGAGGACGCCGGGACGGTGCGTGACGTCGAGGAGCCCTGGGAGACGGCCGACGGCCGGAACCTCTGGGTGCTCCGCTCCGGGACGCTGGTCGAGGACCCCGACTCGGGCGAGCGGGTGATCCTCCGGACGGCGCAGGACATCACCGAACGCCGCGCGCTGAAGGACCGGCTCGCGCGGAGCGAGCGGCTCGAGGCGATGGGCCAGCTCGCCGGGGGCGTGGCGCACGACTTCAACAACCTGCTGACGGCGGTCATGGGGTACGCCCAGCTCCTCCACCACGAGCTGGAGGGCCGCGAGAACACCAGCGAGGTGGCGATCGAGGCGATCGGTGAGGTGATGAAGGCGGCCGATACGGCCGCCGCCCTGACCCGTCAACTCCTGACCTTCAGCCGATCGCACCTCGACGCCGGAGAGCTCATCGAGGTCGGTGGGGCGATCCGGAATGTGGCACCCCTCCTTCGACGGATCGTCACCGACGAGATCGAATTCGTGACCGAGCTGGATCCCACCGAGACGTGGGTGGAGATCGACCCCTCCAAGCTCGAGCAGGTGGCGCTGAACCTCGTGATCAACGCCCGGGATGCGATCGAGGACGGCGGGACGATCCGGCTGGTCACCGACACCGTGGAGGTGGCCGCGGCCGACACCACGAGCGAGGTGAAGCCCGGTCGCTACGTGCGCTTGCGAGTCCTCGATACCGGCCAGGGAGTCCCCGAAGAGCTGAGGGAGAAGATCTTTGAACCCTTCTTCTCGACCAAGGCGGATGGGACCGGGATGGGGCTGGCCACCGTCTTCGGGATCGTCCGGGGAGCTGGAGGGAGTGTGCGGCTCGAATCCGCGCCGGAAGGCGGGACGGTCTTCGAGGTTCTCCTCCCCGTCGCGGGGCCGGAAGGGAGGGAGGAGGAGGGCCGAACGCCCGCGAACGACAGGAAGTCGAACGCTCGAACGATCCTGGTGGTGGACGACAACGAGGCGGTGCGCGCCTTCGCCGAATCGGTCCTCCGTCGAGCCGGGTACCGGGTGCGTACCGCCGCCTCGGGCGCCGAGGGGATCGCGGTGGCCCTGGAAATCGCGGACGACCTGGAGCTGATCATCAGCGATGTCGTGATGTCCGGGATGAGCGGTCCCGAGATGGTCCGGCGGATCCTGACCGAAGAAGACGGCATCCGGGTCCTCTACGTCTCGGGCTACACCGATGAGGCGCTCGCGCACCATGAGGTGAAGCGCCGCGGGAGCTTCCTCCAGAAGCCGTTCACCCCCGACTCGCTCCTCACCGCCGTCAGGGAGCTCCTCGTCGAGTCGCGCAGAGAGGGGTGATCCGGGGATCTACGGACCCGATCCGCAGGAATCTCCCACGCCTCGCGGGACGCGGCACCCGACGCCCCCAGGTGGCGCGAGATCTCCATCTTTCATGTGAGGCTCCCCCACCCGAGGAGGGCCCCCCACGCGCAGACCGGAGAGCTGGCCGACATGCATTCCCACGCAGGACACGGCCACGGCCACGGCCGGGGCGGGACCGGGCGGATGCCCGGGATGCCCACCGACTTCAACCGTTCCCCCTTCCTCGTCATCTGGGAGACGACGCAGGCGTGTGACCTCGCCTGCAAGCACTGCCGGGCCGAGGCGCAGCCGGATCGCAACCCCGGGGAGCTCTCCACCGACGAGGCGAAGCAGCTCCTTCGTGATATCCGCCGCTTCGGTCCGATCATCTTCGTCTTCTCGGGGGGGGACGCGCTCAAGCGTCCCGACATCGTGGAGCTCACGCGCTACGGCGCGGAGCTGGGGCTGCGCATGGCGATCACACCAGCCACCACACCGCTCTGCACGACCGAGGTGATCGAGGAGCTCCGCGACGCCGGGATGTCGCGCCTCGCGGTCAGCCTCGACGGCTCGTCGGCGGCGGTCCACGACGAGTTCCGCCAGGTGCAGGGGTCCTTCGAGCACGGGCTGCGCATCCTGCGCACGGCGCGCGAGATCGGGCTCTCCACCCAGGTGAACACCGTCATCGCGCGCCACAACTGGGAGGACCTCGAGCCGATGGCGGAGCTCCTCGCCGACCTCGGGATCGTCTTCTGGGAGGTCTTCTTCCTCGTCCCGATGGGGCGGGCTCGCCCCGAGGATGTCGTGGGTGCCGAGGCGTTCGAGGAGACCTTCCACCACCTCTACGACCTCTCGAAGCGCGTCCCCTTCGACATCAAGGCGACCGCGGCCCCCCACTATTCGCGGGTGGTACTCGAGCGGAAGAAGGCGGAGCGCCGCGCCGGGCTGGAGCGCGACCGGGACGTCCTCACGAGCGGCACCGGCCACTCCGACTCCGACGGGATCGGCCGGGCGCGGGGCGTCAACGACGGCGACGGCTTCCTCTTCATCAGCCACCTGGGCGAGATCTTCCCCTCGGGCTTCCTCCCCGTGTCGGCGGGAAATGTGCGCGAGGACGATCTGGTGGAGGTCTACCGCGAAGCCCCCCTCTTCACCGAGCTCCGGGACCGGACGGCGCTCAAGGGGAAGTGCGGCGCCTGCCCCTACACCAACGTCTGCGGGGGGAGCCGCTCGCGGGCCTTCGCGGTCACCGGCGACCCGCTCGCCGAGGAGCCCTTCTGCGCCTACACGCCGCCCGCGCTCGCGCGATCCGCGGCCGCCGGCTGACCCCGCGCGATCCGCTCGGCCACGCGGGCGGCCTGAGCCACCCGCCCCGGCACCCCGGGACGCGCGCGCCAGTTCGCCACGAGATCGATCCCGTCGGGGAGCTCGATCCCCTCGAGCGCGCGCCAGGTGGCGTCCCAGGCGGGCATCCGCTCGCGCCCCACGGCGAGCACGCGGGCGGGGTGGCCGGTGATGCGGCGAAACTCGCGCACCGCCAGCGCGCCCATCTCCTCATCGCCCAGCTCGACCGCGCAGGGGTGGGTGGAGCCCCCCAGGTAGATCGTGGAGAGCCCCCTGCGACCGAAGATGGCGTGGTTGTACGTCACCCCCCGAAGCGCGGTGTCCTCGGCGAAGGATGTCTTGAACCCGAGCCCCGTGAGTTCGGCGGGAGACTCCACATGCACGACCCCGATCGGGTTGTAGCGGAGTGACGCGATACGGCCCGCCGCCTCGGGCGCGACCTCGCGCAGCAGACGCGCCGAGACCGGCGCGGGCACCGAGAGGACGATCCGATCCGCCGCGAGCGTGCCCCCGCGCACCCGCACCCGCCACCCGTCGCCGCGCCGCTCGATCCCCTCCACCGGGGTGTCGAGCTGGACGGCCTCACCCAGCGCGCGGGCGAGCGCCCGCGGGAGCGTGGCCATCCCGTCGCGAAACGACACCGCCGGCGGGCGGGGGATACGCCCACCACTCCGCAGGAGCCGCCAGAGGAGGGAGCGCCGGATCCCGAACTCCGTCAGGACGTGTCCGAGCGAAAGCCCCATGATCATCTCGTCGGGGTGAGAGCCGTACAGCCCCCCGTAGACGGGACCCACGATGTGCTCGGCCGCTTCACGGCCCAGCTTGCGCCGGAGGAAGTGCCCCACCGACTCCGTGGGGTCGGGCCCCGGGAGGAGGGGTTCGGCGAGGAGGCGAAGCTTGCCCGCGAGGCTCAGGGCGTCGGTGACGACGAACTCCCGGGCGGTGAAGGGGATCTCCCGGAGGCGGCCTCCATGGTAGACCTGGAGGCCCAGGTCGCCGGGGGCGGTGAGGCGTTCATCGCCGAGGTCGAGGGCGTCGACGATCGCCTCGAGTCCCGCGGTCAGGCGGATCCGCTGGGGGCCCCAGTCGAGGACGTGCCCCTCCACGCGCGCGCTGCGGATCACGCCGCCGGGCTCCGGCGACGCTTCGAAGAGTCGGAAGGGGACGCCGCGCCGCGAGAGCTCCCACCCGAGCGCGAGCCCGCTGATCCCGCCCCCGACGATCGCGATCACGCCTACGCCTCGAGTGTGCCGAGCGCGGTCTCGATCAGGGTCGCCAGAAGATCGGGGAAGCGCGGGTCGTCGTGGGGGACCGGTACCCGGTGAAGGTGCTTTCCCTCCCCCTCGACGAACTCCCTCAGCTCGTGGTCGAGCTCGGCGAGCGTCTCGGATTGCTCGTGCATGAAGCTCACGGGGTCGACCACCAGGTGGGTCTCGGAGAGATCCCGGATCCGATCCTCATTGTCCGGCTGGGTCCACTCGATCGGGCGGTTGGTGTGGTTCTGGAACCCCACCGCGTATTTCTCCGCCCCCAGCGCGCGCGCCAGGTCGCGACAGTGTGCGGCCACGAGGTCGTCGTAGCGGGTCGTGTCGTCGAGCTCGAGATACCGGAGGGGGGAGCCGTGGACGGAGAAGTGGAGGATCGTGTCCGGCGCATTCAGGTCGAGCCCCTCCTTCTCCACGTAGCGCCGGATCCCGTCGGCGCGGAGCGCGAGATAGGCGGGCTCGGTGTGCCACCCGGCGATCCCGGTCCACGGCACCGCCCACCCGATCGCCTCGATCCCGCGCTCCACCTCGTCGAGCGCGGCCATCGTGGTCGAGCGGCCACGGACCGGGTAGACCGGAAGCGCCACGAGGCGCTCCGCCCCGTCGCCCCGCGCCGCGTCGAGCGCGGCGTGGAGGAAGGGGGCCGTGAACTGGAAGGCCGAGTAGACCCGGGCGTCGTGGCCGCGCTCACGAAGGGTCCGCTCCAGCGCCTCCGCCTGTCGGTCGGCCTGGGCGTTCAGGGGAGATCCGCCGATCGCCCGGTACTCCTCGATCAGCCCCGGCGCGCGCGCTTCGGCGAGCTGCCGGGCCCGGGCGCGGTGGGCCTCGGGATCGGCCGACTCGAGGCCCATGTTCTGCAGGAAGATCCGTTCCAGAAAGGGCACGACCTGCTCGGGGGTGGATTCGTCCGGCTCACCGAAGTTGATGACCAGGACGCCGACTCGACTCACGCATCGATCCCGAAGAGGACACCGGCCGTCTCGAGGATCTGCCGCCCCTCTTCCGTTCCCGGATCGGCGTCGCGGAGCGCGACGGTGGGTTGGTGCAGGAGGGTGCGCGCGAGCGCGCGAGCGAAGCGGTCGAGGCGCTCCCGTTCGTCGTCGTCGAGTCCCCGGCCGTAGCGCTCGGCTTCCGAGGCGGCCATCGAGAGGACGGTGTCGCGCACCGCGCGGAGTCTCGGAACCGCCGAGCGCCCGCGATACCACGCCACGAAGCGTTCGAGCTCCTCCTCCACGATCGCGACCGCCTGCGGCACCTCCGACTCACGGGCGCGACGCGCGTGGGCGGCGTTGCGGTGGACGAAGTCGAGGTCCATCACCACCGTCCCGGAACGATCGGCCAGCTCGGGCGCGAAGTTGCGGGGGTGGGCAAGATCGAGGAAGTAGCGGGGCGCGACCCCACCCGACGCCTCGACCCGGTCCAGATCCGCCGGACCGATGAGGGACGCCCGGGACCCGACCGTCCCCACCACGAGCTCCACCCCCGAGAGGATCGCGGGGAGTTCATCGAGGCGGTACACCTCGCCGCCGACTTCGCCGGCCAGCCGCTCCGCCCGCTCGGGGGTGCGATTCGCCACCGAGACCCGGCACCCCGCCTTGGCCAGGAGATGCGCCGCGAGCGTCCCGGTCTCTCCCGCTCCCAGGACGAGCGTCGGTACCCCCTCGAGGCTCTCCATCTGCTGCCGGAGGAGGTGAAGCGAGGCGCCGGCGAGCGAGGCCGCGCCGCGACCGATCTCCGTCTCGGAGCGCACCCGCTTGCCCGTGGCCACCGCCGACTGGAAGAGACGCCGCAGTCGGGGGCCGAGGGTGCGCTCATCGTCACCACACCCGATCACGTCGCGGACCTGACCCAGGATCTGCGCCTCCCCCTTCACGGCGGAATCGAGTCCCGCCGCGACATTGAAGAGGTGTTCGGCCGCGGAGGAGCCGTGCAGAAAGTAGGTGCGGCGCTCGCCGAGCGTCAGGTCGTCTTCCCCCGCGCGATGCGCCAGCCGCATGAGGAGGCGTCGCACGCGGTGCGCATGTTCGGCGACGCCGTAGATCTCGAAACGCCCGCAGGTGGCGAGGAGCGCCGCTTCCTCCAGCGGACTGCCGGAGGCCGTGAGCCGCGCCAGGGCGTCGCGGATCCGGGGGGCTTCGGACTGGATGCGCTCGCGCAGATGCGCTGCCGCGACCCTGTGACTCGTTCCCAGAACGAAGAGGCCGTCGATCATGGCGTCACCTCTCTCATCGAGTCTCCCTTGCGCGGCAGGTGCCGGCGCGTGCCGGCGCGTTGTGACGAATCGGAACGGCACGGTGTCGTCCCTCTCCTGCCTGCAAGATCGGAGGTGAAGGGTCGTTTCACCACTCGGGAGATCCCTGATATCAGGTACGTAGATTTGCGGACCCGCACTCCAGGAGGAAGGCCCGCCCCGCCCCCTACGCCCGCGCCCGCTCGATCGAGACCTCGATCCCCCGCCACCGCTCCCGCCGGAACACCGCCACGCTGAGCGCGGCGCGGCAGAAGTGTCCGACCACGATCGCGAGCCAGATGTGCGACGCCTCGAGCGTCCCGAAGGTCTGGAAGGAGAAGCAGATCCCGAGCGGGACCACGAGCTGGGAGAAGATCGAGATGAACATCGGGCTCCGGGTGTCGCCGGTGCCCTGGAGCCCGCCGGTGTAGGCGAGCGCGACGGTGATGAAGAGGCCCGAGACGGCGAGGTAGCGGAGGAGCTCCACGCTCAGATCCACGACGATTCTCTCGTCCATCCCGAAGATCGCGAGGAGGGTCTCGGGGATCAGGAGGAAGCTCGCGCCGATCCCGGCGGCGAGGAGGAGTCCGAAACCGGCGGCGGTGTGGACCGCCCGGCTGGCGCGCTCCGGCTGCCGGGCACCCAGATTCTGCCCGGCGACCGCGGCCGTCGCCCCCATCATCCCGACCGAGGTCCAGGTGATGAAGGAGAAGAGCTGCGTGTAGCTCACCACGTACGCCGCCTGCGCCTGCGCGCTGACCGCGAGCGAACCGACGAAGCCCAGGAGGAAGACGCCCCCGATGTTCATCGCGACCCCCTGAATTCCCGTCGGGAGCCCGAAGCGGAAGATCTCGCGGATGATCGCCCAGTCGGGGAGGAGCCTCATCCCGCGGTGGAAGGCGACGACCCAGCGGCCTTCGCAGAGCCGCACGAAGGCATAGGTAGCCACGATCCCCGCGGCGAGCACCGTCCCGATCGCCGCGCCCGTCGTGCCCAGGGCGGGGATCGGTCCCAGACCGCGGATCAGGATCACATTGAAGGTGATATTCATCAGCGTCATCACGATCCCGAGCCGGAGCGGCGTCCGGGCGTCGCCCGCCGAGCGGAGCGCGCCTCCGAGCATGAAGAAGATCAGCATGCCGAAGGAGAAGACGAACATGATCCGCAGATACGGGAGCGCTTCCGCCTGCACCGCGGGGGTCGCATTCACGAGCCCGAGGAGCCAGGGCGCCGTGAAGTACCCGATCGGAGCCATGATCCCCAGCACCAGGATCGCCGAGGTGAGGAAGGCCTGGTAGACGACGCGGTTCACCTTCTCCGATTCGTCCGCCCCCGCGAAGCGCGCCACCAGCACGCCCATCCCGGTGAAGAGCGAGCTGATGAAGACGATCACCACGACCCAGATCTGCCAGGCCACCCCGATCGCGGCGTTTCCCGTGAAGCCGACGTACTGCCCCACCATCACGTGATCGACGAGCCCCTGAAGTCCGCCGAGGATATTCTGGATCATCGTCGGCCACGCCAGCTTCCAGACCGCGCTCCGGATCGGACCCTCGACGATCGAGCGGTCGAATCGCCGGCCCGGCGGCGGGGACGTCATCGAAGAGATTTCATGGGGGGAATTCGGTCGGCAACGAAACTTCGTCGGCGGACGGAAGGGATCGCGCCC
>JAVVEY010000188.1:0-3300 GCA_032250675.1 Longimicrobiales bacterium | reverse complement strand
CAGGACGGATGCCTCTGGTCCCGAATAGCAGCAGAACTTCGGAGACACTACACTATCGGCGTACTCCAGCCCTCCTTCCGGAGGCGATCCGATGCACATGACGAGGCGTTCCATGACAACGAAGCTCCTTCGGGCCATCCCGACGCTCACCCTCCTCCTGGTCGGAGCTCTGCCGCTCACCGCCCAGGAGCACCGCGCACCCCGCGACGTGGAGGTCGATGCCGTCTTCCACGGGATGACGGCCCGCGCGCTCGGGCCGGCGGGGACCTCGGGCCGGGTGGCCGCGATCGAGGTCTCGCCGATCGACGACCGCGTGATCTTCGTGGGTGCGGCCACGGGAGGGGTGTGGCTCTCGACCGACGGAGGCTACGCCTGGAAGCCGATCATGGACGACGTTTCGGTCAATTCGATCGGCTCGATCGAGGTCTCACCCGCCGCACCGCACATCGTATGGGTCGGCACGGGTGAGGCGAACGCCCGTAATTCGATGGGTGTGGGGCGCGGCGTCTGGAAGTCGATCGATGGCGGCACGACGTGGAGGCACGCGGGCCTCGAGCGCTCCGAGCACATCGAGGCGATCCTCGCCCACCCCACCGATCCGGATGTGGCCTGGGTGAGCGCGATGGGGCCGGCGTGGAGCGACGGCGACGAGCGGGGGATCTTCAAGACCTCCGACGGCGGGGTGACGTGGGAGAAGGTGCTCTACGTCGATGAGACCACCGGCGGCTTCGAGCTGATCCTCGACCCCTCCAACCCCGAACACCTCCTCGCCTCGACGTGGGAGTTCCGGCGCGAACCGTGGTTCATGACGAGCGGCGGCGAGGGCTCGGGGCTCTGGAAGAGCTGGGACGGGGGAGACACCTGGGAAAAGCTCTCCGTCGAGGACGGACTCCCCGAGGGGATCCTCGGGCGGATCGGGCTGGCGTGGGCCACGAATGATCCGAGCGTCGTCTACGCCCTCGTCGAGGCGACCGAGAGCGCGCTCCTCCGCTCGGACGATGGCGGCGACTCGTGGCGGACGGTGAACACCGACGCGGGGATCAACGAGCGCGCCTTCTACTACAGCCGCGTCTACGTCGACCCGACCAACGAGAATCGGGTCTACCGCGTCAGCGGGTCGATGACGCGCTCCGAGGACGGCGGCCGCACCTTCGAGGACGTCACGCCCTTCAGCCGCGTGCATGTGGATCACCACGCCTTCTGGACCCACCCGGACGGAAAGCGGATCATCACCGGAAATGACGGCGGCGTGTACATCTCGAACAACCGGGGAGACACCTGGCGCTTCGTCGAGAATCTCCCCCTTTCGCAGTTCTACCACATCAGCGTGGACAACGAGATCCCGTACAACGTCTACGGAGGTCTGCAGGACAACGGCTCCTGGCGCGGGCCGAGCCAGGTGTGGGCGACGACCTCCTTCTCCGGCTCGACGATCAACAATCATCACTGGATCTCGATCGGCTTCGGAGACGGCTTCGCCGCGCTCATCGATCCCACCGATTCGAATCTGGGCTACAGCATGTCCCAGGGGGGGAATCTGCAGCGCTTCGATCTCCGCACCGGCGAGTGGAACAACATCCGCCCGGTGCCGCCGGAGGAGGGGGTCGAGCTCCGCTTCAACTGGAACGCCGGGATCGCCCTCGATCCCTTCGATCCCGAGGTGATCTACTACGGGAGTCAGTTCGTCCACCGCAGCTCGAATCGCGGGGAGGAGTGGGAGGTCATCAGCCCGGACCTGACCACGGACGATCCCGAGAAGCAGCGCCAGGACGAATCCGGAGGGCTGACGCTCGACGTCACCGCGGCCGAAAACCACACCACGATCCTCACGATCGCCCCCTCCCCGGTGGAGCGCGGCGTGATCTGGGTGGGCACGGACGACGGGAATGTGCAGATCACGCGCGACGGCGGCGCGAGCTGGACGAATGTCGTGGAGAGGATCGACGGGGTCCCCGACCACACCTGGGTGCCGCACATCGAGGCCTCGAAGCACGTGGCCGGGCGCGCATACGTGGTCTTCGACGGTCACCGCTACGGCGACTGGACGCCCTACGTCTTCCGCACCGACGACTACGGCGAGGCGTGGGAGGCGCTCAGCCCCGATCAGATCGACGGATACCTGCACGTGATCGAGGAGGACCCGGTCGAGCCGAACCTCCTCTTCCTCGGCTCGGAGTTCGGGCTCTACGTCTCGATGGACGCCGGCGCGAGCTGGTCGAAGTTCACGCACGGCGGCTACCCGGCCGGGGCGCCGACCCGCGCGCTCGTCGTGCACCCCCGCGACCACGACCTCGTGGTGGGAACGCACGGGCGGGGCGCGTGGATCATCGACGACATCCGCCCGATCCGCGCGCTGGCGGCCGATCCGGATCTGGCCGACGCCGACCTGCACCTCTTCGACGTGCCGACGACGTATGCACACAACCGGGGTCTGGTGGGCCCGCTCTACTTCCCCGGCGACGCGGAGTTCCTCGGAGAGAACCTCCCCACGGGAGCCCACTTCAGCTACCTCGTCGGCGACTCGCTCGCCGAGGCGGTGGCCGGTGAAGGCGGGGGAGAAGGCGAAGGTGGCGCCGGCGGCTTCGGCGCCTTCCTCGGCGGGGGCGGGACCCCGGCGGGCGCCGGCCCGGCCACGATCGAGATCGTGCACGCCGACTCGGTGATCCGGAGCTTCAGGGGGCCGGCGACGGCGGGACTGAACCGCACCACCTGGGCGCTGGACCGGAAGGGCCTCCCGGCGCCGGATGCGGACGAGGACGATCCCGAGCCCTCGGGTCCGGCCGTCCTCCCCGGCACCTACGGGGTGAGGATCACGGTCGGCGATCGCACCTCCGAGGGCACCGTCGAGGTGCGACCCGACCCGCGGCGTCCAGCGACCTCGGTGGCCGTCATCCAGGCGAACCTCACGCAGTTCTGGCGGGGCCAGGCGAAGGTCGCCGAGGTCCAGGCGGCGATCCGGCGCCTCACCGACACCCGGGAGGTGGTGAGCTTCCATGACGGCCGCCTGGACGAGTGGGACGGGGAGGAGGAGGTCGTCGAGGCGCTGCGCGCCCGAAGCGACTCGGTCTCCGCACGGATCACCGAACTCCTCGACGAACTCCGCGCACCGCCGGCCGACGGGATCCGCGCCGACACCTCGATCTCGTCGCGCCTGGGCGAAGCGCTCGGGGAGGCGACGGGCACGCCGTACGCCCCCTCGCAGGGCCGCATCGATCAGCTCGACTGGGCAATCGAGGCGGCGGACGCGCTGCTGGCCGAGGTCGACGCATTCCACGACGGAATGCTGGCGGACTACAAGGC
>JAVVEY010000053.1:0-19643 GCA_032250675.1 Longimicrobiales bacterium | reverse complement strand
CCCTCGAGCGCGGCGAGCGCGGCGGCGGAGGCGTCGGGCTCCTCGCGGAAGAGGGGGCGGTCGGCCTGGTCGACGACCGTGACACGACTCCCGAAGCGCGCGAAGGCGAGGGAGAGCTCGGAGCCGATCGCCCCCGCGCCGAGGACGACGAGCTCTTCGGGGAGCTCCTCGAGGTCGAAGATCGTCTCGTTGGTGAGCGGGTCGGATTCGAGGAGCCCCGGGATCGGGGGCATGACCGGCCGCGCGCCGGTGGCGAGGATGCAGCGTCGGAAGGGGAGGCGCACGCCGTCGACTTCGAGGGCGTCGCGGGCCACGAAGGTGCCCGATCCGAAGTAGATGTCGACGCCGAGGTCGCGGAAGCGCTCCGCGCTGTCGACCTTCGCGATCTCGGCGCGCAGCCGGCGCATCCGCTCCATGACCGCCGCGAAGTCTCCTTCGCCCTCTGCGCGCGGACCGTGGAAGCGGGACGCCGCCTCGCGCGCCCCCGCCCACGCACTCGCCGCGCTCAGGACTCCCTTCGAGGGCACGCATCCGAGGTTGAGACAGTCCCCGCCGAGGAGCGAGCGTTCGACGAGCGCGACGCGGGCACCGAGCGCGACGCCGATCGCCGCGCTCACGAGCCCGCCGGTCCCTCCGCCCAGGACGACGAGGTCGTAGCGGTCGGGGGGTGTGGGGGTGGGCCAGTCGGTCGGACGGACGCGTTCGAGGAGGGTCTGATCGTGCGGACCGACCGGGGTGAAGCTTGTCATCTTTCGGGGGTCTCCGGGGAGTAGACTCGGCATCGTTCGAGACGCAGGCGGAGCCCGACGCGCGTCCCGACCTGGGGGGCGTTCCGGGACTCGACCGCCACCTCGCCTCTCTCGGGGCGTGGGGCCAGCGTCCGGCTTCGTGAAGTCGTGGGAGGTGCTGCGGGATCCCGGGGTGTGATCCCGGTCCAGTGAAGCGTCGCACCGTGAGGCGCATGTGTCACGCGTTCGACCTCGATCGTGAGGTGGCCCTCGCCCTCGCTGACGATCTCGGCGCCGTGGCGGGAGAAGGTGAGAACGGCGGGGCCGTCGGCGACGCCGGCACCCCGGCGGGGCGGGGGATCGAGTGCCCGACCCCCGAGTGTCACCTCTCCGGGAGACGAGACCACCGGGAGTTCGTTCGGCCAGCCGATGAGACGGGCCACGCCCAGCGAGCCGGGATCCTCGAAGAGGACGGCCGGGGGGGCCACGCGTGCCAGACGTCCGTCGTGCAGCGCGCCTACCCGGTCGGCCATCCGTCCGGCTTCCTCGACATCGTGCGTCACGGTGAGTGTCGTGATCTCCCGGTGCGCCGTCACCTCCCGCACCGTCTCCTGGAGCGAGCGGCGCAGCTCGGGGTCGAGACCGGTGAAGGGTTCGTCGAGGAGGAGGAGGGCGGGGGAGGCGGCGATCGCCCGCGCGAGCGCCACGCGGTGCGCCTGCCCGCCGGAGAGGGAGTCCGGGCGCCGGTCCGCGAAGTCGGCCATCCGCACGACGTCGAGTGCGCGCTCGACCCCGCGGTCGAGCTCCTCTCCGCGGATCCCGCGGACCTCGAGGGGGAAGGCGACGTTGCGCCGCACGTCGAGGTGGGGGAAGAGGAGCGGGCGCTGGTCGAGGAGGACGACGGTGTGGCGGCGTTCCACCGTGCCGCCGAACTCGCGTCCCGCGATCCGGATCGATCCGGTGACGCCCGGGCGGGGTTCGGCGATCGCCGCGAGGAGCGAGCTCTTGCCCGCTCCCGAGGCACCGACGAGCGCGAACCGCTCGCCCTCCTCGAGGACGAGATCGAGGTCGCGAAGACCCGGCGCGGACGCCCCCGTCGCCTCGCCGAAGGGGATCGTCACGCCCCGCAGCTCGAGCACGGGGGCACTCATGCGACGACCACCTCCGCTTCACGCACGCCCCAGGTGGCGAGCGCGATGAGGAGGAGGGGGGGGAGGAGGAGGACGAGCGCTCCGGCCGCGGCCAGGCCGTCCTGACCCGCCTGCACGAGGGAGAGCACCTCGATCGTGAGCGAGCGGACGCGCCCCTGGCCGACGAGGAGGGTGAGCGGGACCTGGGCCCACGAGACGAGAAAGCCGAGGAGGGCCGCTTCGGCGAGGGGGCGTCGGAGGAGGGGGGCGATGACGCGCACGAGCGTCTGGCGGCGCGTGGCCCCGAGCTGTCGGGCGGCGCGTTCGATCCCGAAGTCCCACGAGGTGAAGACCGCGACGAAGTAGAGCGTCGTATAGCCGATCGCCGGGACGAGGTGGGCGAGCCACACCCCCGCGGCCGTGCCCCCGAGCCCGAGGCGGAGGAAGGTGAACTGGAGCCCGATCCCGAGGAGGAGGGGCGGGGTGGCGACGGGGAGGAAGGCGAAGATCAACCCGAGGGTGCGGGGCCCGCCGCGCTCGCGCGCGAGCGCCCGCCCGGCGAGGAGCCCGACGGCAGCGGCTCCGACGCCGGTTCCGATCCCGAGGGCGAGACTCGTCGATGTGGCGTGCCCGAGGGCGCCCCCCCCGAGCGAGCGCCAGGCGGCGAGTCCCGGGTCATCTCCGAGGAGCGTCGGGAAGCGCCACCCCCCCGCGACCGAGACCACCGCCAGAAGCGCGAGGGGGGTGAGCGACCAGATCGCGAGTCCGACGAGGAGTACGCGCCGCCTCATCGGGCCGTCCCCCTCGTGTCGGCCGGTCGCCGCGTCGCGAGTTCGTGCGCGACCACCGCGACGGCGGCGATCGACACCCCGAGGAGCGCGAGGACGAAGGCGTCGGGGCGGCGCGAGAGGTCGCTGTCGATGTAGCGCTCCCACGTGAGGAGGGGGAGCGCGAGGGGGTCGCTCGGCGCCAGGAGGACCGCGACCTCCCAACTCCCCACCACGAAGGTGAAGACCGCCACCGAGGCGGGAAGGAGGCCCCTCCAGAGGGTGGGCCAGGTGACCCGGCGGAGCACATCCCACTCGCTCGCGCCGAGGCGGCGTGCCGCCTCCTCGAGCGCCTCCCCGCGCGTGGCGAGGACCGAGGCGGCCACGAGGAAGAGGAAGGGGATCTCCTTCCAGAGGAGCGCGATCGTCATCCCGACGCCGCCTCGGTCGAAGACGAGGGGGGGCATCTCCGCCGGGCCGCTGATGGCGCCGAGCGCGAAGGCCACGCGGGCGAGGAGTCCGCTCTGCCCGAGGATCAGGAGGGCGGCCACCGCGGCGACGAGGTGGGGGATGGGGAGGGGGAGGACGGCGAGCGCGCGTCCCCACCTCCCGACGCGATCCGCGCGGCGCAGCGCGATCGCGAGCGCCGCGGCGACCACCGCCGAGAGGAGGGTGGAGATGAAGGCGACCCGCAGCGTCCAGAGGGTGCTCTCGAGGGTGACGGGGGAGGCGAGCACACGGACGAAGCGTCGCGGGTCGAGTGCGTCTCCCGCGCCCACCCCCCACATCCCGATCGACGCCCCTGCCGCGTACCCGACCCCGACGAAGACGGGAGCCGCCACGGCCGCGCCGACCGCGAGGGGACGGAGGGATCGCCGCGTCACCGTCCGACCCGCCGGATCTCGGCGCGCCAGTCCGCCGCGAGGCGCTCGTGGTACTCCGCGTCGACCTCGATCCGCGCGTACCGCTCCAGGGAGTCGGCGGCCAGCGCACGCGGATCCCCCTCCAGCGCCTCGAAACGCCTGCGGATCTCTTCGGGGAGTCGCGCGAGGTCGAGCACGGTGCCATCCCCCCACACCTCGGGACGCAGCTTCTCGAGCTGCGCCTCGGGCGTCAGGAGGAAGTCGGCCACCACCATGGCGCCTGCGGGGTTTCGCGCGTTGAAGGGGATCCCGAGGTAGTGTGCGTTCGCGATCGTGCCCTCCTCGAGGAGGAGCGGCCGGGCCGAGGGGGGAAGCACCCCCTGGCGCGCCTTGGTGATCGCCTCATTCTGGTTGTTCGACATCGAAAAATCGACCTCTCCATTCGCGAAGAGCCGGTGCAGCTCGGCCACCCCGGCCGGGTAGGCCTCACCCCCCCGCCAGAAGGCGTCACGATGCGCGTCGAGCCAGGCGAAGAGCGAGTCACGTCCGGCATGGTAATCGGCTTCGCGGAAGCCGCCCGTGAAACGTTCCACGCCGCCTCCCACGGCGTACATGAGCCCCTTGAGAAAGGTCATCCCGGTGAAGGACTGGTCGTGCGTGAAGCGTCCCGGGTTCTCGCGGATCCACTCCCCGAGCTCGGCGACACTCCGGGGAGGATCGGGTGTGCGGGATTCGTCGTAGATGAGCGCGAACTGCACCCGGCCCCACGGGGACTCGAAGCCGTCGAGCGGCTCTTCGAAGTCGCGCATCACGATCGCCGAGGTGCTGTCGACCCAGCGGGCCGAGGGGAGTACGTCCGCCCACGGTCCCTGGAGGAGCCCTTCATCGCGGAGGTTCCGGAAGGTCTCGCCATTGATCCAGAGGAGGTCCGCGCCTCCCGCGGCCCCCGCCTCGCGCTCGACGACGAGCTGGTTGACGAGCTCGGGTCCCTGACCCTCGACGACGCGCAGACGGATCCCGAAGCTCTCCTGCAGGCGGGGTGTCACCCACCCGTCGATCCAGGCGTTGATCGCGGGATCGCCGCGCCACATCCGCCAGACGAGCTCCGTGTCGCGGGCGTGCTCGACGATCGAGTCCCAGGGAAGCTCACGCAGCGCGTCGGCGGTGAGCGCCGTGTCACCGGTCCCGGGCGCACACCCCGCTCCGGCGAGCCCCGCGGCGACGAGCACGAGCGCCGCCGCGACGAGACCGCGGCACGCGCTCCTTCCGCGCCGTCGAGCGCAGCCGGAACGCGAGGCGGGGCTCAGCGGAGCGTCCACCCGAGCGAGAACTGGAACTCGCGTGGGGAGGCCGCGGTCGTGAACTCGAAGGGATCGCCCGGTCGGCCCACCTGTGTGCGGGGTCCGCCGCCCGGAATTCCGTTGGCGAAGCCGGTGAAGTTGCGCCGGTTGAAGAGGTTGAAGGCTTCCGCACGCAGCACCGCACCCTGAAGGAAGACGGGACGCCAGTCGAGCGTCATGTCGACCCGCCATGCCCACGGGAGGCGCTCCCCATTGCGCGGCACGCCCGCGAAGCGGTCCTCGTTGCCGACGAAGCCGTTGCCGAAGATCGTGCCCGACCCGTCGAGGTCGCGGAAGAAGGCGATGCGGTTGACCGGCGTCCCCGACTGCACATCCACGATCCCCGCCACGGTGAGGTCGCGATGCGCCGACCAGACGGAACGGAGCGTCATGTGGTGGCGCCGATCGTTGATCGCATCGGCCCACTCGGCGTCGAAGTCATTCCCCGAGGTCGCATTGAAGTTGATATCCTCGGTGTCGTTCTTCGTGAGAGACCAGACCCAGGTGGCCTCGGCGGAGAAGCTCCGGCTGACGACGTGCCGCAGCGTGGTGTGCAGCCCCAGGTACCGTTCACGCCCCCCGGTATCGGTCGTGGTGAGGCGACGGAACCCGCTCTGGGCAGGGTCGATCGGGCGGAGCGAATCCCCGAAGGCGGGGGAGCGATCCACGCTGTCGGCTGCGGTGAGGGTGAAGTCCACCGGGTTGAGGTCGAAGGAGCGGGGGAGGTGATAGCGTTCGACCCAGACCCCATCCACCGTCAGCCCCCACTTCTCGCCGAACTCACGCTGGACGCCGAGAGAGAATTGGGAAGCCATCGGCTGCTCGAGCCCTCTCGCGAAGGTGCGGCGCACCTCGCGCGGCGGGAGCGCGCCTTCGAGCTGCGCGATCTCTTCGGGTGTCGGACCCTCGAGGAAGGCCGGGGGGAGGAAGTCCGTCCCCTCCTCGAAGGTCACCACCGCATTCCCCTCGGGACCGAACTGCTGGGCGTCCGAGAGAACGGCGTAGGGGAAGACGCCGGCGTAGAGCCCCCACCCACCGCGAATCACCGTCTCCGGCGAGGCGAGCCAGTTGAAGGAGAAGCGCGGCTGGATGTTGTTCAGATCGGGGTCGCTCTCGCCGCGCGAGGTGATATCGTCGTAATCCCACCGCACCCCGGCCTGGAGCGTGAACGTCGGCGTGATCCGCCAGCGATCCTCGACCCACGCGCTCAGGAGGGTCTGCGAGAGGTCGACCTCCTGCGGCTGCGCGTCGATCGAGAAGCTGAGCACGCGCACATCCGAGGGGATGTCGCGGATCGACACGATCGGCCCGGCGGGGTTGATATTCCCCTCGTTGACGACGACATACGCCCCCTGCGGGTTGGTGTTCGCGCCGGTGAGGTTGAAGGAGGAACGGACGTACTCGGCTCCGACCCCGAGGGTGTGCGAATGTCCGAGCCGGAGCTCGAACTCGTTGCGGAGCTGGATCTGGAGCTCCGACTCGTCGAAGATGAAGTTGCTCGAACCGACGACGGCCTCCGTCGTCGTCTCGTCGGGCCCCACGATCGTCACCTGCGGAGTGGAGAGGTCGGAAGCGGACGGCGGGAAGTCCCAGGTGAAGGTACTGACCTGCGCCGAGAATGTGTTCGAGCCGAGCCCCTCGCGCAGCGAGGTGCGGTGCATGAGACTCGTCGCGCTCCCGATGCGGCGCGTCGTGATATCCGCCTCGGGCACGATCACACCCCCTCCCTGGCCCTCGCGCCGCACATCGGTGAAGGTGGAGCGCAGCGTCGTCGTCTGGGTTTCGGACCACCCGTGGTCGAGGCGGAGGAAGGCCTTCCATGTCTCCCGATCCTCGGTGCCGACGAAGTCGGTACGCGCCGTCGATCCGATCCGGTCTTCCTTTTCGTCGGTGAACTCCACCGCGCCGAAGATGAAGGTGCGTCCCTCGACGAGTGGCCCGCCGAAGTTGGCGGCGAGCTGGAGGCGTTCGAATCCATCGGGATTGATCCCCGACGGGGTGAACTTCGGGTCGGAATCGATCGGGGTGCCGGGTCGCTGGACGACATCGAACTCGCCCTCCCAGACCTCGCCTCCGGCACGGGTCCGGAGGTCCACCACCCCATTCGTCGAGCGCCCGAAGGCGGGACGGTAGGTCGAGGCGCGCACGTCGAGCCGCTCGAGTGCGGTGATCGGGAGCTGCGTACGGGGGCCCCCGAGGAAGCCCTCGGTGTTCTCGAGTCCGTCGAGGGTGTAGCGCGTGTAAAGCCCGCTACCTCCCTGGATCGTGAGGATCGGGGCGTCGCCGAAGAAGCCGGTCGACTGGGAGACGCCGGGGATCGTGAAGGCGAGCGCGATCGGATCGCGCGCGTCGGTCGGGAGCATCCGGATCTCGCGGCGTTCCACCGCGCCGCCCGTCTCCGCGCTCTCGGTGTTGAGGAGGGGGCGCTCCGGGGGGGTCACCACACGGACGGCGTCGAGAGCGAAGAGCGGATTGAGCGTGACCCCGATGCGACGCACCTCGCCCTCTCGGAGCGGTTCGATCACGCGCTCCTCGGCGAGGTGGCCGGGCGCGGTGATCGTGACGGTGATCGGCGCTCCGCTCACCAGCGTCATCCGGAAGCTCCCATCCTCGGCGGTGCGGGCCTCCACCGCACCGGCGCGCACGAGCGCGTCAGGAAGGGGTGCTCCCGACTCGGAACGCACCGTCCCCTCGAGCGTGCCGCTCTCCGTCTGGGCGCGGAGGGGCGAGGACCCCGCGAGGAAGCCGAAGAGGGATCCGAAGAGGCACCCCACGCAGAAGAGCGAGGAGAGCGAGGAGAGGCGGGAAGAGATTGCGGTCACGAATCGGAATCGGGGTGGGAATCGAAGGAACGCCGGGGTCATCGGTCGGGAGAGGGTCGGTCGGGTGAGGGGGAAGAGGGGCTCGTGGGGCGTGGGGTGCCCGGGTCGGGAGTGGTCTCGACGGAGGGTCCGAAGGCGCGCACCGCCCAGAGGATCCGCTGCACCACCGTGATCGCCGTGAGCACCGCCATCGTCTGTACGAGGAGAAGCTGCTGGGAGGGGATGAGGAAGAAGAGAAGATAGAAGAGTACCGTTTCTCCACCCGACACCAACCCCTCGGGGATCTCGATCGAGGTGGGACTCCCGGACTCGCGCGCGCGCCGTCGCTCGAGGAGCGCGGCCGGGACCATCCACGCCGCAGTGTTCACGTAGAAGGTCCCGAGGAGGATCGCCGTCCAGGCGAGGAGGGAGTCGGGTGCGCCGGGGCGGAGTGCGATCGCGAGGGGGATGGCGGCGTAGACGATGAAGTCGGAGACGAGATCGAAGAAGCCTCCGAGATCGGAGACGCTTCCCTGTTCCCGCGCGATCAGCCCGTCGAGGCCGTCGAGGATGCGGCAGGCGATCCAGAGGATCAGCCCGACACCCCACGCGCCCGCCCACGCCGCCGCCGCGGCCGCGATTCCCGACGCGAGGGACGCGGCGGTCACGAGGTGTGGGTGGAGGTCGCCTGCGGCGCGGGCCAGGGGTGCGAGCGCCCGGTCCTTCACGGGGCGCAGCAGCGGATCGAACACGCGCGACGGAGTTGGGGTGAGGGAGGGTGTACGATACCGGTAAAGCGGTCACCCGGCGCGAGAGTTCCGAGCCGGGCGGGCTCAGCGCGATCCGGCGGCGCCCTCCTCGGTGGCGATCGGCGGCGTGACGAGATCGAGCCCGAGCGTCTTCCCCTTCATCGTCGCGGGCACCCCCTCTTCGAGCCAGACCGGCGGCGGGGCGTCGACGAGGTAGTGATCGAAGAACTGCTGCATCCGGATCGCCCAGTCGCGCTGGTTCGCCTCCTGCCGCAATCCGTGCGCCTCGCCGTTGTAGTTGAGCATCCAGACCGGCTTTCCGAGACGTCGCATCGCGCTGAACATCTCGATCCCCTGGTACCACGGTACCGCGCCGTCCTCGTCGTTGTGCATCATCAGGAGCGGGGTCCTGATCTTGTCGGCGAAGAAGAGGGGGGAGTTCTCGATGTATCGCTGGTGCGCGTCCCAGAGCGTCCCCCCGATCCGGCTCTGTGTCTTCTCGTACTGGAAGGCGCGGCTCATCCCCGAGCCCCAGCGGATCCCGCCGTACGCGCTCGTCATGTTGACGACCGGCGCGCCGGCCTCGGCGGCCGCGAAGATGTCGGAGCGGGTGATCATGTGGGCGATCTGGTACCCGCCCCACGAGTGCCCCTGTACACCGATGGCGTCGGCGTCCACGAACCCCTCGTCGATGAGCGCGAGCACGCCGGGGATCACCGCGTCCTCCGCGCTCTCGCCCGGGAACCCGATCTCGTAGGGGATGTCGGGGACGAAGAGGAGGTAGCCCCGGCTGACGTAGAACGAACGGTTGATCGAGCTGCTGCCCGCCGAGGGGATGTGATGGCTGTGCAGTCCGTCCGAGCTGCGTTCGTAGAAGTAGACCATCATCGGGTAGGTCTCATCCGGATCGAAGCCGTCCGGCTTGTAGAGAATCCCCTGGAGGGGGACCCCATCCGCCGAGGTCCACTCGAAGATCTCGGACGATCCCCAGCGGTATTCGGCCTGTTGCGGGTTCGCGTCGGAGTGCCGTTCGAACGACGCCATCGATCCGTCGGTCGTGTAGAGGTCCGGGAAGTCCCGGAAGCTCTCGCGCGTGAGGAGGAAGCGGTCGGCGTCCTCCGCCTTCTGCGGGGTGCCGTAGCGGTGCGCCGTGAAGACGAGCGGCTCGGGGCGATCCGTGCCCCCGAAGTCGTCGCGGTACCACCCTCCCGACTTCTCGAGCTCGTGGAAGGCGCGGAGATAGACCTCGCCCTCTCCCGGCACGTACTCCGCATCCGGCTCGATCGACTGATACCGGAACTCGATCCGGTTGGCGCGCCCGACGCCCTCGGTGAGGTTGCTCGGAGCGCCACCCGCGGGGTCCACCGCCCAGATGTCGTACCGGTCGTATACGAGGAAGCGTCCGTCCTCGGTCCACCCCGCCGACCCGTACGATCTCGGGTCCTGCGGGTGGTCGTCGAGTTCGTCGTGCACCGGATGGGGGACGGCTGCCGTGAGGTTGGTCACGACACGCGTCTCCCGCTCCATGAGGCGCCACTGTCGCTCCCCGCCGTCCCACCAGACCAGATCGTGATCTCCGGGGGTGAAGCTGACGAAGGCGTCGAGCCGTTCGAGCACCCGCTCGCGTGTCTCGGTGGCGAGATCGAAGAGGTAGTAGTCGTAGTAGCGTCCGTCCCACGAGAGGAGCTGGCGCCACGGTCGGCTCACGCGCGAGAGGGCGACCGGTCCGTCGCCGCCGTCGGCGACCTGCGTGTTCTCGAAGAACTCGTCCTCGAGCTGCAGAACGCCCGCGCCGTCGACGCGCGCGGCCGCCTCCCAGGTGCGTTCGTCGTATTCGCGGGCCTCGATCAGCTGCATCGGCTGAAGGTAGTCGTCCTTCCAGTTCCAGACGTCGACTTCGACCTCATTCTCGGCCTCGTCGTCCTCCTCGGGATCCTCCTCTGCCTCCGGATCGGGGAGGGGACGCGTGCCGAAGAAGACCCGCGTGCCGGCGTCCGAGAAGCGAAGGTCGCCGTGCTCGCTCACTCCCCACCCCTCCGGGAATGCCGCGTGGGTCGTCTCGACGAGAAGACGGGCGCGGTCGTCGTCGCGTCCCGCCACGTGGAGGGCGAGCCCCGACGCCTCGGCGCCCCCCTCGGCGGCGTCGCTCAGGAAGGCCACATCTCCCGTGCCCTCATCCCCCGCGGAGACCGCGAGGTTGAGGTAGCGGCCCGCGCCCGAGAGGAGGGCGGTCGAGGCGCCGTCGTCGATCCGCATCCGGTAGACGCCGTCGGTCTCGGCGTCGTCGTTCGTCGCGTAGTAGAGCGCGCCCCCCTCGTGCGTGAACGCATAGTCGGTCACGTCGTCCACCCGGATCGGGGTCCGGTCGCCGTCGAGTCGCACGACGAGGAGCGTCTGACCGTCGGCTTCCTCGTCCCCGGCTTCGGCGCTCTCGTCCGCCTCCGCAGGCTCCTCTTCCGCAGGCTCTTCCGTGGCGGGCGGCTCCTCTCCGGCCTTCTCCTCGCGGTCGTCCGCTTCCTTCGTGCGCCGCATCGCGACCACCGACGAGCCCTCGGCGGGGACGCGGAAGTCGTCGATCTCGGCGACGCTCTCCACCACGGCCATCTCCGCGAGCGAGACGATCTGCAGTGTGGCCTGCGGTACCACGACGCCCTCGTCTTCCTCGGCCGCCTCTTCCGCCTCCTCGACCGCCGCCGGGTCGGGTGCGGCGAGGGTGACGAGCCACTTCGAATCATCGGTGAAGGTCGGCTCGTCTCCGCCGCGAATCTCGAGGGTCGCTCCACTCTCGACGTTGCGGATGTGCAGGGTGGCCCAGGGCTCCTCACTCCCGGGGATCTCGCGCCACGCGATCCACCGCCCGTCGGGCGAGATCGTCGAGTTCGCGATCCTCATCCAGCGATCGTAGTCGGCGTGGTCCAGAACGCGCCCGACGGGCGTCGAGGCCGGCACCTGCGCCGAGAGGGCGTCTGCGCCGAGTGCGAGGAGACCTCCGAGGAGCGCGAGTGCGAGATGGGGGCGGCGGGCGTGCGGCATCATGACCTTCCGGGTGTCGGGTTGAGGAAGGGTATCGGTACGTGCCTTCGGACGCGACGGCAAGGAATCCGTCCCGGGACGGTCCGCCGGGGCGACGCGGCGGGCGACCCGAACCCCTCGTGCGCCGTGACCGCTCAGGGGGCGGTCAACGCCTCCGCGCGGGTCCTAGTGATGTGTCTCCGAAGTTCTGCTGCTATTCGGGAGCCGCGTCGTTCCGCCTCATCAGGCCAGCCCCTCTGGTCCCTCGGTAGCGACCAGGCTTCGGAGACACCACACTAGGCGCGGGGGTCGGCGGCGTGGAGACGTCGGGCGCGCGAAGGAGTCGGAGACCATTGAGCGCGACGAGAACGGTGCTCCCCTCGTGCCCGAGGACGGCGAGGGGGAGGGGGAGCCCGATCGTGAGGATCGTGACGACCATCGCCACGATCATCGCCAGCGAGAAGGAGAGGTTCTGGATCAGCGTGCGTCGGGCTCTGCGACTCAGGTCGAGCGCCCACGGGATGCGCGAGAGATCGTCGGAGATGAGCACGAGGTCGGCCGACTCGAGCGCGATATCGGTCCCCGCGTCGCCCATCGCGATCCCGACATCCGCAGTGGTGAGGGCGGCCGCGTCATTCACGCCGTCCCCGACCATCGCGACCACACCGTATGCGTCGCGGAGGCGGCGGACCTCGGCGACCTTCGCGTCGGGGAGGACTTCCGCCCGGACCTCGGAGATCCCGACCGCGTCGGCCACCGCATTCGCCACATCGGCGTGGTCTCCGGTGAGGATCACGAGGTCGCCCACACCCTGATCACGCAGAGCGCGCACCATCGCGGCGGCCTCGGGGCGCACCTCGTCGACGAAGCCGAGAACTCCGATGGCGTCACCGTTGCGCGCGACGATCACGGCGGTTTCGCCGCGCGCCCGAAGGCGATCGACGGCTTCGAGCACCGCGGATCCCGCCTCGAGCGGGGTGTCGGCGAAGTGCGCGGGATTGCCGATACGGACCCGCTCGCCGTCGACGCGCGCCTCGACCCCGCGCCCGGGTACGGCGCGGAAATCGGTCGCCTCCCGTGCCGGGCACCCTCGCGCTTCGGCGGCCCGGAGGGTGGCGCTCGCCAGGTGATGCTCGCTGCGTTCCTGGACGGCAGCGGCGAGCGCGAGGAGGAGGACTTCGTCGACTCCGTCGTCCAGGGTGACGATCGTCGCGAGTCCGGTGGAGCCCGTCGTGAGGGTGCCCGTCTTGTCGAAGGCGATCGCCCGGACCGTCGCGAACTTCTCGATGAAGACGCCGCCCTTGAAGAGGACGCCGTGCCGGGCGCCGGTCGCGATCGCCGAGAGGAGCGCGGCCGGGGTCGAGATCACGAGGGCGCACGGGCTCGCTGCGACGAGGAGCGTCATCGCCCTGTAGAAGACCGGGTCGAAGGGAGTTCCGAAGAGCCCCACCGGCACGATGACGGCGAGCACCGCGAGGGCGATGACGCCGAGCGCGTAGGGCTGTTCCCACCGGTCGATGATCTGCTGCGTCTCGGCCTTCTCCGCTTGCGCCTCCTCGACGAGGGCGATCATGCGCGCGAGGGCCGAATCCTCGGCCCGGCGGGTGGTGCGCACGTCGAGGGCACCGCCCCCATTCATCGTGCCGGCCAGGACCGCGTCACCCGGACCGCGCGGCAGGGGAGCCGACTCCCCGGTGAGGGAGGCCTGATCGACCTCGCTCTCTCCGGTGATCACCTCGCCATCGAGGGGGATCCGGTCGCCGGGGCCCACGAGGTAGATCTCACCGGGTCGGACCTCGCCCAGGGGGACCGTCGTGACCTCGCCGTCACGGCGCACCGTGGCGACCTCGGGACGGAGCTCCATGAGGCTGCGGATCGCGTCGCGAGAGCGTTCCGTCGCCACACCCTGGAGGAGGTTCGAGAGCGAGAAGAGGAAAAGGAGCGTCGCGCCTTCGAGGGGGGCCTCGATCACCAGCGCGCCGAGCGCCGCCAGGATCATCAGGAGGTCGATGTCGACGCGGAGTCGCACGATCTCGGCGGCGGCGGCGCGCGCGCCCGCCCACCCCCCCGCGAGGTAGGCGAGGGTCCACCCTGCCGTCGCCACGGCGCCGTCCGAGAAGGCTCCCACCGCGATACCGAGGAGGGTGAGGAGCACGGAGAGTGCCGCGAGACGGAGCGCGGAGTCTCGCAGGGTGACGGGAGTCGGGATCATGACGAAGCGGGGAAGGGCGCCGGTGCGGAGGGCTGAACGATGGCGGAATCCCACCCGCTGCACCACCATCAGGGATGACCGATCACGGTGCCCCCACCCCCCATGCCCCCGACGGAGATCCAGGCGGGGCGTGCCCCCTCTGCGGAGCGTGCGATCCGGAGCCTCGCCCCGCAGGCGACCGCGCGTGGTGGGACTGCCCGGGATGCGGGCTTGTCTTCGCCGACCGCGCGGAGCTCCCCGATCCCGCAGAGGAGCGCGCCCGTTATGAGACCCACGAGAACGACCCCGCGGACGACGGATATCGCACCTTCCTCGGCCGCCTCGCCGACCCCCTCGCCGCGCGCCTCGAACCCGGGGCGGAGGGACTCGACTACGGGTCGGGACCCGGGCCCACGCTCTCGGTGATGCTGGAGGAGCGGGGCTTTCCGACATCGATCTGGGACCCCTTCTTCGCGCCCGACCCCAGGCCGCTCGCGCGTCAGTGGGACTTCGTGACGTCGTCGGAGACGGTCGAACACTTTCACGATCCCGCGCGCGAGTGGGCGCGACTCTTCTCGCTGGTCCGACAGGGGGGCGTGCTCGGCGTCATGACCGAGCCCTTCGAGGAGCAGCGCCTCGATTCGTGGTGGTACGCGCGGGATCCCACGCATGTCGCCCTCTACCGTCCCCGCACCCTCGAGTGGATCGCGGCGCGCTGGGAGGCGCTTCTCACGCGACCGGCGCGCACCGTGACGATCTTCGAAGTCGGGCCCCGGGAGCGGTGACGACGCCCTTTCGGCCGCGCCCGGCGTCGGGTACCCTCACCCCCCTCTATTCACTCGCCCCTCGCCCCTCCCGGCTCACCGGTCTCATCATGCCGATCCGTACACGCCTCACCACGCTCCTCCCCCTCCTCGCCCTCGTGATCACCCCCCTCTCCGGGGGTGCCCAGAGCCTCGCCGAGCTCCCGCGCACCTGGCAGGAAGAGCAGAACTACCGCTCGGGTCCGACGCCCTTCGAGCCGCTGATGGCCTTCTGGTACGACCTCGACGCGGTGAGCGACATCGTCGCGATGCGGCCGCTGACGAAGACGCTCCTCGACCGGGAGGTGACGCTCGTCACGATCGCCGACCCGATGATCGAGACGCCCGAGGATGCGCTCCGCTCGGGCAAGACGATCGTCCTCCTCGCGCCCTCGGTGCATGGGGGGGAGGTGTCGCCGAAGGAGGCGGTCCAGCTCGTGGCGAAGGAGCTCGTCGCGACCGATGGCGCGCTGAGGCGCGTGCTCGACGATGTGATCGTCCTCGCGCTCCCCCTCGTGAACCCCGATGGAGGTGAGGTCCGCCGGCGTACCAACGAGTCGGGGTATGACATGAACCGCGACTACCTCAAGCTCGAGTCGCAGGAGATCCACGCCCTCGTCACGCAGGTGCTCAACGAGTGGGCCCCCGATATCCATGTGGATGGGCATCACGGGGGGTCGAACCCCCATGTGATCACCTACCAGGGCACCCTCAACCCCGCCGCGGATGCGGAGCTCCGTGCCTACCCCTACGAACGGATCTTCCCGCTCATCCGTGAGGCGGTACGCGCGGAGGACTACGTGGCCTTCGACTACTCGGGACCGCGCAGCGGAGATCAGGGACGGGGGTGGGGCTCCACCTCGGTCGAGCCGCGCAAACATCACGTCTATGCCGGGCTGACCAACTCGATCGGGATCCTCCTCGAGACCCCCGCCAACTCCTGTCGGGTGCTCCGCGACGGACGCGTCGTCGAGATCCCCGAGGAGGAGCGGTACTTCCATCAGATCCGGGGCGGGGTGATCGCGACGAGCACGATCCTCGAGGCGGCAGCGGATCAGCGCGAGGCGATCCGCGCGGTGACGACGGGATCGAGGATGCGCGCGATCGAGGCCGGGCAGACGGGAGGCGATCCGATCGTGCTCGACTACGAGCTCGGCGTGCGCGGGATCGAAGCGGTCTGGATGCCCGATGAGGAGGCCGAAGGGGGGTACTCGCTGCAGGAGGTCCCGGTCTACCTCGAGTGGACTCCCTCCCGGACGACCCCGCGTCCCGTCGGCTACCTCCTTCCTCCGGCCGCCGCCAACGTCGTGCCGCTCCTGATCGACCAGGATATCGCGGTCTACCGCTTTCGCGAAGCGGCCTCGATCGACGCCGAGGTCTACTACGCGACCGAGGTGAATCGCGAGACGTACTTCCAGGGGCACTCCCTCCTCTCCACCGTGGTGCGCAAGGAGGAGGAACGCCTCGACGTCGTACCGGGGTGGTTCTGGGTGCCCACGGCGCAGTCGAGGGCGAACCTGATCAGCTATCTGATGGAACCCGAGACCGACGACAACCTGATCACCTGGAACTACATGGATCACCTCGTCCGGGTGACCGATGGACCCTCGGAGGAGGCGCAGCGCGTGCCGATGATCCGGGTCATGGAATCCCCCCGGCTCCCCGTGGTCCGCGTGCACTCCCCCGACCGCTTCACTCCGGGCCGCTTCGATTGACCGGAGGACCGCCGAGCGCTCCCCGGAGGCGCCGGGGCGAACGGCACTGTACCTTGGCTCGCATGGATGAACGCCCCCCCGACTCGATTCCGCGTCACCCGCCGCGACCGGGATCACCCGCGATCGGTGATCTCACGGCCGCCGAGGCGCTCGTCGCCCTGCACGACGCGCTTGATCGGCGTCTCCTCGCCGAGATGAAGCACGGCTCGCCCCACTGGATGGCGCTCATCGCGGCGTGCTTCCTGATCACGGCGCTCCTCGCGGTTCTCGTCTGGGACGCGTCGGGGTCGTTCGACTTCGCGTGGCTCCTGATCCTCCCCGTGCCCGCGATCGTCATCTATATCAACCTCATCGTCGACGAGCGCCGCCGCCGTCGGCCGATTGAGCGACTCCTCGATCTCGTCTACCGGATCGAGGATGGCGAGGTCGTGGAGTGGGAGGAGATCGAGGCCTTCGTGGAGGAGGGGCGCGCGTGGGCCGAAGAGCGCCGGCTGGACCGCCTCCGGTGAAGGAGCGAGCGGCTCCTCACCCGCCGCTGCGCGGCGCCGTCCGGCAGGGTGTGTAGCGGGCGTCCTCCCGCGGGTGCGTCTCCATCCGGACCGGATCCTCCGAGGCGAGGTAGGCGAGCATCGCCGCCAGCGTCGCGTTGTTGCGGAGGTCGTCGAAGACGAGCTTGTCGAAGGTGTCGATCTCGGTGTGCCAGGTGTACTGGCGGTAGTCCGGGTAGTTCGACTGGAGACGGAAGCCCGGGGCGAGACGGCAGATGAAGGCCATGTGGTCCGATCCCCCCGACTCCGGCACCCCGGGGATGTCGAGTTCGATCTGGCTCGTGATCGCATCGGGGATCGCGCTGAACCACCGCCCGAAGTGTGAACCGGCTCCGGTGAACCCCTGCATGCGCACGAAATCGATGCGCCACGTGCCGTTGTCCTGATTGAAGTTCGCCTGGAGCCCCTCCACGACCTCGGGGTGGTCCTCGGCGAAGGCGTTCGAGCCGATCAGCCCGCGTTCCTCACCCCCCCAGTGACCGACGAGGATCGTGCGGCGCGGGTTCGGATAAACCGCCTTGAGGATCCGCATCGCTTCCATCATCATCACCGTCCCCGAGCCGTTGTCGGTGGCCCCGGAGCCGGCATCCCACGAGTCGAGGTGGGCGCTGAGCACGACGTATTCATCGGGGAGTTCGGTGCCGGGGAGTTCCGCGATGATGTTGAAGACCGGGCGCTGTCCGAGATCGTCCGAGGCGAGGTCGAGGCGGAGACGGGGACCCTGGTCGTTCGTGGCCAGGCGGTGCACCAGCCCGTAGTCCTCGCACGAGAGCTGGATCCCGGGGATCGCCTCCACGGGGGACGCGAAGTACTTGTTGGCGCCCCACCCATTCGACCAGTTGGCCGAGACCACGGCCACCGCACCGGCCGCCTCCACATCGCCCGGAAGATCGTTGGAGCCGGAGGCGCGCCGTGCCAGTGCGTTCGCACGCGCCGTCTCCCGCTGGAGCGCCTGCATCCGCTCCCACGACTCGGGGGTGGCGCGCTCTTCCCAACTCTCCGGAGCACGACAGGTGGGCTCCGGCGCGGAGAGCATCACGATCTTCCCTCCGACGGTGTCGAGCCAGGCGCGGTACTCCTCCGCATTCGAGATCGCGGACGGGAAGACGACGACCTCGGCTTCCAGGGGGCCATCCGTCGGCGCGCTCCAGGCCTGCATCATCCCGTTGAGGGTGCGCACGCGCGGGGCCACGAGGTCGATGTGCGAGTACCCCCGCACCCACCCCCTCCACGTCCCGTACTCGTGCGCGCGATTCGCGATGCCCCACGCATCGTAGCGGGATCGCACCCACGCATTCGCCGCGTCGTTGGCGGGACTCCCCAGGAGCCTCGGGCCGATCGAGTCGAGGAGCCGCTGCGCGAGCCACTCCACCTCCGAGGCGTCGGTCATCCCCTGATCCCAGATGGCACGGATCACGGGGTCGTCGGTGGCGAAGTCGGGTTCCTGGGCCTCGATCGCGACGGCGCCGGAAATCAGGAGCGCCGTCGCGATGGCGAGGCGAGTCGGGAGCGGGGGGATGGTCATCCGGGATGCCGAGGTCTGGGGTGGCGAAGGTCGCGTGGAAAAGCGGTTCAGCGGCGGATCCCGGCGCGGACCCCATCCGGATCGGAGCCGTGCCAGTAGAAGAGCGGTGCCGGACCGGGCTCGGGGTGGATCTCGGCGAGGGTGTGGGCGTCGAAGAGGCGGCCATTCATCATGACCATCTCGACCGAATTCGTGTTGTGAATGTCAAGGAGAGGGTTCTCCGAGAGGATCGCGAAGTCGGCGAGCTTGCCGACCTCGATCGACCCGAGGTCGTTGTCGAGCCCGAGGATATCGGCGCCCATGATCGTGGCGATCCGAAGCGCGCGGTGGGTGTCCATCGCGCCTTCTCCCGAGACGGCCCACAGCTCCCAGTGATACCCGAGCCCCTGGAGCTGCCCGTGCGACCCCACGCCTGCGCGCCCCCCGGCGTCGATCAGGTCGTCCACCGTCTCCGAGATCAGGCGGAAGGTGTGCTCGTCCGGGTGGAACCACCCGGCGTCGCGCCGGAGCGCCTTGTCGTCGATCTCGGCGTGCGGCGTGAAGCGGTGCAGCTTCTCGTCGGCGTGCGGGTCGGTGGTGGCGTAGAAGTAATTCTCGGCCCACGGCCCGCCGTAGGTCACGAGGACTGTCGGGGTGTAGGCGATCCCGCTGAAGGCGTAGAAGCGGATGAGGTCGGAGTGGAGGGGAAACTGCGGCCAGGAGTGTTCATGGCCCGAATAGCCGTCGATCGCCTCGGTCATCCCCATCTCGGCATCGAGCGAGCCCTCGGTGGTCGGCATGAGCTCCTGCTCCATCGCCGCCTGGATGATCCACTGCCGCTGCTCCCGGTTGCCCGAGACGTACTCCTTGATCGTCTTCGTGTCGTAGTACTCGCTGTAGCGTGAGAGGATGTCGCGCGCGTGGTCGAGATCGCGGATCTCCTCCCGGCTGAAGACTCCGGGTCCCGTCGAGTAGATGCGCGGGCCGAGCACCCCACCGGCGCGCACCTGATCCTCGTAGTCGAGGACGTCGGTCGTGCCGGTCTGGGGATCGCGGGTGGTGGTGACGCCGTAGGCGAGGTTGGCCACATACGACCAGTTCTGGACGCGGTGCACACCGCGGGCCCGCAGGTGCGCGTGGGTGTCGACGAAGCCGGGGGTGATCGTGTGTCCGCGCACGTCGATTTCCCGCGCGCCCGCGGGGATCGAGACCGATCCGGTCGGTCCCACCGCCTCGATGCGGTTGTTGCGGACGACGATCGTGCCGTTCTCGATCACCTCGTCTCCATTCATCGTGATGAGGCGCGCCCCGACGAGGGCGACCACCCCGCGAGGAATATCCCGCGCGACCTCGATCCGGACGCGCGTCTCGGGCGGTCGGTATCCCTCGTCCTCTTCGTCTTCCTCCCCGGACTCCTCTTCCTCCTCTTCGGGTTCGTCCGCCGCCTCGTCGGCCGCCGCCTCGGCCGCCTCGACCGAGTCGGCGAAGGCTT
>JAVVEY010000052.1:0-19769 GCA_032250675.1 Longimicrobiales bacterium | reverse complement strand
GTGGCATCGCCGGCCATCAGGGCGGCGGCATCCCGGGCCATCGCGACCGCCCCCCACCGACCGCTGGTCGAAGTGCGGCGGGAGTGGTACTTCTGATGAATGGAGGTGCTTCGATGATCGAGTTCAAGACGGGCGACATCCTCGCGGAAGACGCCGAGGCGCTGGTCAATACGGTGAACTGCGTCGGGGTCATGGGCCGGGGCATCGCCCTCCAGTTCAAGAAGGTGTGGCCCGGGAACTTCAAGGCGTACGCGGCGGCGTGCCGGCGCGACGAGGTCCAGCCGGGCCGGATGTTCGTGTTCGAAACCCGCGAGCTCACCGGACCCCGCTACATCATCAACTTCCCAACCAAGCGCCACTGGCGCGGCAGGTCCTGGAGGAGCGAGGATGGGTGGGGGATGAGAATGCAGCGACAGCCTGAGTGGTCGGCGGTGGATTCGAAGCACGACTCGCCGAGGATGCGCTCGGCTCCGCGGAACGGAAGCTGTAACGTGACTGCGACCGCCTCCCCTTCAGTTCATTTCAGTATGGCCGCCCGATTCGACCCGCGCGACCACGATTGATCGCGCCTTCCATGTCCTTCGGATAGACCTCTGCGTTGAGATGCAGCACCAGGCGTTCGGCGAGCACGCCGTGTGTGGCGATGGTGTTGCCTCCACACGCCGACATCACGTGATTGCTTCAGGAGAGTCATGCAGGGGACCGTAGCGAATACCGACCGAGGATGGTTCGAATACCTGCGAAGCAGGCCGGATCTTTCCGAGGTGAACTTCTGGTCTCCGTCTCCGCGACGGACGTTTCGGGGCGACCCGATGACGCCGTTCTTTTTTCGTCTGAAAGCCCCGGTAAAGGCTGTCGGTGGGTTCGGGTTCTTCGCTCGTTATGAGCGCCTGCCGGTCTGGCTGGCTTGGGAGGCGTTCGGGGCCGGAAACGGAACAGGCTCGTACCAGGACCTTGTCGCGAGACTTGCGGAACTCAGGAAGCACATCCGCTTCGAACCGCCGAAGGGGCCCGACTCGATCGGCTGTTGCATTCTATTGGAGCCGGTACTCTTCCCTGAGGATCTCTGGGTGCCAGAACCGGAAGATTGGAAACCTCGCACCCAGGGGTATCGATACTACGACATAGGTACTGGTCCAGGACTCGAGTTGTGGGAACGATGCCGGGAGTCGGCGCGCCGGATGGGTGAAAGGGTGTACGTGGAGTCGAAGGCAGGGGCTGAACGAGCGAAGCGCTACGGAGCTCCGCAAATCGTACTGCCGCGACTCGGACAAGGGACTTTCCGGGTCGCGACTCTCCAGGCGTACGGAAGAGCGTGCGCCGTGACGGATGAGCATTCGCTACCAGTTCTCGAAGCAGCACACATCCTGCCGCACCATGTGGGTGGCCCCAACGAAGTCTCCAACGGTATTCTCATGCGTGCGGACCTTCATCGGCTTTTTGACCGAGGATACGTGACCGTCACTCCAGATCTCGTCCTTCGCGTCAGTCCACGGCTGCGGGAGGATTATGACAATGGAAAGTCGTACTATCCGCTGGATGAGCGGCCGATACGTGCCCCCGCGAGTATCATTGACCGTCCGAGTCGGGAGCATCTGGACTGGCACACCAAGAACGTCTTCCTGGGGTGACACCGCCTGAACGGAGACCATCATGATCAGGAAGGGCGACCAGCTCCTCTCCACATTGGAGCAATGGGAGAAGTATGCGGAGCCGAAGCGCGCCGTGCAGTGGCAGGACTACCGAAGCGCGAAGGAGTGTGCGCGGCGGTGGCTGGAAAGGGACGACCCGGCCCGAATTCCCGTGGAGCTCGAGCGGATTCTCACTGCCCATCCTGACTTCGGAGTGATCCGTGAGTGGGAAGCAGAGCCGGAGGCCCTGGTGGCCTTCGACGAGTACGATGGCCCGGCGAACATCGATGTGCTGGTCTCGGCGCGTGACGATACCGGCGCGTTCACGATGGCGATTGAAGCGAAGGCGGACGAGACCTTCGGCCCCCTGGTGGAGCGAGCCCTCTCCGATGCGCTCGAACGACGACTGGAGAATCCGAGATCAAGAGGACTGGCTCGGGTTGAGGAACTGGCCGAACGATTGTTGGGACCCGTGAAGAAGGGGCAGCCCCGCCTCCACACGATCCGATATCAACTGATGACGGCCACGGCGGCAGCGCTGGCGGAAGCGAACCGAAGGGGCGCGAGTCGGGCCGTGGTGATGGTTCACGAGTTCGATACGCCGAGAACGGAACCGGAGAAGCACAAGAAGAATGCGCGGGACCTGGTCCGGTACCTCAAGCGCCTGGATGTGGAGGACGCAGAGAGGGTTCTGGAAGGTGAGCTGGCAGGACCGATTGAGGTGTCCGGCGGCACGGAGATCGGGCGCGGGGTGCCCCTCTACGTGGGCAAGGCTACCACGCCGATCGCGATGCGAGCGCGCCGTTCGATAACGACCTCCTCTTCGGGTCCGACCGAATCGATCGCGTGTCCAGAGCCACCCACGTTGACGCAGCCCTGATCTGTCCGGCACCCCCACTGGATCCAAGGGCGCGCCGAAACGATCGCAGGGCAGGTCGATGCCCTCGGGGCGTGCCGACCGCAGGAGGTGATGCCGGCCTGCTTCCCGCATCTGGAACCGTCGGCCTACCTTCGAACACCCTCGGCCGGCTCGCCCGGATCCGGGGTTACTCTCTCAGACGGCGGATGACGCCTCACATGGAGGACAGGCCGTGACCATCAGATCTGCGAAGAAGCTTGACGCGTACCGGCTGCGGGTGCGCCTGGCCGATGTGGAGCCGCCGATCTGGCGACGGGTGCTCGTGGTGGGCAGCACCACCCTCCACGAGCTGCATCGCATGATCCAGCTGTTCTTCGACTGGTACGACTACCATCTCTACACCTTCGAGGTTGGCGACCGAAGCTTCGAGGCGCCCGACGAAGAGGCGGAAGGCGAGGACTCGACGAAGGCGAGGCTGGATCGATTGGGGCTGAGCGTGGGGGACTCCTTCGACTACATCTACGACTTCGGCGACGACTGGCGGCACCGGATCGAGATCGAGGCGATGGAGACGGTGACTCGTCATGCATGGCTCCCGTGGGTGATCGACGGCGCGAGACGGGGACCACCCGAGGACTGCGGAGGGCCGTTCGGCTACGCGACGATCCAGGAACTCCTGAAGGGTACCTCGACGGAGCTGGATGACGACGACCGAGCGACGCTGGAGTGGCTGGGAGAGGGCTTTGACCCCGAGGAATTCAGTCTGCCGCAGGCCCGCCATGCCGTGCTGCTCGCCTCCGCGTGGGGTGTACTTCGGAGGAAGGGGTGACCGGCGCGCACTGGCTCGCGTGGAGGAAGTGGTTGTCCATTCTGTGCGCCCTCAGCGCACTCGGCATCGCTGGGTGCGACCGGGGAGGGGTACGGGCCGGTCCCCCCGAAGCGGACACATCGGTGGTGATAGGATCCAGCGTTCCGTTCGATGAGGTGTTCTGCGCCGTGGACAGCGTGCGGCTCGAACAGAACGAGCGGAGTCTCGTCGCGTCGGTGCAGAACATTCGTGTCGCCCCCGACGGCTCGGTGGTGATCACCGACATCTCTGAAGGCGATGTGAAGGTGTATCGTCCCGACGGACGCTTGCGTGCGACACTGGGAGCAAAAGGCGAGGGGCCGGGTGAGTTCATGGCCCCGACGGATGCGCATCTGACCCGAGAGGGTGACGTGGCGGTCGCTGACGCGGCGCTCCAGAGAGTGCAGTTCTTCAGTCTGGAGGGTGCGTTCCTGCGGTCGATTCCGGTGCGCGAGGCTCACGGGATCCGGGGCTTCTCCACGACCCCTGACGGCATGGTATTCGTCACGAGTGGCGATCCTGCCACGGGCGCGATCCTGCTCGAGACCGACCGAGAAGGTCAGCCGTCCGGCAGGCATCTGCGAATCGCGGACGTACGGCCGGAGGGATCCGTCGACGACGGTGGGTGGGAGGCGATCCGCAACTTCTTCCTCTCGGTCGTCGAGAGCGAGGTCACCGTCGTTTCCAGCGTTGTTCCGGCGGTCTGGTCCGTGGATTTGAGTAGCGAGGCGGTGTCCGTGACCTCCTTCGAGATCCCCGGGTACACGCCTCCCCGGATTCCCGAGGCAAAGGAGCTGGCCTCGTGGGAGTCGGACATCACGGAGTGGTTTTTCCAGTTCCCTCTCTTCGCATTCCCCCTGGCGGGCGACGACCGATTGGTTCTGCCGATGATTCGCGGCTGGCCGTGGCGTGCTGACGCATCCGTCGATCTCCTTTACTTCGCGAACGGGGAGTGGCGAGTGCTGCGGGATGCACCGATGCCCATTTCGATCACGGATCACGGCCTTCAGGCGGTGAGGGGCGTTGCGACCGACGAGATGAGCCTCGTGCGGTACTCGGAGAGGTGCCGATGATGTCGTTGACGACATGAGCATGCAGGGGAGCTCCCCGCCCGTGTGGGACATGGATGCCGCCACGATCGGCGCTGTCCTGCAGGTCATGCAGGGCGAGGCGCGTCGCGACTTGCACCGTGAGACCGGCGCATGGTGGTGTGATCGCGGATACTGAACCGGCTCGAGCGACTCGTGCAGGAGCACCGGACCCACTTCCTGGAGGCATGGGATGAGCACATCGGCGCCTGACGCAGGCGAACGCGTACGAGATGTGCACCTGAGCGAGGACACGCTGAGCGTGGACCTGATGGACGGGCGCACGATCACGGTGCCACTCGCCCCGTATGCTCGACACGGAGATCATCCGCCCGACGGAGCCACACTCAACTCACCACGTCTCCGATGAAGCCGGGGCGGTTCAACCGGACACATACCGGAAACGCGGTTCAGCCAACCCGATCCGGTACACGTGGAAGAAGTAGGACGATGGCCCGATCCCGATCCTCCCCCCGAAGGACCCTCGCACTCCCCTTCTGCCTTGTCCTGATCGGCTGCGGGAGCGAGACGCCGTGGGTCTGCGAGGTGCCGGAGCCCGAGGGGCCCGTCGTGCGGGTGAGCGCCGAGGAGGTGGCGGAGGTGGAGCGCTGGGGAGCGGTGGAGCTCTGGAGCGCCGGGGGGCTGGAGGCGGGAGGCGCGCAGTTGATGATGCCCACCTCGGCCCGGGTTCGGGCGGATGGCACGCTCGCGGTGGCCGATTTCGCGAGCGGTGACGTCTGGCTGCTGGATCGGGAGGGGAGATGGATGGAGCCGGTGGCGGGACGGGGAGAGGGGCCCGGTGAGCTGCTGAGTCCGCTTGCCACGGCCTGGACTTCCGCGGGTGAGCTGCTCGCGCTCGATGCGTCTCAATCCAGGGTGGAGCGCTTCGACCTCGAGTCCGGCGCCTCGGAGACCCTCCGCCTGCCCCCCGACCTTCTGGGGCCGATCTTCGCGTCCGGCGAGGTCGGGTGGTTCGGGATGCGGGGCGATGGGACGGTCTTCGTGGAGTTGCCTTCCTCCGCTTCGGAGGACGCGACGGTCACGTACGTCCGGGCGGCGCCGGGAGATGCGGAGCGCTCCGTGATCTGGGAGGCGGAGTATCTCGAGGGGCCCCTCCCGGCGTACGATCGGCCCACGCGTCCTGAATGGCCTCGCGCGGCGCTCGCCGTGGGGGTGGATCGGTGGGCCGTCGCGCCTCGGTCCGACCGCTACGAGGTGATCGTGTACGGACCGAGGGACGAGGTCGACGTGCACATCTGTGTGTCGGACCGGGAGCGCTTCGGCCCGGGCGGCGCGGGTGGGGAGGTTGACGCCGGCGTGAGGCCAGCGGCGGACGGTCTTCCCCGATCGGAGACCGAGGCCCTCTTCTCGCGGATTCGTCTGGATCACGACGGGCGCCTCTGGATCGAACGCGAGCTCCCGGGACTGGACTCGCCCTCCGATCGGGTCCATGGCGTGGCGGGCGCTCACCTCGACGTGGTGTCTCCCGACGGGGAGTTGCTGGCGAGGATGCAGCTCCCGGACGGCCTTCGCTTTCAGGAGGCGCGAGGCGACACCCTCTGGGCCTTCCGGATCGGGGAGTTCGACGAGATCGAGGTTGTGGCGGCCCGGATCACGAGGAGCGCGCGGTAGCGGACGTTCGGGGCGCTCCCCGTCCTTCCCCGCCTCCCGTCGAGGGCGGGAGTTGCAATCGCGGTGCCACAGACGTTGCAATCGCGGTGTTGCCGACGAATGAGCGATGAGCCGGCGGCTGAAAAGACGCTCTACGAATACCTCAACACTCTCGAACGCCTCTTCCTGATTGAGGATCAGCAACCGTGGAGCCCCGCACTCAGGTCGAGGGCACGGCTCTCGAAGACGCCGAAGCGCCATCTCGCGGATCCTTCGCTCGCCGTAGCGGCTCTGGGTGCGTCGGTGGACCGGCTTCTGGGCCCCGAAATCGAGTGGACGGGATTCCTCTTTGAATCCCAGGTCGTGCACGATCTGCGTGTGTATGCCCAGCCCCATCGTGCAGAGGTCCGGTACTACCGCGACAACGTCGATCTTGAAGCGGACGCGATCATCGAACGGGACGACGGTCAGTGGGCGGCCTTCGAGGTAAAGCTGGGTCAGAGCTGGATCGACGGTGCGGCAGCCAGTCTCAGGAAGGTCCGTGAGACCGTTACCGAGGAAGCGGCAGCGAGGTGCGGAGCCCTCGTGGTGGTAACACCCGACTCACCCACCTGTCGGCGGGATGATGGAGTCATCGTCACTTCTCCCGCCGCTCTTGGACCCTGAGCGCTTCCGGATCCGCGGCCCCCCGTCGAGGGCGGAGCCCGGCAGGCGTGTAGAGCAGAGGCGACCAGGATATACTTGCCGACCGGCCTTCGCTTTCAGGAGGCGCGAGGCGACTCTACGACGAATGGCTCGTTTGAGATCTCAGCCTCTTTCTCGTAGCCCGGGCGATCCGTCAGCTCGCTCGGGATCTGGTCGTGGTCGAGAGCAGCTCCGGAGGTATGAGGAAGGGTGTCACCCGGCTCGGGGGACGGCAGTATTACTGACAGGAGTAATATCGCGCGGAGGCGTCCATGAAGATCACCACCAAAGGTCAGGTCACCATTCCGCAGGAGATTCGGGAACGGCTCGGGCTCCTGCCTCACACGGAAGTCGATTTTGAAGTGCGCGGCGATGTCGTGGTCGTGACGAAGGCACGCGAAGGGGCGAGACGAGGCCGAAGAATCGTCGAGGATCTGCGAGGGCGGGGGGATGTCCGCCTGAGCACGGATGAGATCCTCGCGCTCACCCGCGCCGACGAGCCGTGAGTGAGACGCTGGTCGACAGCAACGTCATCCTCGACGTCCTGACCGAGGATCCCGAGTGGCTGGAGTGGTCCGCGTCTGCGCTTCAGGAGGAGGCGGATCAATCGATTCTCGTGATCAACCCGTTGGTCTACGCAGAGGTCTCAATCCGATTCGAGCGGATCGAGGATCTCGATAGAGCCATCCCGCCAACGCTAATTCGGAGGGATATGCTCGGCCCGGGAGGCGCGAAGATCACCCCTCTCCCCGCCTCCGCCTCACCACCCACACCACGAAGACCACCACCCCGATGTGCTCCAGTACGGTGAAGGTCGCGTCGGTGTAGGAGAGCGGCGCGTGCAGCGGGGGGAGGGGGAGGGGGTGGAAGTGGTTGTAGGCCCACTTCTGGTGGGTGAAGAGGTCGACGACGCTGTGCGCGACGATCCCGACGAAGAGGGGGACGAGGGTGGGGCGGAGGATCCACGCGAGCGCGAGGAGCGGCGTCATCAGGACGAGGGAGTGGAGGACGACGGTGACCTCGTGCAGCACCGAGAAGTGCAGGAGCGCGTGCGCGTCGGCGACCCACTGGAGCGAGCTTCTGGGTTCCGCCACATGAAAGATGAAGCCGATCGCCAGGATGACGTCGGGGAGAACGCCCCCGAGGGCGGCGAGGTGACGTTCGCTGCGGGGGCGTCGGGCGTAGAGGAGGTAGCCGATCGCGCCGTGGGTATAGGTCCTCATGCGGGGTGACTCGGGGTCATGCGCTGGGGGTGTCGGGTGGCCGGGGGCTTGCGGTCATGCGTCGGCGCGGGGGGCTGACGGCTCGCTTCGCTCGATCGGCCGTCCGCCGCAGACGACGAGCTCCACCGGATCGCCGCCGAGCTCGTACGCCAGCATCCGCTCGTCGGTGTGGCGAAGAAGGATGCAGTCCGCCCGCATCCCGGGCTCGAGGGTGCCGCGATCCTCGAAGCCGAGGAGGCGGGCGGCATTGACGGTGCACGCGCGGAGTGCGTCGTCGATCCCGAGGCCGAGCTTGCGGACCGCGAGCGCCACCACGAGCGGCATCGAGATGGTGGGTGCGGAGCCGGGGTTGAAGTTCGTCGCGATCACGGCGCGCTCGGGGGAGCCGCCTGCGTCGAGGAAGGCGCGGGCGTCGGCGTAGCGGTCGTCGAGGTGCAGACCGCACGCGGGGAGGAATACGGCGCGGGTGTCGGAGCGCGCGAGGCGGGCGATCCCCTCGGGCGTGCTCGCCTCGAGGTGGTCGACGCTGAGCGCGCCGTGATCCGCGGCCCACTCGGTCATCCCGAGCGGGTGGAACTGGTCGGCGTGGACGCGGAAGGGGTGGCCGGCTGCCCGCGCGGCCTCGAAGAGCTCGACGCAGCGATCGAGCGGCCACGCTCCCTCCTCGCAGTACGCGTCGATGGGGATCCCGGGGAAGGCGGCCGAGACGGCGGGGAGGGTCTCGTGCACGGTCCGCTCGAAGAAGTCGGGGACCTCGGGGTCGACGGCGTGCCCGAGGAGCGCGGTGGGGACGACGGTGCCCGGGTGGGTGTCGGCCGCCTCGGCGATGGCGTGCAGCGAGGTGAGTTCGGCGGGGGTCGAGAGGCCGTATCCCGACTTCACCTCGATCGTGGTCGTGCCCGCCCGGAGGACGGCGTCGAGGCGCCCCCGGAGGCGATCGACGAGGCGCGGCCGGCTCGCGGCGCGCACGGCGCGGACCGTCGAGAGGATCCCCCCGCCGGCCGCCAGGCGCTCCAGGTAGGACACACCGTCGGCGCGCGCCTCGAACTCGTCGAGGCGGCTTCCGGCCCAGAGCGCGTGGGTGTGCGCGTCGACGAAGCCGGGCATGAGCACCCGGCCCGCGGCCTCGATCACCCGCGCCCGGGGCCGCGTCCCGGACGGCGGCTCGATCGCGGGCTCGATCGCACGGATCCGTCCGGCCTCGATCCACACCGAGGCGCGCGGAAGCGCGCCGGCGTCGGCCATCGTGATGACGCGCGCGTCGCGGATCAGGAGCGGCGCGTCGGCGTCGGTCGCGCTCGCGTCCGGGGCGCTCACTCCGCCCGCTCCGAGAAGCCGGCCACGAAGTGGAGGAAGAGGAGCGCGGCGACGCGGGCGGTGCGGCCGTCGACGTCGTGCGGCGGGCTCAGCTCCATGAGGTCGAAGTGGCGCACTCCGGGCGCGCGCCCCGCCTCCTCGGCGATCCGCGTCGCCGTCGGCACGTCGAGCCCGGCGGGGTTCACCGCGCTGACGCCGGGCGCGAAGGCGCCGTCGAGCGCGTCGAGATCGAAGCTCACGAAGAGGGAGGCTTCGCGCGCCCGATTCGATCCGCTTGCGTCGCCACTCCCCTCACCCGAGCGCGCCCGATCGAGCACCCGCCGGAACGCACCCGGCGCGTCCGCCGCCCCCGTCATCGGGACGATCTCCGCCCCACTCTCCACGAGCCACGCCACATGCTCGCCGAGGTTGGCGAAGCGCCCGGCCCCGAAGACCGTGAAGCGTTCGGGCTCGACCCACCCCCCCTCGATGAGCGCGCGGAAGGGCATCCCCGAGCCGGGCCGCTCGCGCACGTCGAGGTGGGCGTCGACGTTGACCCCCCCGAGCGGCCCCGACCCCTCGGCGAGCGCGCGCACGGCGGGGTAGGTGAGGTCGTGCCCGCCGCCCACGCACACCGGGACGAACCCCCGCGAGTGCAGCGCCGCCACCGCCTCACGCACGCGCTCGTGCGTCGCATCCATCGCCTCCGCATCCGTGCCCTCGGCGGGGATCACGTCGCCCGCGTCGTGGAGGCCCACGGGGGGCTCCGAACCGCGGGCCGCGTCGAACGCCGTGCCGTACCCGGCGAGCGCTCGCCGAAAGGCCGACGGCCCCTCCGCCGCGCCCATCCGCCCGCCGTTCAGCGCGATCCCGGTGTCGTCGGGCAGACCGAGGAGGGCGATCGTCTTCGGGCGCGCACGGAGCGCCGCCTCGTCCGGGACGTCTCCGAGGATCAGGGGCGCAAGGCGCTCTGCGAGCCTCCCCGCCGCGACCCCCGGCCAGTTCCCGGGGCGCGTGTGGGGGACCCTCACCGGGTCGGCTCGGTCGGGATGGAGATGCTGTGCTTGTGTGCGCATTCGAGCGCCTCGTCGTATCCTGCGTCCGCGTGCCGGAAGATCCCGGTCAGCGGGTCGTTGGTGAGGACCCGCGCGAGCCGCGCCTCCGCCTCGGGGCTCCCGTCGGCGACCACCACCTGCCCCGCGTGCTGGGAGTACCCGATCCCGACCCCGCCCCCGTGGTGGAAGCTCACCCAGCTCGCGCCACTCGCCACATTGACCATCGCGTTGAGGAGCGCCCAGTCGCTGACCGCGTCCGAGCCGTCGCGCATCCCCTCGGTCTCGCGGTTCGGCGACGCCACCGAGCCGCAGTCGAGGTGGTCGCGTCCGATCACGATCGGGGCCGCGAGCTCTCCACTCGCGACCATCTCGTTGAAGAGGAGGCCCGCCCGGTCACGCTCGCCGAGCCCGAACCAGCAGATCCGCGCCGGAAGGCCCTGGAAGGCGAAGGCCGGCCGGCACGCCTCGTAGTCACCGGCGAGGAGGGCGTCGGGTTCGGCGTGGCACCGCAGGATCCATCGGTGGAGCCGCGCGTTGTACCCCCCGCCGTCTTCCGGGAAGGCGCGCAGCAGCGCGCGATCGGTCCGGTAGATGTCGGCGGGATCGCCCGAGAGCGCGACCCACCGGAAGGGCCCCCGCCCGAGACAGAACTGCGGGCGGATGTAGGCGGGGACGAAGCCGGGGAAGGCGAAGGCGTCGGCGTAGCCCTCCTCGAGCGCGACCTGGCGGATATTGTTGCCGTAGTCGAAGGTCACCGCGCCGCGCGCCTGGAGCTCGACCATCCGCTCGACGTGCCGGCGCATCGTCTCCCGCGCGCGACGCTCGTAGGCCTCGGTGTCGCGCTCGAGCAGCGCGCGCGCCTCGTCGAGGTCGAGCCCGTCGGGAACGTAGCTCCGCGCGTCGTGCGCCGAGGTCTGGTCGGTGAGCGCATCCGGTGTGACGTCGCGCTCGAGGAGCCGTCCGAGGAGCTCGGTGGCGTTGCAGCACACACCGACGGAGCGCGCGCTTCGCGCGTCACGGCAAGCGAGCGCGCGGTCGATCGCCGCGTCGATCCCTCCCTCCACCACCTCGTGCAGGTAGCGCTCCCGCACCCGCCGCTCGAGCCGCGCGCGATCGACGTCCGCGATCAGGCAGGTGCCCCCATTCATCGTCACCGCGAGCGGCTGGGCGCCGCCCATCCCCCCGCACCCCGCCGTGACGCTCAGCCTCCCCGCCAGCGATCCCCCGAAGCTCTGCCGCGCGCACTCCGCGAAGGTCTCGTACGTCCCCTGCAGGATCCCCTGCGTGCCGATGTAGATCCACGAGCCCGCCGTCATCTGTCCGAACATCATCAACCCCTTCGCGCAGAGCTCGTCGAAGTGCGCCTGCGTCGCCCAGTGCGGGACGAGGTTGCTGTTGGCGATGAGAACCCGGGGCGCGTCGGGGTGCGTGCGCACCACCCCGACCGGCTTGCCGGACTGGACGAGGAGCGTCTCGTCGGGGGCGAGTCCGCGCAGCGCGCGCACGAGTGCGTCGAAGCTGGGCCAGTCCCGCGCGGCCTGGCCGCGACCGCCGTAGACGACGAGGTCGTCGGGGCGCTCGGCGACCTCGGGGTCGAGGTTGTTCATCAGCATCCGGAGCGCCGCCTCGGTCTGCCAGGTGGAGCAGGAGCGCTCGGGACCCCGCGGGGCGCGAACGACGTGCGGGCCGGAGGGGCGGGTGTCCGGAGTCATGCGGAGTGGGCGACGCGGGGGAAGGCGCCTCGACGGATCAACGCCGTCACCGCTGCGATGTCGGGGGCGGGCGATCGGTCGGCGAGGAGCGGCTCCACGACGGCGCGCACCGCGTCGCGGGCGGCTTCGACCCCCTCCCCGGAGCGGAGCGGGCGGTGCGCCTCGAGCGCCTGGACGGCGCACATCAGCTCGATCGAGACCACGCTCTCCGCGAGATCGAGCGCGCGGCGGGCCTTCTTCGCGGCCGCCGGGCCGAAGGAGTTGTAGTCCTCCATCCCGGCCGAGGTCGGGAGGTTGGCGACGCTCGACGGCCCCGCCAGCTGGATGATCTCGTTGCAGCACGCGGCCGCGGTGTACTGGGCGATCATGTAGCCGGAGTGGAGCCCGGGCCGGGGGCTCAGGTACGCTGTGAGGTGCGCCTCGGGGTCCTGCGCGGCGAGCATGAGGTAGATGCGCCGCTCGCTGATTCCCGCCAGGTGCGCGATCGCGATGGCGAGGGCGTCGAGGGGGATCGCGAGCGGCATCCCGTGGAAGTTCCCGGCCGAGATGACGTCGACGTCGTCCTCCTCTTCACCCGCGAAGACGAGCGGATTGTCGGTGACCGCCCCGAGCTCGCGGGAGATCGCCGACCGGACCCAGCCGAGGGTGTCGCTGACCGCCCCGAGCACCTGCGGGGCGCATCGGAGGGAGTAGGGATCCTGCACGCGGGGGTCGTCGGTGCGGTGCGAGTCGCGGATCTCGCTCCCCACGAGGAGCCCACCCAGCGCCTCGGCCACCCGGATCTGCCCCGCCTGGCCCCGCACCGCGTGGACACGGGGGTCGAGGAAGGCGTGCGACGCCCGGCAGGCGTCGATCGAGATCGCGCACGCGGCCACACTCGCCCCGAGGAGCCGTTCGACGTCGTCCAGAAGCAGGCACCCGCGTGCCGCCATGAGGTGCGTGCCGTTGATCAGCGCGAGGCCCTCCTTCGCCTCGAGCTCGATCGGGTCGAGCCCGGCGCGGGAGAGCGCTTCGGCCGCCGGGAGCCGCGTGCCCTCCGGGCCGACGACCTCCCCCTCGCCGATGAGCGCGAGCGTCGCGTGCGCGAGCGGCGCGAGGTCCCCGGACGCGCCGACCGATCCGGTCTCGGGGACCACCGGGGTGATCCCCGCATTCAGGAGATCGACGATCGCCTGAACGAGCTCGGGACGCACGCCCGAGCGCCCCCGCGTGAGCGAGGCGGCGAGGAGGAGGAGCATCCCGCGCACGACGTCGTCGGGGAGCGGCGGGCCGACCCCCGCGGCGTGCGACCGGAGGAGGTTGCGCTGGACCTCGGCGAGCTCGTCGTCCGCGATGCGCTGGCGGGAGAGCGAGCCGAAGCCGGTGTTGACGCCGTAGATCGGCTCGCCACGGGCGAGAGCGCGCTCGAGTCCGCCCCGGCTCTCGTCGAGGAGCTCGCGTCCGCGCGGGGCGATCTCCACCCGGGCGCCGTCCCGGGCGACGGCGATGACGTCGAAGATTCCGAGCCGCGACCCGTCGAGCGCGACGCGCCGGGTGGGACGCGCCTCGCCGGCGTCCGTGTCGTCGGCGGCTGGAGAACTCGTCATCGGGGATTCGTCATTGGGGATGATGCACGCTTCGTCCTCGCACCCGCAACTCCACGCGGGAGGGAGACGCGGTATCGCATCCGGGACGTCGATGCCGACACCGTACCGCCGATTCCGGGGTAGCGGAAGGGGAGATGCTACCTTCGAAAGATACGACGAAGCGCGCACGGCCCCCGAACCCCCCGCCATCGCATGACCCCCTCCAACCTCGAGATCCTCGCCCTCGAGAACACCGAGCTTGGCCCGTTGTGCCTGCGTCGGCGCGAGCTCCTCGCCTCCCCCGGCACCGTGGTGACGGAGATCACGCTCAACCACCACTTCCTCATGAGCAGCCGGCATACGGATTCGGAGGAGGCGCTCGCGGGGGTCGCGCTCGAGATGCACCAGGGCTCGGGGCTCGATGTCCTCGTCGGCGGGCTGGGGCTGGGCTACACCGCGCACGCGGCGCTCTCCTCTCCGCGCGTGGCGAGTGTACGAGCCGTGGAGTTTCTCCCGCAGGTGATCGAGTGGCTCGACGGTGACCTCCTCCCCCTCTCGATCCCCCTCGCCGGCGACGAGCGCTTCAGCGTCGTGCGCGGCGACGCGTACGCGCTCCTCGCCGAGCCTCCCTCCACGACGTACGACCTGGTGCTCATCGATATCGATCACGCGCCCCACGATCGGCTGAGCGAAGGGGACGGTGCATTCTACACCGAGGAGGGGTTGCGACGGGCCCGCCGGCATCTCGCTCCGGGGGGCGTGCTCGGCGTCTGGTCGTGGGCCGAGAGTTCTCCCTTCTCGCGGGCGCTCCGGGTGGTCTTCGACGAGGTCCGGGTCGAAGCGGTGACCTTCTTCGTCGACGCGGTGAACGAAGAACGCACGGACTGGCTCTTCTTCGGGCGGTGACGCGGGGCGACACGGAGTCACCCGGGAGCCGGCGGGTATCCCGGTCCCCTCGACGGCGTGCCGCGACGGCGGCAACTTGTGGAGGCCGCTGCGCGTTCAACCCGTCGGTCCGGCTCTTCGCAAGCCTCCACCCTCTCCCCCCCTGCGCAGGCTCGCCTGAGCACGGTGGAACCCCGGTTGTCCCGATGACATACCCCATGCCCGCCTCGTCACATACCCACGCCTCGCTCTCGGGGGGACTCCGCCGGATCGCATTCGGCTGCTTCGTCTTCCTCCTCCTTCCGGCCGCCTGCGTCGGCACGCACTACGAGACGGATGTCGAACCGCCCGGGGCGGCGATGCTGGCGCCGGCCGACGCGCCGGGCGTGCGCACACGGATCGACACCGAGCGCCGGGAGGTCGTCATGGTGGCGGGTCCCTTCACGATCCCGAGCGGCCCGATGAATCATGGCGGCGGGATGGCGGAGGGGGGGCACGGGGAGCACGACGAGGGGATGAAGACGCCGCTCATCCCCCTCGAATGGCCGGTGAAGGGCGGGCTGCGAGGCTTCCGGCTCGCGCTCTTCCAGAAGGACGGGACCCGCCTCTCCCGGGAGCTCGTCCATCACCTCAACGCGCTGCACTTCGACCGCCGTGAGCTGATCTACCCGATCCCGACGCGGCTCATCGCCGTGGGCTCGGAGACGCCCGATATCCTCCTCCCCGAGTCGCACCAGATCCGGATGGCGGAGGGCGACAGCATCGGGTGGTACATCATGTGGCACAACGATACGGGGCGCGCCATCGAGGATGTCTACGTGGAGTTCGCCCTCCCCTACGCCGATCCGCCCGCCGCCGGCGCGACCGCGCTCACCTCGCTCTACCTCGACACGAACTTCACCGTCGGCGAGGATACCTCCTTCGATGTGCCACCGGGACGCTCCGAGCGGTCGCACGACTTCGAGGTGCCGACCGGGGGCACGATCCTGGCCGCGGGGGGGCATGTGCACGACTACGGCGTCGAGGTCCGCCTCGAGGAGGTGGAGACGGGTCGGGTGATCGTGCGCCTCGAGGCCGATCGCGATGCGGAGGGGCGGGTCGCCTCGGTCGAGCAGAAGATCTTCCGACGCTTCTTCGGACTCTTCGAATCGGGCGTGCGCCTCGAGCCCGGGCGCACCTACCGCGTGGTGGGCGTCTACGACAACCCCACCGGCGCGATGATCCCGGGCGGCGGGATGGCGCAGATCGGTGCGCTCTTCCGACCCGACTCACCCGCCGACTGGCCCGTGAACGACCCGGGGGATCCGCGCTACCGCCTCGACCGCTCCGGGATCCCGGAGCCGATCAGCGGGCACGGTGCGCACGGGCACTGAGCAGGGGGGAAGCCCCGGACGTCTGACGCCAGCCTTCGCCCTCCGATCGGCGCTCGCCGAGGGGTACGGGCTCGGCGACCTGCGGGCCGACGCGATGGCGGGGCTGGTGGTGGGGGTGGTGGCGCTCCCCCTCTCGATGGCGCTCGCGATCGCGTCGGGGGTGCCGCCGCAGTACGGGCTCTACACGGCGATCATCGCGGGGCTCTTCATCGCGCCGCTCGGCGGGTCGCGCGTGCAGGTGTCGGGGCCCACGGCGGCCTTCGTGGTGGTGCTCGCGCCGATCGCCGCCAACTTCGGGATCGCGGGGCTCCTCCTCGCCACCTCGATGGCGGGTGTGGTCCTCATCGTGCTCGCCGTCTCGCGTCTCGGAAGCCTCGTCGAGTTCGTTCCCTATCCGGTCACCGCGGGGTTCACGGCGGGGATCGCCGTGGTCATCGCCACCCTCCAGGTCAAGGATCTCCTGGGGCTCTCTCCCGCCACCTGGCCGGATCACTGGGCGGAGCGCGTGGTGGCGCTCGTGCGCGCGCTGCCGACGCTGCGGCCCGTCGATCTCGCGGTGGGCGTCGCGACCCTCCTCGTCCTCGTCTACTGGCGTCGCGTGAACCGCTCGGTCCCCGCGCCCCTGGTGGGGCTCGCGGTGGGGGCGCTCCTGGCGGCGGCGCTCGCGGGCGCCGGGCCGGAGATGCGCGCGGCGACGATCGACTCACGCTTCGGGTCGGTCGTGGAGGGGGTGCCGCAGACCGGCATCCCGCGCCTCCCGCCCCTCTTCGTGGCGCCGTGGACGCGCCCCGGGCCGGGGGGCGCTCCGCTCCCCTTCACCCTGGACACCCTCCGCGCGCTCCTCCCGGCGGCCTTCACGATCGCCGTGCTCGGCGCGATCGAGTCGCTCCTCTCGGCGGTCGTGGCGGACGGGATGACGCGCCGCAAGCACGACCCCGACGCGGAGCTCCTGGCGCAGGGGGTGGGCAACCTCGTGGGACCCTTCTTCGGCGGAATCGCGGCGACGGGCGCGGTGGCGCGCACCGCCACGAATATCCGGGCCGGGGGGCGGACGCCGTTCGCCGCGGTCTTTCACGCGCTCTTCGTCCTCGCCGCGGTGCTCCTCCTCGCGCCCCTCCTCGGCTACCTCCCGATGGCCTCGCTCGCCGCGCTCCTCCTCGTCATTGCGTGGAACATGAGCGAGGCGCGGCACGTGGTGCGGATGGTGCGCATCGCCCCGAGGAGCGACGTCGTCGTCCTGCTCACCTGCCTCGGCCTCACCGTGATCTTCGACATGGTGGTGGCGGTCACCGCCGGGGTGATGCTCGCCGCGCTCCTCTTCCTGCGGCGGATGGCCGAGGTGGCCGACGTGCGCCTCGTGGCCGACCCCCACACCGGCGAGTGCGCGCTTCCCCCCGACGCGGTCCTCTACGAGATCGCGGGCCCGATGTTCTTCGGCGCGGCGCAGAAGGCGATGAGCGCGCTGCGCACGGTGAGTGAGGGCACCCGCACGGTGGTGCTCGACATGCGCTCGGTGCCGGTGCTCGACGCCACCGCGCTCGTCAACCTCGAGTCCGCGGTGGAGCGGCTCTGCGACGACGGTGTGCTCCTCGTGCTCGCCGGCGTGCAGCCGGGTCCGCTACGCACCCTGGCCCGCGCGGGGTGGCGCGAGCGGCGCGAGAAGGTCTCGGTGCGTCGCTCCTTTGCGGGCGGGGTGCGCGACGCGTGGGAACGCTCGGAGACCCCCGGGGCGTAGCGACCGGAGCCGGCGCCTTGCGGGAGCGCACCGGGGGGTGCATCTCGGGGTGCATCCCCGAGGCGCATCCCGGGGTGGGAAACAGCGTCGCCCCGCCGGGGGTTTGATTCCCAAGGGGTGCGGCCCCACCGTCGCGCTTCCTCGACCCCAACACCGATCGTACCATGAACGACGACCCGTACCGCGACCCGGATTCCGACCCGATCTTCACCTCCCGCCGCCGAAGCCGAGGGCCGGGGGGTGTGCCGATGGCGGCGCTCATCGCCGCGGGCGTCCTCGTCGTGGGCGGCGGGGCGTGGTGGTTCTGGCTCCGCGGGCCGAGCGAACCCGAAGGGATCTCGGTCCCGCAGAACCAGGCGCCGATCGTGGCGGAGACCCCCACCGAGCCGTCGGAGCCGGTCTTCGACCTCCCGCCGCTCGAGTCGAGCGATCCGTGGATGCGCGAGCACGCGGACCCGCTCTCTGACGAGGCGAGGTGGAGCGAGTGGCTCCATGCGACGAATCTGGTGCGCCGCTTCGCGATCGCGATGACCAACCTCTCGATGGGCCGCAGCCCCGCGGACCAGCTCTCCTTCATGGCACCCGCCGACACCTTCACCGTGGTGGAGCGCGACGGACGCACCTATCTCGACCCCGCGAGCTATCGCCGCTATGACGGGGTGACGCGCGTCCTCGCCTCGGTGAATGTCGAGGCGGCCGCGGTGCTCTACCGCGGGATCCGCCCGCTCCTCAACGCCGCCGCGGCCCCGCTCGGACTGGCTGACGCGAACTTCGACACCACCCTGGCGCGCGCGCTCGGCGTGGTGCTCGACGCGCGTGCGCCGGACGGACCGATCGAGGTGGTCGAGACGGGGATCGTCTGGGCCTTTGCCGATCCCTCGCTCGAGGCCGAGAACTCGGCCACCAAGCACCTCATCCGGCTCGGCCCCGAGAATCTGCAGCGGCTCCAGACGCGGGCCCGAGCCTTCGCCCGGGCGGCAGGGCTCGACCCGACGACCTGACCGCGCGTCGCGCCGGTCGGTCTGGTGCGTGCGGTCTGGCGCGCGTCAGTCAGGCGCGCGCGCGCCGCACGAGGGTGGCGTTCCAGATCGAGCTCGCGACGACGAGCGCGAGCCCCGCGCCCACGACGATGCCCGAGACCCAGAGCCCGCCGAGGGTGACGGCGGCCCCGAGCGTGCTCACGACCCGGGGCGCGCGCCGCGCTTCGTCGTGCCGCAGCGCACCGATCGTGGCGCCGAGGAAGAGGACGAGGAGGGGGATGAGGATCACGTCGTTGACGACGAACCCGAGTCCCACCGCGCCGAGCGCACCGAGGAGGGGGGCGAACCCCAGGCAGCAGAGCGCGGCGAAGATGCTCCCCACCGGGCCCCAGATTCCGCCGCTCGCGGGCGACGGCGACGAGGCGTTGCCGCGCGGGCCCACCCCGCTTTCCGCCGCTCCGGTTCCGGTCGCCTCACCCATGACGCTCGACCGCGTCGCGGATCACGCTGATGGAAGGCGCGCCCTCGGCCCGGCACGCCATCGCGCCACTCGTCTCGGCGCTCCCCGCGGCGTCGCCGCTCGCGGTCACATCTTCTCCCGCGATGAGGACGGTCGGCGAGCCGAAGCGGCGGTAGCGCTCGGGGGTGGACTCGGAGGAGAGATTCCACTCGCGCCACGCCCCCTCGCCGACAACGGCGCGCAGATTCTCACGGGCCTGATCCGCATTGGGACAGCCGTCGAAGTGAACGAGTTCGATCGTGGGGGTGCTCATGATGCGGTCTCCTTGATCGGGGATACGTCGGGGTCATCGAGGGCGTCGAGGATCGGGCACGCGCTCGTGGTGCGGTTCGTCGCGCAGGCATGCTCCAGTTCGGCGAGCACCGCCCGGACGCGCGTGAGTTCGCGGATCCGCGCCTCGATCGAAGCGATCTTCACGCGCGTCCGCTCCGCCACATCGGCGCACACCGAGGCGTCACGCACCCGGAGGTCGAGGAGCTCACCGATCTCCGAGAGGGTGAAGCCGAGCTCGCGCGCCTTGCGGATGAAGCGTACCCGACGCACCGCCTCGTCGTCGTAGAGCCGATACCCGGTGTCCGAGCGAGGCGGCTCGGGGAGGAGCCCCTCGCGCTCGTAGAAGCGGAGCGTCTCGACACCCACACCGGCGGCGTCGGCCACTTCACCGATCCAGATATGATCACCTTCGGCGTGCGTCATGCGTGCTTC
>JAVVEY010000187.1:0-3337 GCA_032250675.1 Longimicrobiales bacterium | reverse complement strand
CGCGCTGCAGCGCGCGTCCCGCCTCGAGCACCGCGTCGGCGGCGGAGAGGAGCGCGGGGGGTGGGGCGAAGAGGAGGGAGGGATCGAGGTTGCCCTGCAGCGTGAAGCTCCCCCCGAGCGCACGGTCCGCCTCGGCGAGGGGGGTGCGCCAGTCGACCCCGATCACATCCGCCGCGAGTCCGCCGAGCTCCCCGAGGAGGTGCCCGCCCTGGTTCGGGAAGTAGAGGAGCGGGATGTCGAGGGGGCGCAGATGCTCGAGGATCCGCTCGATCGCGGGGCGCTCGAAGGCGCGGAAGGTCGGGGCGTCGAGGAGCCCGATCCACGAGTCGAAGAGCATCAGCGCGCGCGCGCCCGCTCGGGCCTGCGCCTCGAGGTAGCGCGCCATCCCCCGTGCGAGGCGGTCGAGGAGGTCGCGCGCCGCCTCGGGCTCGGAACGGAGGAAGGCCCGCGCCTGGACGAATGACTTCGTGCCGTGCCCCTCGACGAGGTAGCAGAGGAGGGTGAAGGGGGCGCCCGCGAAGCCGATCAGGGGGACCTCGTCGGGGAGTTCACCCGCGACAGCCCGGCACGTCTCCAGGACGAAGGGGACCCCCACCTCGGGCTCGAGGGGGGTGAGTCGGCGCACGCCGTCCGCGGTGCGGATCGGATCGTCGATGACCGGTCCACCCTCGAAGCGCAGATCGATCCCCATCCCCTCGAGCGGCGTCATGATGTCGCTGAAGAGGATCGCGGCGTCGAGCCCGAAGCGGCGGATCGGTTGCAGGGTGACCTCGGCCGCGAGCTCGGGGGTGCGTGTCAGGGTGAGGAAATCGACTCCTTCGCGTACCTTGCGGTATTCGGGGAGGTAGCGGCCCGCCTGGCGCATGATCCAGATCGGGGTCCGGGAGGGGGTCTCGCCGCGCGCCGCGGCCAGGAAGGGCGAGGTCATGCCTCCACCTCCGTGTGGACGAGTTCGAGGGTGCGTTCCGCCGCCGCCAGGAATCGATCGAGGTCGTCGTGGGTGTGGGCGATCGAGAGGAAGCACGCTTCGTAGGGGCTCGGGGCGAGGTAGAAGCCCTCGGCGAGCATCGAGGCGAACCAGCGCGCGAAGCGCGCGCCCGAGGTCGCCTCCACCGAGGGCCAGTCGCGGATCGGGCCCGCCCCGAAGAAGAGGCTGCCCATCCCCCCGACGCGCTGCCACGTCACGGGATACCCCTTCTCCGCCACGATGCGCTCGAACCCCTCGTCGAGGTGGCGCCCGAGGGCCTCGACGTACTCGTGGAGGTCCGGGTGCTCCTCGATCCAGCGGAGGGTGGCGTTGCCCGCCGCGGTCGCGAGCGGGTTGCCCGAGAGGGTGCCCGCCTGATAGACGGGGCCTTCGGGCGCGATCATCCGCATGATCTCGGCGCGCCCGCCGAAGGCGCCCACGGGGAGGCCGCCCCCGAGGATCTTGCCGAGGGTGGTGAGGTCGGGGGTGATCCCGTAGCGCGCCTGCGCGCCCCCCGGCGCGACGCGGAATCCCGTCATCACCTCATCGAAGACGAGGAGGGCGCCGGTCTTGTCGCAGAGCGCACGCAGCCCCTCGAGAAATCCGGGTTCCGGGGGCACGCACCCCATATTCCCGGCGACGGGCTCGACGAAGACGGCCGCCACGTCGCCCCCCACCACGAGGGCGCGGACCGACTCGAGGTCGTTGTACTCGGCCACGCGGGTGTCGCGCGCGGCGCCCGCCGTCACCCCGGGCGAGGTGGGCACCCCGATCGTGGCGGCCCCCGAGCCGGCGTCGACCAGGAAGGCGTCGCCGTGCCCGTGGTATCCACCGCGAAACTTCACCATCGCGTCGCGCCCGGTGAAGGCGCGGGCGAGGCGGAGCGCGCTCATCGTGGCCTCGGTGCCCGAACTCGTCAGCCGCACCCTCTCCACCGAGGGCACCATCGCGCAGACGCGCTCGGCCAGCTCGACCTCACCCTCGGTCGGAGCCCCGAAGGAGGTGCCGCGCTCGAGCTGCCCGGCGATCGCGTCGCGCACCGCCGGGTGGTTGTGACCGAGGAAGAGGGGCCCCCACGACCCCACGAAGTCGAGGTAGCGGTTGCCGTCCACATCGACGATCGTCGCCCCCTCACCGCTCGCCACGAAGGGGGGGTGGCCGCCGACGCGGTCGAAGGCGCGCACGGGAGAGTTGACTCCGCCCGGGATCCGCGCGCGGGCGGCCTCGAGGAGGGCATCGCTGCGGGGTGTCTTCATGACCCTCCCCCGAGCCGGCGGGCGACATCGAGGGCGGCGTACGTCACGATGAGGCGCGCTCCCGCGCGGCGAATCACGAGGAGCGATTCGTGCATCGCCCGCGGGCCGTCGAGCCATCCGCGCGCCTCGGCCGCCTTCAGCGCGGCGTACTCCCCCGACACCTGATAGGCGGCGAGGGGGGCGTCGACGGCGTCGGTGAGGCGGGCGAGGATGTCGAGCGAGGTCCCCGCGGGCTTGACCATGAGGATATCGGCCCCTTCCTCGAGGTCGGTCCGCGCCTCCATCAGCGCCTCGCGCCCGTTGGCGGGATCCATCTGGTAGCCCCGCCGGTCGCCGCTCTGCGGGGTGGAGTGCGCGGCGTCGCGGAAGGGACCGTAGAAGGCCGAGGCGTACTTGACGGCGTACGAGACGATCACCGTTCCGGAATGGCCTGCCTCATCGAGGGCGTCCCGGATCGCCCGCACGCGCCCATCCATCATGTCGCTCGGGGCGACGGCGTCCGCGCCCGCCTCGGCGTACGCGAGGGCGGCGCGCGAGAGGAGGGGAAGCGAGGCGTCGTTGTCGACCTCGCCCTCGTCGTCGAGGACGCCGCAGTGCCCGTGATCGGTGTACTCGCAGAGGCACACATCGGCCCACCGGAGGAGCTCCGGAACCTCGTCACGGAGCGCCCGCAGGGCGCGGCAGACCGGACCCTCCGGATCCCACGCGCTCGTGCCGTGCGCATCCTTCGCCTCGGGGATTCCGAAGAGGATGACGCCGCCCACGCCGAGCGCGTGCGCCTCGGCCGCCACCTTGACCGCCTCGTCGACCGAGTGCTGGAAGACCCCCGGCATGCTCGGCACCGGCGTGGCCACCCCTTCGCCCGGCACCACGAAGAGGGGGAGGATCAGGTCGTTCGGCGCGAGCGAGGTCTCGCGGACCGCGGCGCGCCACTGCGGAGTCCGGCGGAGGCGACGGGGGCGGTGGCGGGGGAAGCTCATCGGGACTCGGGGTGAAGGGGGTGCTCGACTGCGAAGTGGCGCTCCAGCGCGTCGACCAGCCCGTCGAAGGTCGTCGGGTCGGCCTCGGGTACAACCCCCCACCCGGCCGCGCGTGCGGCGGCGGCGGTGGTGGG
>JAVVEY010000186.1:0-3346 GCA_032250675.1 Longimicrobiales bacterium | reverse complement strand
CTGATCGGCGAGTACCTCCTCGAGGAGCTGGCGCGAATCCCGGTCGAGGTCCAGTACGCCTCGGAGTTCCGGTACCGGAACCCCGTCATCGAAGAGGGAACGCTGGTGATCGCGATCAGCCAGTCCGGCGAGACCGCGGACACCCTGGCCGCGCTCCGGGAGGCGAAGCAGCGCGGTGCTCTCACGATGGGGATCGTCAATGTGGTGGGATCCTCGATCGCGCGAGAGACCGACTTCGGGGTCTACCTGCACGCCGGCCCCGAGATCGGGGTGGCGTCGACGAAGGCGTTCACGAGCCAGATCGTCGCGCTCACGCTCGTCGCACTCTACCTCGGCCGTCGGCGCGCGCTCTCGGTGCTCGACGGGCGCGAAATCGTGGCCGCGCTCGAAGTGCTTCCGGACCAGGTGCAGGAGATCCTCGATGGCGCCGAGTCGATCGCGGAGATCGCGAAGAAGTACGGCGACGCGGCAAACTTCCTCTATCTGGGGCGCGGCTATCACTTCCCGGTCGCGCTCGAGGGTGCGCTCAAGCTCAAGGAGGTCAGCTACATCCACGCCGAGGGGTACCCGGCGGCCGAGATGAAGCACGGACCGATCGCGCTCATCGACGAGAAGATGCCCGTCGTCATGCTCGCTCCACGGGACCCCGTGTACGGAAAGATCGTCAGCAATATCGAGGAGGTGAAGGCGCGAAACGGCCGTGTGATCGCGGTGGTCAGCGACGACGCTCCCGAACTCGAGGGGAGGGTCACGGAGATGATCCGCATTCCCCAGACGATCCCGGCACTCCTCCCCGTTCTGGCGACGATCCCCCTGCAACTCCTGGCCTATCACATCGCCGTCCTGCGCGGGTGTGATGTCGATCAGCCGAGAAACCTCGCCAAGTCGGTGACGGTCGAGTGAGCGGGGCGGGCAGAGGGAGGATCCGGCGGCACGACCGATGAGGCGCGCATGAGAGTCGTCCTGCAGCGGGTCCGTTCCGCCTCGGTGGAGGTCGGGGGCAAGATCGTGGGGACGATCGGGCATGGACACCTCCTCCTGGTGGGATTCACCGAGGACGACGGCGAGGATGCGGTGCGGTGGATGGCCGAGAAGATCGTGGGGCTGCGCGTCTTCGCGGATGAGGAGGGACGCATGAACCTCGGACTCGACGAGGTCGATGGCGCGCTCCTCGTCGTGAGCCAGTTCACCCTCTACGGAGATGTGCGCAAGGGTCGGCGACCGAGCTTCGTGGATGCCGCGCACCCCGACCGGGCCGTCCCGCTCTACACACGCTTCCTCGAAGCGCTCGAGGCGCGCGCGCCCGGACGGGTCGAGGCGGGGATCTTCGGAGCGCAGATGCAGGTCGCGCTGGTGAACGACGGACCGGTGACGCTGGTGCTCGAACGATGACGGGTGGCGAAGGCGATCCCCGTCATCCCCCGCGGATCGTGCTCGCCTCGGCTTCGCCCCGACGCTCCGGGATCCTGACCGGCCTCGGGATCGCGCACGAGGTCGACCCGTCCGAGGTCGACGAATCGGGGCGCCCGGGGGAGAGCGCGGGGGATCGGGTCGCGCGGCTCGCGGTCGAGAAGGCGGGCGAGGTCGCGCGACGACACCCCGATGCGTGGGTGATCGGGGGGGATACCGAGGTCGTCCTCGACGGGGTCGCGCTCGGCAAGCCGGGCGACGCGGCCGGGGCGATCGAGATCCTCACGCGCATCCAGGGACGGGCGCACGCGGTGCTCTCCTCCGTGGCGCTCCTGCGACCGGGGGTCGACCCCGATGTCGAGGTGGTTCACACACGGGTGGAGATCCGTCCCCTCGAGCGCGAGCTGATCGAGGCGTATGTGGCCACCGGTGAACCCCTCGACAAGGCGGGAGCGTACGCCATCCAGGGGCTCGGCTCGACGGTGGTCGCCGGGATCTCGGGAGATTACACTGGGGTCGTGGGCCTCCCCGTCGGCGCGCTCCTCCGGCGCTTCGAGCGGGCGGGGTTTCGGTGGCACTTCGGTGCGGGGTGGCGCCCCGTGCCGGGCGTGCGGCCCTCCGCGCGGAGAGGGAGAGACGGATGAAGGCGATCCTCGCACTCGATCAGGGCACGACGGGGAGCACGGCGCTCGTGGTGGGCGCCGACGGCGCGGTACACGGTCGCGCGTACTCGGAATTCACGCAGCACTTTCCCCGTCCCGGATGGGTCGAACACGACGCCCTCGAGATCTGGCGCGTCACCCTGGATGTGGGACGGCGGGCGATCGAAGGGCTCGACGAGACGATCGAGATCGTCGGGATCGGGATCACCAACCAGCGCGAGACGGTCGTCGTGTGGGAGCGCGACACCCTCAGGCCGGTTCACCCCGCGATCGTCTGGCAGGACCGCCGCACCGCCGGGATCTGTGAAGGGCTGCGCAAGGGGGGGCACGAGGCGACGGTCCGGGAGCGCACCGGGCTCGTGCTCGATCCCTACTTCAGCGGAACGAAGATCGCCTGGCTCCTCCGCGAACGCCCCGATATCCGGGTGCGCGCGGAGGAGGGCGAACTCGCACTCGGCACGATCGACTCCTGGCTCATCGCCCGCCTCACCGGCGGGGCGGTGCACGCCACCGATCCGACGAACGCCTCGCGGACCCTCCTCCTCGATCTCCGCACCCGGGAGTGGAGCCCCGAGATGGCGCGCCTCCTCGGGGTCCCCCTCGACCTCCTCCCCGAGGTACGCCCGAGCGCGGGGGAATTCGGCGTCGCGACCCCCGATCTCTTCGGGAGAGAGCTGCCGATCCTCGGGGTGGCGGGTGACCAGCAGGCCGCCCTCTTCGGTCAGGGGTGCTGGCGGCCGGGGCTGGCCAAGAACACCTACGGCACCGGGGCCTTCCTCCTGATGTACACCGGCGAGCAGGCGCCGGGGATCTCCGAGCATGGCCTCCTCACGACGGTGGCGTGCGCGGCGGACGGGTCGGCCGGATATGCCCTCGAGGGGAGCGTCTTCGTGGCCGGGGCGGCGGTGCAGTGGCTGCGGGACGGAGTGGGACTCGTCGCCGACTCGTCGGAGACGGAAGCGCTGGCCGCGTCGGTCTCCTCGACCGATGGGGTCTTCTTCGTTCCCGCCTTCGTCGGATTGGGCGCTCCGTACTGGGAGCCCGAGGCGCGCGGCACGATCGTCGGTCTCACGCGCGGGACGACGCGCGCGCATCTCGCGCGCGCCGCGCTCGAGGCGATGGCGTATCGCAGCGCGGAGGTGCTCCAGGCGATGCAGGCGGATGCGGGGATCGACCTGGACGAGTTGCGGGTCGACGGGGGCGCGACGGAGAACAGCTGGCTCATGCGGTTCCAGGCGGAGGTGCTCGCCCGTCCGGTGCGGCGCCCCGCCATG
>JAVVEY010000051.1:0-20115 GCA_032250675.1 Longimicrobiales bacterium | reverse complement strand
CATGATCCGCATCCCACTCCTCCTCGCATTCCTCCTCCTTGCCGGGCCACCTCTTTCGGCCCAGGACCACGACGCCATCGCCCGTCGGGTCCTCATGACGACCCCTCTCATCGACGGGCACAACGATCTCCCCTGGGCGATCAGGAATGCAGCGGCGGCACGCGACGTGGCCGCGTACGATCTTCGCGGTGACGTGCCCGGTCACACCGATATCGCGCGACTGCGTGCCGGGATGGTGGGTGCGCAGTTCTGGTCGGTCTACGTTCCGGTCGATGCGATCCCCGAGGGTGCCGCGAAGGTGCAGCTCGAGCAGATCGACATCGCACACCAGCTCTTCGAGCGGTATCCCGATGTCTTCCAGCCGGCGTATACGGCGTCGGATGTGGAGCACGCCTTCGGAGGAGGTCGTATCGCCTCGCTCCTGGGGATGGAGGGAGGACACGCGATCGAGAATTCGCTGGGGGCATTGCGGGCCTTCTTCAGTGCGGGAGCACGCTACATGACCCTCACGCACTCCGAGACGATCGACTGGGCGGACTCGGCGACGGGAGATCCGACGCACGGAGGGCTCACGCGCTTCGGCGAGGAGGTCGTGCGTGAGATGAATCGCCTCGGGATGCTCGTCGACCTCTCCCACGTCTCCCCGGCGACGATGCACGACGCGCTCGAGGTGACCGAGGCGCCGGTGATCTTCTCGCACTCATCCGCCAGGGGCGTCACCGACCACCCCCGGAATGTGCCGGATGACGTCCTCCGGCGTCTACCGGAGAATCGAGGCGTGGTCATGGTCACCTTCGTCCCCTCCTTCGTGAATGCGAGCGGCGAGGCTACCCTCGCCGACGTCGCAGACCACATCGACCATGTGAAGGAGATCGCCGGCGTCTCCCACGTCGGGATCGGGAGCGACTTCGACGGGATCACCTCGGTCCCGGTGGGCCTGGAGGATGTCTCGACCTTCCCCGCACTCTTCGCCGAGCTCTCGCGGCGCGGATGGACCGAGTCGGAGCTCCGCATGCTCGCGGGAGAGAACCTCCTGCGTGTGATGCGGGAGGCCGAAGCGACGGCACGACGTCTCCGACGCACCCGTCCCCCTTCGACCGCGACGATCGAGGAACTCGACGGCGCGCCGGGAATGGGGTAGGCACCCCCCGATCGCACCCCGCGGCCGGAGGAGGTGCGGGGCTGGACCCGGCACGCCGCGGGCTCCAGCTTGCGGAGGTCCCCCCTCCCTCCATGGAGCCCGTATGTCGTCTCCGATTCACCGCCGTCTCCGCCGACTCGCGATCGTCCTGACCCTCGCCTTCCCGCTGGGGAGTGCCGCCCAGACGCCCGATGATCGGGGCGCCTTCGAATCTCTCCTCGCCGGACTCGAGGCGCGCCACATCGGCCCGGTGGGCAACCGCGTCAGCGCGGTCACGGGGGTGCCCGGAGACCCGAATGTCTTCTTCGTGGGTGCCGCCTCGGGCGGCATCTGGAAGACCACCGATGGGGGACACACCTGGGATCCCATCTTCGATGAGCACGACGTACAGTCGATCGGAGCGCTGGCGGTGGCGCCCTCCGACCCCGATCGGATCTGGGCGGGCACGGGAGAAGCGTGGATCCGATCGAATGTGAGCCACGGGAGGGGTGTCTATCGCTCCGAGGACGGCGGGGAGACCTGGAGCTTCATGGGGCTGCCCGAGAGTGGACGGATCGGGCGGATCATCATCCACCCCGAGGACCCCCGGATCGTCTGGGTCGCGGCGCTCGGGCACCTCTACGGAGACCAGGAAGAGCGGGGGGTCTTTCGCACACGCGACGGCGGGGAGACGTGGGAGCGCGTCCTCTTCACCGACCCCGGCACGGGTGCCTTCGCCCTCTGGATGAAGCCGGGCGAGCCTGACGTCCTCTTCGCGTCGCTCTGGACGATGAAGATCCGCACCTGGGGGCGGTGGAGTGGTGGGGAGAATGGAGGGATCTATCGCTCCGACGATGGAGGCGACAGCTGGCGCCGACTCGAGGGGAATGGTCTTCCGCGCGGTCCGCTCGGCAAGATCGATCTCACGGGGTCTCCCGACGACCCCGAGCGGGTCTACGCACTGATCGAGACGAATGTGAACTCCGCCCACGGCCCCCTCGATCCCGACGGCGATGCCCCCGACGAGCATCCGGGGGTCCTCTGGCGCTCCGACGACGGCGGTGTGACGTGGGCGATGGTGCAGGCGGAGCATCGGATCCAGCAGCGGCCGCACTACTACACGCGTCTCCTGGCCGCACCCGACGACGCCGATCAGGTGCACTTCATGGCCACGAGCTACACGGTGAGCGACGACGGAGGAGCGACGCTCCGGGGGGGAGGCGGGAATGGCGGAGACTTTCATGACATCTGGATCGATCCGCTCCTCCCGGACCGGATGATCCTCGGGCACGACCAGGGAGTCTCGATCTCCACCACCCGGGGAGAGACGTGGTATCGCGCGCTCCTCCCGATCGCGCAGATGTACCATGTGCAGCTCGACAACGAGATCCCCTACAATGTGTACGGGAACCGGCAGGACGGACCCTCGACGCGCGGACCCTCCCGGGTGCTCCACGGGAGAACGATCCCGGTGGGTGAGTGGCGTTCGGTCGGGGGGTGTGAGAGTGGATGGGCGGTGCCGGATACCGTCAACGGCGTGGTGTGGTCGGGGTGCTATGAGGGGATCCTCGATCGCCACGACCTCGCCACGCGCACCTCGCGCACCGTGACGGTATGGCCCGACAATCCCGAAGCGTGGCCCGCACGCCCGCTCCGGTACCGCTTCCAGTGGACCTTCCCGATCGCGCTCTCGCCCCACGATCCGTCGGTCGCCTACGTCGGAAGCCAGCATGTCCACCGATCGACGAATGGAGGTCAGAGGTGGGAGGTGATCTCCCCCGACCTCTCCACGGGGCAGGACTCACTCCTCCGGAAGACGGGCGGACTCACCCCGGACGACGCGGGTCCAACGTATGCCGCGGTCGTCTTCGCGATCACCGAGAGTCCGACGCGACCCGGAGAGATCTGGGCCGGTACGAATGACGGAAAGCTTCACCTGACGCGGAACGGCGGCGGCGAGTGGATCGATCTGACGGAGAGACTCCCGGAGCTGCCCACCTACTCGACGATCTCGAGCATCGTGGTGTCACGCCATGATCCGGATCGGGTCTACCTCGCGGTCGACGGCCATCAGCTCGGGATCTTCGATCCGATCCTCTACCGCACCGACGACGGAGGGCGGAGCTTCCGCCGCATCGATTCGGACATTCCGCGGACCCCGCTCTCCTTCACGCATGTGCTCCAGGAAGATCCGGAGCGGGAGGAACTTCTCTACGCGGGAACCGGGAATGGTCTCTGGGTCTCGCCGAACGGCGGAGACGAGTGGGTCCGCTACCCCGGGATTCCGCCGGCTCCCGTCCACTGGGTCGAGGTACAGGATCGGTTCGACGATCTGGTGATCGCCACCTACGGGCGAGGATTCTGGATCGTGGACGACATCACCCCGCTCCAGCAATCCGGTGACGCGCTCGAGGGGGTCGCGCTCGAGAGTCGAAGCGAGGTCGAAGGGAGCGCGCGGGGCGGCGAGAGCCGCGACACGGCACGCCCCCACCTCTTCTCGCCGCGTGACTGGTGGCGATTCGTGCCCACCGCCGCGCCCTTCAGTCAGCCGGGGGTGCCCGCTGCGGGCGACAGCGGCCCGGGTGGAGCCTTGCTTCACTACTGGCTTCCGGGCGACTCCCACGAGGTCTCGCTCGAGATCGTGGACGTCGCGGGTGATGTCATCGCCCGGGTGCCTGCACCGGCGCACGCCGGGCTCAACCGGACCGAGTGGAATCTGCGGCACGCCGCATCCCGCATCCCGACGCTGCGCACACCTCCGCTCGAACACGCGCACGACGGGCTCGACCCCGACGGCACACGGCGTCCGGGCGACGGAGGACGGGTGGCGCCGACGGCGGTGCCGGGGACCTACACGGTCCGCCTCACGGTGGATGGGGTGCGCCTCGAGGCCCCCTTCACCCTCCTCCCCGACCCCTCTTCGACGGGGACGATGACCGCGATGCGCCTCCAGCTCGAGACCGCCCTCGAGCTCCGTGAGATGACCAATCGTGTGGTCACCCTCATCGACTCCCTCGAGGTCGAACGGGCTCGCCTCCTCGAGGTCGAGGCTCGGGAGGAAGACCTCCCGGAGGCCCAGGCGGCACGCTACGATGCGCTCACCGCACTCGAGATGACGCTCGTCGACCTCCGGCTCACCGGTGGCCAGGATTCGCTCTGGTGGGGTCGCCGGCTCTTCGCGAAGATCACGAGTCTGGGCGGATACATCTCGGGAAGCGATCACCAACCCACCGATCAGGCGCTCGAGGTGAAGGCGCTCTACCGTCGGCAGCTCGAGGAGGCCGAGGCAGAATGGGAACGGCTCCGCTCCCGTGTGATCACCACGCCGGAAGGCGACGCATGACGTCGTTTTCAGCGACGCCGTGGGGCGTCCACTCCGAGGTCGGTCGCCTGCGATCGGTGCTCGTGCATCGTCCCGAGATGAGCCTGCGCCGCCTCACCCCACGCAATCGGGAAGAGCTCCTCTTCGACGAGGTGATCTGGGTGCGTCGGGCGCAGGAGGACCACGACGCCTTCACCGGCGTGCTCCGTGATCGCGGCGTGGAGGTGCGGTACCTCCACGATCTTCTGGCCGGGGTGCTCGCGCTTCCCGAGGGGCGTTCGTGGGTCCTCGATCACCGGGTGGGGCGAGCGGAACAGGGTGCCCTCGCATCGGAGCTGCGCGCCGCGCTCGACGAGATCGATCCGCCGACGCTCGCCGCGCATCTGATCGGAGGGATGACACTCGCCGAGGCTCCGGTGCGCGAAAAGGGGCTCGTGGGGGCCGCACTCGATTCGAACGCCTTCCTCCTTCCTCCGCTCCCGAATCACCTCTTCACCCGCGATCCCTCCTCGTGGATCGGAGGCGGAGTGGCGGTCAGCTCGATGGCGCACCCGGCCCGCGTGCGGGAGACGGTCCACCTTCACGCGATCTACCGCTTCCACCCCGACTTCGCCTCGGCGGAGGTGCCGCAGTGGTTCGGTGAGGGCACGCGGCCCGAACTCGGCTCGACGCTCGAAGGAGGGGACGTCTTCGTGCTCGATCCTCGCACCGTGATGATCGGGATGAGTCAACGGACCACGCCGCAGGCGGTCGAAGCGCTCGCACAGACCCTCTTCGAGGCGGGCACGGTCGACCGGGTGCTCGCCGTCTCCGTCCCGAAGCTTCGCGCCTACATGCACCTCGACACCGTGCTCACGATGATCGACCGTGACGCCTTCTGCATCTTTCCGGGGGTCGCAGAACAGCTTCGGGTCTGGTCGCTTCGGCCCGCGGATCCGGACGGCCTCGATGTGCGCGAGGAATCCGACCTCTTCGGGGCGATTGCCGACGCACTCGACCTCGGGGGTGTGCGCGTCGTGACCACGGGCGGAGACGAATACCAGGCGGAGCGCGAACAGTGGGATGACGGCAACAATGTGCTCGCGCTCGCACCCGGCGTGGTCGTGGGGTACGACCGCAACGATGACACCAACGCCAAGCTCGAGAAGGCCGGCGTGGAGGTCATCACGATTCCGGGCAGCGAGCTCGGTCGTGGACGCGGGGGCGCGCGCTGCATGAGTTGTCCGCTCGTACGCGATCCCGTCGCGTGAGGCTCGCGATCGGGCTCGGGGGGAACGCGCTTCTCAGACGAAAGGAAGCTCCGTCTCGCGAGAATCAGGAGCGCAACGTCGCGATCGCCGCCGATGCCCTCGCACCCCTCTCCGACACCCACACCCTCGTCGTCACGCACGGGAATGGCCCCCATATCGGGATTCTTGCGCTCCTCGAGGCGGGCCAGGACCCCACGATGGCCCAGCCTCTCGATGTTCTCGGAGCCGAGACCGACGGGTGGATCGGCCACCTCCTCGCGCAGGAGTTCCGTACACGGCGCCCCGCCGTCGAACTCGCCGTTCTCCTCACCCAGGTGCGGGTCGATCCGGCGGACCCCGCCTTCGGCCGGGCGACCAAGCCGATCGGAGCGGTCTACGAGGAGGAGGAAGCGCGGAGGCTCTCGGAAGCACGCGGATGGACGGTCGTACCCGATGGGGAGGGGTGGCGCCGCGCGGTCCCTTCTCCCGCGCCGCTGGAGGTCCTCGATCTGGCGATCCTGCGCCGCCTGCACGAGGCGGGAGCGCTCGTGATATGTGCAGGGGGCGGGGGAATTCCCGTGGCGCGGGATCGGGAGGGGCGATTCCGGGGCGTCGACGCCGTCGTCGACAAGGACGCGACCACGGCGCTCCTCGCCGGGGGACTCGGGGTGGATCTTCTCCTCCTCCTCACCGATGTCTCTGCCGTATACCGCGACTTCGGCACCCCGGACGAGGCGCCGATCCGTCGCATCGGTGCGGGCGAGCTCCTCGACCTCGCCGACGGGCTCCCCGAGGGATCGATCGCGCCCAAGGCCCGCGCAGCCGCGCGCTTCGTCGCCGCAACGGGAGGCGAGGCCGTGATCGGTTCGCTCGCAGAGGCGGCCGACCTCGTCTCGGGGGCTGCGGGGACACGCGTCATCCCCGACTGAGGCGACGAGCCTCGTCCCGCCTCACAGAGCACGCCCGTATTGTTAGCTTCCCGTCCATGTCCAACACTGCCCACGATTCCGCGTCCCGACTCGAAGGGGAAGTCTTACGCCGTCGGACCTTCGCGATCATCTCGCATCCCGACGCCGGGAAGACGACGCTCACCGAGAAGCTCCTCCTCTACGGCGGAGCGATCCACCTCGCCGGATCGGTCAAGGCGCGGCGCGCGACCCGTCATGCGACCTCGGACTGGATGAAGATGGAGCAGGAACGGGGGATCTCCGTCACCTCCTCGGTGCTCCAGTTCGACTACCGGGGACTCCGGATCAATCTCCTCGACACCCCGGGTCACCAGGATTTCAGTGAGGACACCTACCGCACCCTCGTGGCAGCCGACTCCGCGGTGATGCTTCTCGACAATCGGAAAGGGGTTGAAGAACAGACCCGCAAGTTGTTCAACGTCTGCAAGTTGCGACGTACGCCCGTCTTCACCCTGGTGAACAAGTGCGATCGTCCGGGCGAAGACCCCTTCCGACTCCTCGACGATGTCGAGGCGGACCTCGGGGTCTCGTGCTATCCGATCACCTGGCCGATCCTCGACCGGGGACACTTTCTCGGCGTCGTGCACCGCCCGACGGGAGAGGCGATCCTCTTCCGGCGGGGGGCCGATCATGGACAGACCGAGGTACGGACCGACCGGCATCCGCTCGCGTCCGACTCCCTCGCGGACGCGCTCGGTGCGGAGATCACGGCGCAGATCCGTGAAGAGATCGAACTCCTCGATGAGGCTGGCGCGACCTTCGACCGGGACGCCGTCCTGGCGGGGACGCTCTCGCCCACCTTCTTCGGGAGCGCGTTGACCAACTTCGGAATCGAGCCCTTCCTCGAAACCTTCCTCGAACTCGCCCCCGCACCCCCGCCGCGTGATGCCGTCGAGGGATCGGTGGACCCATGCGACGAGGCCTTCACCTCCTTCGTCTTCAAGATCCAGGCGAACCTCGACCCGCGACACCGTGATCGCATCGCCTTCATCCGCATCGTGTCCGGACGTTTCGAGGCGGGGATGGATGTGACGAACCAGCGAAGTGGACAGCGCGTGCGCCTCGCCCAGCCGCAGAGCTTCCTGGCGCGCGACCGACAGGCGATCGAAGAAGCGTGGCCGGGGGATGTGGTCGGCATCCACGATCGGGGCAACCTGCGCATCGGGGACACCCTCACGGCGGGAAGCTCCGTCGAATTCCGTGATATCCCGCGCTTCAGTCCCGAACACTTCGCGCGGATCCACGTCGAGGATCCGCTCCGTCGCAAGCACCTCGACAACGGACTGCGTCAGCTCGGTGAAGAGGGCGCGGCCCAGGTTTTCTACGCATCCTCGATCGCCGGACCCGCGCCGATCGTGGGGGCGGTGGGTCCGCTCCAGTTCGACGTCCTCCTTCACCGGCTGGAGAGTGAATACGGGGTGGAAGCACGCCTCGAACGGCTCCCCTTCACGAGCGCACGCTGGATCACCGGTCCCGAGGCATCGATCGACGAGATCGCTGCGGGATACGATCGACGGCTCGTCCACGACGTCCGTGAGCGTCCGCTCATCCTCTTCGAGAGCGAATGGTCGATGCAGCGGACGGTGGAGAAGGGCGGCGAAGGAATCGAGTTTCACGCCGTTGCCCCCTGATTCATCCTCGCCGAGGCGGGAATCACGCCGGGTTGCCGCGAGGGGGGAGAGAGCGATACCTTGACTGGCGTGAATCTTGCTAAGGGAGTTTCGGATTCGGGAGATCGATCGCCCCGAAATCCCGGTCGGACGCTGGGAGTGATCCCGGCCCGGCTGGCGTCGTCCCGCCTCCCCAGAAAACCGCTCTATCCCCTCCTCGGGCGTCCCCTGATCGAGTGGGTCTGGCAGCGAGCGCTCACCCTGGAAGCCCTCGATCATCGGGTCGTGGCTGCCGACGACCTCGAGGTCTCACGCGTCTGTGCGGCCTTCGGCGCCGAGGTCGTCTGCACCGATCCGGCCCACCCCTCGGGGACCGACCGGGTGGCGGAGGTGGCGCGGCGGCCCGAGTACGCGGGCTTCGAGATCATCGTGAACCTCCAGGGAGACGAGCCGCTCGTCTCGGCGGAGGCGGTGAACGCCGTCCTTCGGCTCATCGGGGAAGGGTGGGGGATTGCGACGTGCGCGGTGCCGATCGAGGCGCCCGAGGATCTCCTGAATCCCTCGGTTGTGAAGGTGGTGCGCGACGACGTGGGGGGTGCCCTCTACTTCTCCCGCGCGCCGATCCCTGCGGTGCGCGCGGATGCGACGGGACGCGGGGAGGATCGAGGAGACGATCGCGCCGAGGGTGCACAGCCTCGGCACCTCCGCCACCTCGGTCTGTACGCCTATCGCCGCACGGCGCTCGAAGAGTGGGTCGCGCTTCCCGAGGGCCGCCTCGAGCGGCTCGAACGCCTCGAACAGCTCCGACCGCTCGCGGCCGGAATCCCGATCGGGGTCGCGGTGGTGGATTTCGCGGCTCCCGGTGTAGACACCCCCGGGGATGTCGCCGAAGTCGAGCGACGCCTTCGGGATCACCCCGTCACACACGCCTGATGAGCAGAGAGAACGGATGAGCGACGCACCGTACCCGACCAAGTACATCTTCGTGACCGGGGGAGTCGTCTCCTCGCTCGGCAAGGGGATCGCCGCCGCCTCTCTCGGGCGGCTCCTCAAGGAGCGTGGCTTTCGTGTCACCCTCCAGAAGTTCGATCCCTACATCAATGTCGATCCCGGAACGATGTCGCCCTTCCAGCACGGAGAGGTCTTCGTGACCGATGACGGCGCCGAGACCGATCTCGACCTCGGGCACTACGAGCGATTCATCGACGAATCGCTGAGCCAGGCGAACAACATCACGACCGGGCGCATCTACTCGGATGTGATCGCCAAGGAACGGCGTGGGGACTACCTCGGATCCACCGTCCAGGTGATCCCGCACATCACCGACGAGATCAAGTCGCGGATCCACCGGCTCTCCGACGAAAACGACTTCGTGATCACCGAGATCGGCGGGACGGTGGGCGACATCGAGTCGCTCCCCTTCCTCGAGGCGATCCGACAGTTCCGTCAGGAGATCGGGCGCGAGAACGCGATCTTCATGCACCTCACCCTCATCCCCTACATCGCGGCCGCGGGTGAACTCAAGACGAAGCCCACGCAGCACTCCGTGCGCGAACTCATGCAGCTCGGGATCCAGCCGCACGTCCTCGTCTGCCGGACAGAACGCCCCCTCGACGAGGAGATTCGGGAGAAGATCGCGCTCTTCACCAACGTTCCCCTCGATGGGGTCGTCGAGGCACGGGATGTCGAGACGATCTACCAGGTCCCGATCGAGCTCAAGCGCCAGCGACTCGACGACACCGTACTCCGCATGCTCGGGATGGAAGCACCCGAACCTGACCTCGGGCCGTGGCGCCAGATGGTGAACACGATCAAGACACCGGGCAGGGGAGAGGTGCGGATCGCGGTCGTCGGGAAGTACACCGAGCTCGTCGACTCCTACAAGTCGGTGCAGGAAGCGCTCCTGCACGGGGGGATCGCGAACGATGTGAAGGTCGAGATCGACTGGCTGAGTTCAGAGCAGTTCGACGAGTCGAATGTCGCCCGCCTCGACCGGTACCAGGGCCTCCTCATTCCCGGCGGCTTCGGTCCACGCGGAATTGACGGAATGCTCACCGCGATCCGATGGGCGCGCGAGCACGAGCTTCCCTTCTTCGGTATCTGCCTCGGGCTGCAGTGCGCGGTGATCGAATTCGCGCGCAATCGCCTCGGCTTCGGCGACGCCGACTCCCGGGAGTTCAGCGAAGACGCGGAGTCTCCGGTCATCTGCCTCATGGATTCGCAGATGCAGATCACCGACAAGGGAGGTACGATGCGGCTCGGGGCGTACCCCGCCCACCTCCGGGAAGGATCGCGCGTCGCAGCCATCTACGGGACGACCGAGATCAGCGAGCGCCACCGCCATCGCTTCGAGGTGAACAACGCCTACCGCTCGCGCCTCGAGGCCGGGGGACTCGTCATCTCGGGGACCTCCCCCGACGGGGGACTCATCGAGATGGTGGAGCTTCCCGACCACCCCTTCTTCGTGGCGGGGCAGTTCCACCCCGAACTCAAGAGCCGTCCGATGCGGCCCGCGCCTCTCTTCGCGGCCTTCATCGAGGCGGCGGTCGAGCGCGCCGCGCTCACCCACCCGAGCCAGGTCGAACCGATCGCGGCAGGCGACTGATGTTCGATCGCTTCACCCTCCTGGCGGGGCCGTGTCAACTCGAGGACGATCGCCTCAATCTCGCGGTCGCGCGTGAGGTCGCCCGTCTCGGCGAGGCGCTCTCGCTCCCCGTCGTCTTCAAGGCCTCCTTCGACAAGGCGAATCGGGCGCGTCTCGATTCGACCCGGGGTCCGGGGCTGCGAAGAGGCCTCGAACTCCTGGAGCGCGTGCGCGCCGAGACCGGGCTCTCCGTGGTGACCGATGTGCATGAAGCGCATCAGTGTGCGCCCGTCTCCGAGGTAGCCGAGGTACTCCAGATCCCGGCCTTCCTCTGTCGCCAGACCGACCTCATCGTCGCCGCAGCGGCCACGGGCCGCGCGCTCAACATCAAGAAGGGGCCGTGGATGGCACCCGAGGAGATGGCGGCCGTGGTCGAGAAGGCACGACGCTCGGGGGCGGAGACGATCGTCACGACCGAGCGTGGCACCGCCTTCGGCTACGGGGAGCTCATCGTCGACATGCGCTCCTTCGCGCGCATGCGGGACGCCACGGGGGTGCCGGCGATCTTCGACGGTACGCACGCCGTGCAGCGCCCGGGAGCGGCGGGGGGCAGCTCCGGAGGGGATCCCGAACACACCCCCGCGCTCGTGCGAGCCGCGGTCGCGGCCGGATGCGACGGGCTCTTCCTCGAAGTGCACCCGGAGCCGCGGCGCGCACCCTCCGACGGCGCCACGATGCTCCCCCTCGAGCGACTGGAAGCCCTCCTCCGCGAGGTGGTGGCCATCCGCGCCGCGCTCGCTGATCCCGAAGGCACGCGGGCGTCCGCGGCTCCTGACCCCACCGCGAGGCGCGTCTGATGGCCCACTCCCGTCGACAACTCCCCGAAGCGGTCGCCACCGCAGGGAGCACGATCCCCCGGACGGTGGCGGAGCGCGTGCGGGTCGTCGTCCTCGATGTCGACGGTGTCCTCACGGACGGCGGCGTCTATATGGGGCAATCCGCCGTGAACGAGATGGTCGAGTTCAAGCGCTTCGACATCCAGGACGGACTCGGGATCAAGCTTCTCGAAGCCGACGGCATCCGTGTCATCTGGATCTCGGGGCGCGTCTCGCGTGCGAGCGTGGCGCGGGCGAAGGAACTCGGGGTCGAACTTCATCAGGACGCCGCCTCCCGCAAGCTCGCGATCCTCCAGAACATCCTCGACCGTGACGGAATCGCGTGGCGGGAGGTGGCGATGCTCGCGGACGATCTCCCCGACCTCGCGATCTTCCGTCGGATGGGACTGAAGTGTGCGGTTGCCAACGCCCAGCCCGAGATCGCGGATGAAGCCGACTGGGTCAGCGAGCGTCGAGGGGGACACGGCGCCGTTCGCGAATTCGCGCGGGTCCTCCTCCGCGCTCGAGGATCGTGGGACGGCATCGTGGAGGCGTGGGTCGCGCGCACCGCCGAGATGATCGACCCCGGAGAGCGCCGATGAAGACGAGGACGGGTGACGCGGAGCGTGCGATGGATGGTGGTGCGGTACCGGGCTTCGGCGACTCGGACGCGGAGGTCCTCGCGGAAGCACGTCGGGTGCTCGAGCTCGAGGCCCGAGCGCTCCAGGATGTGGCGGGACGCCTCGGAGACTCATTCGTGGAAGCGGCACGCCTCCTCGCCCAGCTCCGGGGGCGGGTGGTCGTCGCGGGGATCGGCAAGAGTGGCGTCGTGGCACGCAAGATCGCGGCGACCCTCACCTCGACCGGCACGCCGGCCACCTTCCTCCACCCCACCGAAGGGGTACACGGCGACCTCGGGATCGTGGGCGCGCACGATCTCGCGATCATCGTCTCCAAGAGCGGCGAGACTGACGAACTCGCGGGCCTCCTCGACTACCTCCTGCGGACCGGCGTCCCGATCGTCGCGGTCACCGGAAGATCGGATTCGACCCTCGCCCGCGCGGCGCGCCTCGTCCTCGACTCCCGCGTCGACGAAGAGGCGTGCCCGATGGATCTCGCGCCGACCACATCCACGACCGCTGCGCTCGCGATCGGGGACGCCCTCGCCGTCGTCACCCTCCAGCTCAATCGCTTCGGCCCCGACGACTTCGCGCGCTACCACCCGGGAGGCGCGCTCGGACGACGCCTCTCGGCCTGCGTGGGCGAGGTGATGGTGCGCGACGCGTACCCCTCGATCGCACCCGGGCGCCCGATGCGCGAGACGGTCGTCCCGATCGCGGAGAAGCGCGGCACCCTCCCGGTTGTCGACGAGGGCCGACTCGTCGGGGTGGTGACCGCGGGCGACCTGACCCGCCTCATCGAGCGCGATCCCCGCGGCTGGCCGGATACCCCGGTCCGCGACGTCATGACGCACTCCCCCCTCGTGGCGGCATCCGACGAACGGGGGAGCGCTGCCCTTCACCGCATGGAGTCGGAGGGGGTGATGGCGCTCCCGGTGGTCGACGGGGAACACCGTCTCGAGGGAATCGTGCACCTCCACGACCTGATGCGGGCGGGGGGAGCATGATCCGACGCGTCATCCCGCTCCTCGCTGCCTTCGGGCTCGCCGTCGTCGCGTGTGACAACTCCGCCGACGGCTTCGAGACGGGACCGGTCGACTTCGGTCCGGCCGATCTCCAGATCATTCAGGGGTTCGAGTTCACCTCGACCGTCGACGGGGTGCGCAGCGCCCACGTCATGGCCGACTCGACATGGCAGTGGACCGACTCCACGACGGTGCGCCTCTTCGGCGTCCAGATGGAGGTCTTCGATTCGCTGGGGTTCCTCCGCGCGAACGTCACCTCGCAGGAAGCGATCCTCGACATGGAGACCCAGGCGATGGTCGCCACGGGCGATGCGGTCCTGCGCGTGCCCGCGGACAACACCCTGATCCGCAGCCCGGTCCTCCACTACACCCCCGACCGCGACCTCATCCGCTCGGACACCGTCACGCATGCGACGATCCGGGGAGAGGAGATGACGGGAAGCTGCTTCGAGTCCGACCTCCAGATCTCCAATCTCCGCGTGTGCCGACCGGTCGGTGCGATCCCCGAGATCTTCCGTGACACCGTCAGAGGGCCCGGGTCGGCCCCGGGAGATCGCGCGGGGCGCGACGCGGCGTCGACCGAGGCTCGACGATGAGGCGCGGATGGGTCCGACCGGGTCTGGGCCTCTGCGCCCTCTTCGTCCTGGTGCCGCATCCGGGAGGAGCGCAACAGGTGCTCGGGGAGGGATGTGCCTTCGAACCCGGTACCGAAAGCGCCGAGGTCCAGAGCTTCGCCACCACTCGGATCATCTCGTCGGTACGCCCACGGATCCGGTGTGAGGACGGCGTCGTGCTGCACGCGGACTCGCTCACCTACTACGAGGCGCGGGGGTGGGCCACGCTGAGAGGGAACGTCTTCTACGCCGATTCCACACGCTCGCTGACCGCCGTGCGTGCGGAGTACTTTCGACAGGCGCGCCAGCTCATCGCCAATGGGGATTCGGCGACCGACGTGGTCGTCACCGACCTCGAGGACGAAGGGCGCCTCACGGGGCCCACCCTCAACTACCTCCAGCGGGGCGGGGGACGGATCGAAGACGAGATCACCCTCTTCGGGGGAGGAAGCGCGCGTCCCCGACCGAAGGCCCGCCTCCCCGCCCCACGCCCCGATTCCGCGGAAATCCTCCGGAGGGGTGAACCACCCACGCCCGCCACCCCCTTCGATGTGACCGCCGATCGGATCTTTCTGCGCGGCGAGGACTTCTTCGAAGCGATCGGAGAGGTCGACGGGGTTCGCGACTCCCTCACCACCCACAGCGACACCCTCGTCTTCGATCAGGTGATCCAGACGCTCGACCTCAGGGGGCACGCCGCGCTGGTCCAGGGCACCTCGAGGATCGACGGCCGCCACGTCCGCGTGCGGCTGCCGGATGGCGAGATCCACGAGATCGAGGCGAGGGGTGAAGCGGGCCTCCTCGCCCCCGACCTCGACCTGAAGGCACCCTGGATCCGGATCGCCTTCGTCGACGGTGAGGTGGACGGGCTCTGGGCTGCCCCCCTCCATCGCCGAGCGGTCACGACGGAGACCCCTCCCCCCGGCATCACGGAGGAGGTGCCGTCCGGCGACCAGACGATGACTCCGGGCGACTCGGTCGATGCGCTTCAACCGGTGGCTCGCTCCGGCAGGACGACGATCCGGGCCGACTCGCTCGATGTGGAGACCACCGCGGGGGCACTCGAGCAGCTGGTGGGTGTGGGGCGGGCGCACGCCGTCTGGGAGCGCGACTCGATCGATGTCTCGATGCTCCCGGAGATCGCCCGGGAGGATTGGATGCGAGGGGATACGATCACGGTCACCTTCACCCCGGTGGTCGAGGGCGATTCGATCACCTGGGTCCTCGATCGGGTGGTGGCCGCCGGCAACGCCTCCAGTCTCTATCGACTTCCTCCGGACTCGACGTCGACGGCCGGAACCCCGGCACCCGACGACAGAGGCGCTCTCCGTACCGATTCGATCGTGGGACGGACCGATCCCCCGTCCGACTCCACGGCGGTGCCCCGGACGGGAGGGGGTATCGAGGGCGCGGTCGAGACCCCCGTCGCGCGCACGACCCCCGGGATCCACTACGTCGTGGCCGTCCGCATCATCCTGATCTTCGAGGGAGGTGAGGTGGAACGGATGGAGGTGCTGGGACTCGAAGAAGGCGTGTACCTTCAGCCGCGCGGCCGCGCGCGACGGAACCGCGGTCCCGGAGGTGCCTCGTGACCGAGATGTCCGAAGCTGCGGGTGCGAGCCGCTTCTCGGCCTGCGGCCTGACGAAGGCCTTCAAGCGCCGTACTGTCGTCAACGCGGTCGACATCGAGGTGCGTCAGGGCGAGATCGTCGGGTTGCTCGGCCCCAACGGTGCGGGGAAGACCACCACCTTCTACATGATGGTCGGCCTCATCGCCCCCGATTCGGGACGGGTGTACCTCGACGATCGGGATGTCACGCGCGTCCCGATGTACAAGCGCGCGCGCCTCGGTGTGGGCTACCTCGCGCAGGAGCCCTCGGTCTTCCGGAAGCTCACCGTCGAGGAGAATGTTCTCGCGATCCTGGAGACTCTCAAGCTGAAGCGTCGCGAGCAGACCGAACGTCTCGAGCGACTCCTGCATGAGCTGGATCTCGAACGGCTCCGCCACACGAAGGCGTACGCGCTCTCAGGAGGAGAGAGGCGGCGGCTCGAGATCACCCGCGCGCTCGTGCAGCAACCCCGATTCATGCTCCTCGACGAACCCTTCGCGGGGATCGATCCGATCGCGGTGAACGACATCCAGGAGATCGTCGGAGAGCTGAAGACGCGCAACATCGGCGTGGTCATCTCGGACCACAACGTCGAACAGACGCTCGAGATCGTGGATCGCGCCTACATCATGTACGATGGCCGCATCCGCATCGCCGGCGGGGTCTCCGATATCGTATGGAACGACGAGGCCGCCGACCTCTACCTCGGGCCGATCCTCACGGTCCGGATGCGTGAGCGTTTCCCACCCCCCGAGGGAGAGAGTGACCTCGAGATCGCGCCCACCGCTCTCGGTGACACCGCGGACGACTCCTCCCGCGCCCCCCCGGATACGCCATGAAGAGCATCAAGTCCGGGCTCCACGCTCACGGTGCGCTCGCGCAGGAGCTCCACGGGAATCCGCGCCTCTACCAGGCGATGGAGCTCCTCCACCTCCCCTTCATGGAGCTGCAGGAACAACTCAAGCTCGAAGTCGAGCAGAATCCCTTCCTGGAACTGGAGGAGACCGAAATCTCCGAGGATCTCGAGCTCGCGGACGACGCGGAGGACGAGCGCACCGAGGAGGAGATCGACTGGGAGGAGATCCTCCTCGACGGCTTCGATGCAGGGGGGCGTCGAGAGGAGTACGAGCACCGCGAATACATCCCGCCGACCGCCGTCGTCACGCGTGACCTCGAGGATCACCTCCTCGACCAGTTGCACCTCCTCGATCTCGACGAACGCCAGATGCGTCTCGGTGAGGAGCTGGTGGGCAACCTCGAACCCTCCGGACTGCTGGCGTGCACGCTCGACGAGGCGGTCGAGGCCGCCAACGCCCGTCTCGTCGAGATGATCCCGCCCGCACGAGCCGCCGCCTCCGAGATCGAGGATCCGGAGGAGCGCGCCGCGGAGCTCGCCGAGATCGATCACCTCTTCCGCCCCTGGACCCTCGAGGAGGCCGAGGACGTCCTCGCGTGGATCCAGGGGTTCGAACCGGCCGGGGTCGGGGCGCGCGACGTGCGCGAGTGTATCCTGATCCAGATGCGACGCGCGGGGATGGAGGGAACTCCGACGTGGGCGCTCGTCGACACCCACTTCGACGAACTCGTGAACCATCGCTGGGCGGAGATCGCGCAGGCCTCCGGGATGTCACAGAAAGAGGTGCAGGCCGCATCCGACGCGCTCGCGCGTTTCGATCCCAAGCCGGGCAGCTCGGTGAATGAGGACCCCGAACACTACGTGATCCCGGACCTGATCGTCGAGGAGATCGACGGCGAGTACATGGTGTTCGCAAACGACACCCGACTCCCACGACTCCGCATCTCGAAGGCGTACCAGGAGATCGCCCGCGACCGCTCGAGCTTCAAGGGAGAGAATCGCGAGTTCATCAGCAGCAAGCTCAACGCCGCGAACTGGATGGTCCAGGCGATCGAGCAGCGACGCCAGACGATGCTTCGCGTGATGCGCTTCATCGTCGACCGCCAGCGCGACTTCTTCGAACGGGGAGTTCAGCACCTGCGCCCTCTCACGCTGCGCGAAGTCGCCGACCATATCGGGATGCACGAATCCACCGTCTCGCGAGTCACCAATGAGAAGTACGCTCAGACGCCGCGAGGGGTCTTCCCGCTCAAGTACTTCTTCTCCTCGGGCCTCTCGACGGCATCGGGTGAGGCGATCTCGGCCCGCGGGGTGCGCGACAAGATCCGTATCCTCGTCGAAGAGGAGGATCCGATGAAGCCACTCACCGACAGCGTCCTCGTCCGCAGGCTTCGGGAGGAGGGGGTGAAGATCGCGCGACGGACGGTGGCGAAGTATCGCGACCAGATGGGGATTCTTCCGGCACGGATGCGCAAGAGGATATGAAGGGAATGAGCACGACCGATACACCCGCCGAGCCCGCCCTCCTCGAGGCGGCCCGCGCCGCCGCGGGGCGACTCGACGCCGAGACACGCAGAGATTTCTGCGTCGTCGTGCCCGCCTGGAATGAAGCGGAGATGATCCCCGAGCTCGTCCGCGAGTTGAAGGCCGCCTTCGCCCGATACGACCTGCACGGCGAAGTCGTGCTCGTCGATGACGGATCCACCGACGGCACCGGCGACCTCGCCGAGCGTGAGGCCACGGGGTGGGAAGCCCTCCGCGTCGTGCGCCATCCCCTCAACCTCGGCAAGACGGAGGCGATGGTGACGGGAACCGAGGCCACGTCGCGCCGCTCGATCATCCTCTTCGACGCCGATCTGCAGCACCTCCCCGACGAGATTCCGCGCTTCCTCGAAGCGCTGCAGGCGGGGTGGGGGATCGTCACCGGACGGAAGGTGGGCAGCTACGAGAAGGAGGGGATCTCGCGCGTGTACAACGCCCTCTCTCGACGCCTCTTCGATATTCCCGTCTCCGACATGAACTCGATGAAGGCGTTCCGGCGGAATGCGCTCCTGGAGCTCCACCTGCGACACGACTGGCATCGGTACTTCGTCGTGCTCGCGCATGCCCGGGGATGGAGTGTCACCGAGATCGACATCACCCTCTTTCCGCGCCGCGCAGGCGTCTCGAAGTTCACCGGCCCGTGGCGCGTCGTGGTCGGGCTCCTCGATCTCCTCAGCGTCGGCTTTCTCCTGCGGTTTTCGGCGAAGCCCCTCATGCTCTTCGGTTCGCTCGGAGCGCTCCTCGTCGGGACGGGCACCGTGGTCGGAATCGTCGCCCTCTGGCTGCGCTTCGGGCTCGGCTTCGGCTTTCGCCCCTTCCTCTATCTCGTCATCCTCCTCGTGACCGTCGGGGTGCTCCTCATCGGCGTCGGATTTCTCGCCGAGATGGTGGCGCAGCTCCGCGGCGAGATCTCGGATCTCCGCAGACAACTCCTGCGTGGCGGGGGAGGGGAGGGGTGAGCGGGAGCCGGCCCCGCGCGCTCGTCGTCGTCGGTACACGCCCCGAGGCGATCAAGATGGCGCCCGTGGTGCAGGCGCTCGAGGCGCGCTCGAACGAGATCGAACCCCGCCTCGTGCTCACGGGCCAGCACGACGAGCTCGTCCACGGGGTGCTGGACGCCTTCGGCCTCGCCCCCGCACATGATCTCGAGATCATGTCGCCGGGACAGACACTCTACGATGTCGCGCACCGCTGTCTCGACGGGCTGCGCGAGGTGGTCGCCCGTGAGAAGCCCTCGGCGATTCTCGTGCAGGGAGACACCGCGACGGTGTGCTTCGGCGCGCTCGTGGGGTTCCTCGAAGGCGTCCGTGTCGGGCACGTCGAGGCGGGGCTGCGCAGTCACGACAAGTGGGCGCCCTGGCCCGAAGAGATATTCCGACGCCTCACCGACGTCCTCAGCGACTGGTATTTCGCGCCCACGGAAGGCGCCGCCGCGAACCTCCGCCGCGAAGGGGTCCCCGGGGGCGCGATCCACCTGACGGGCAACACCGTGGTCGACGCGCTGCAGCAGATCGCCGGGGGGGAGCGCCCGGTGGGGAATGCAGCGCTTCGCGCCGCGATCGATGACGCGGGGCGCTTCATCCTCCTCACGGCGCATCGTCGCGAGTCGTTCGGTGAACCGATCCGCGAGGTCTTCCGGGCCGTGCGCACGCTCGCCGACCGACATCCCGATGTGCGCATCGTCTACCCCGTGCATCCCAACCCCGAGGTGCAGCGTCCCGCCCGGGAGCTCCTCTCGAATCATCCCCGCATCGCCCTGACCGACCCCGTCGACTACTTCGACCTCGTCGCCGCGCTGCGCGAGGCCGACCTCGTCCTCACCGACTCCGGGGGAATCCAGGAGGAGGCCCCCACCTTCGGGACCCCGGTCCTCGTCCTGCGCGAGGTCACCGAGCGGCCCGAAGGGGTGGAGGCGGGCGTCGCCGCCCTCGTGGGCACCTCGCACGACCGGATCGTGGAGGCCGCCGAGACCGCGCTCGCATCACCGCGCGGTGATGCGCCGTCGGGTCCGAATCCCTACGGAGACGGCCACGCCGCGCGTCGCATCGCCGACATCGTGATCCACGACCTGACGGGCGCGCCACGCACGACCCGCGATCGGGACGCCGCCGAGTGAATCGACCCGACGAGGCCGGCGGGC
>JAVVEY010000185.1:0-3439 GCA_032250675.1 Longimicrobiales bacterium | reverse complement strand
GGCGGAAGATCGGTGGGGAGGAGTCGTCCCCCGGCGAGGATCACGAGTTGCCCGATCCACGTCCCCGGGCCCGCCGCCCAGGGGGGGGCGCCGTCGAGGAGGTAGGCGACGCCGGGGTGGCCGAGCCCCGCGACCGCCGTGCGCACCGCGTCGAGCTCCGCCTCGACCTTCGATGTCAGCGCGGTGGCGCGCGACGCCCGGTCGAGGAGGACGCCGAGTGTGTGATGCAGCGCGATCACATCGTCGAGGTCGTCGGGGCGCACCGCGAAGCGGCGGATCCCGAGACGGGCGAGCTGCGCGGGGGTGTCGGGGTCGGAGGCGCCGTGGAAGTAGACGACGAGGTCGGGCTCGAGCGCCACGAGTGCCTCCCAGTCGGGCCCCATCCCCTCACCGACGGAGGGGAGATCCGCGAAGGCCGCCGCGGTGTCGTAGCGGGTGCGCCCCACCAGACGGGCGCCCTCGCCGAGTTCGGCCACGATACGCGTGACGGCGGGGACGAGCGACACGATCCGCTCCGGGGGAAGGGAGAGGCGGAGCGTATCACCCGCGGCGTCCACGATCCCGCGCGTCTCCGCAGCGGCGTCGATGAGTCCGCGCGTCGTCGCCCCGCGTCGTTCGTCCGGCCCGTCCTCCCTTCCCTCCCCGCCGCACGCGCTGGCCACCACGAGCCCGATGAGTGCACACCTCCGGGCTGTGTGGAGGGCCGCCACCCCCGTCACGAGCAGGCGGACTCGAAGGTGGTGGTCCATCCGTCGGGGCCCCGGTCGAGCACCGCAGCCCACCGGGCCCGCTCACCGAAGACTTCGAGCACGATCTCCGCCTGACCATCCCGATCCCAATCGAGTTGCTCGAAGAAGCGCGCGACCCCCTTGCCGCCATCCGCCACGGGGCGATACCCGATGTAGTCGAGGGTGTAGTCGCCCACGTCACCCGTGGCGAGGATGAAGATGCTGTGCGCGCGTCGAGAGTCGGGAGGACCCACCGCGAGGCGATCGCCCACCACGAAGGTGGCGGCGATCGCGCCGCGCGGCACCCCGTCGAGGGGGACGGCCTGCATGTCGGCGCGGCTCTCGAGGACCGAGGGCGGCCAGAGCGCTCCGGTACGCCTGAGTGCCTCCGCAGCGAAGTCGAGACCGGCGACACGCTGATCGAAGGTGTGCTCGACCGGTCGGTATTCGCCGTACGGGACGTCCGCTACCGCCGCCTCGTCGACCGCCAGGAAGCGCACCGCCTCTTCCGTGCCCGGCACCACCTCCGCCACCCCGCTCGCGACCGGGGTGGGGCGGCAGAACCCGGACTCGATCGTGGTCTCCTGCACACGGAGGGTGCCGACCCGCACCCCCTCGGCGAAGAGAGTGAGGGGAGTGCCCGGTGCGAGTCGCCGCTCGATGAGGGCGTCGAGGAATCCGGGGGTGCCGGTGTGGTCGAGCGGGCGCAGCCCCGTCGCGGTGATCTCGCCCACCGGATGCACCGACACCTGCGTGCCCGTGCGCGTGCCCATGTAGAGGAGCGGACCCTCGGGGAAGGGACTCGCCACCGTCGAATCGCGCGCCTCGAGGGTGTCCGACGCCTCTGCGGTCTCGGAGGAGTCCCCCGATGGCGGTACGAGCTCGAGACGCGTTCCCTCGAACTCGACATTGTCGCACGCCGAGAGCGCGCCTATGATCACGGATCCCGCGATCCCGAGGAAAGCCTTGATTCTCAAGGGATTCACCTGATTCGGTGGGTCCCTGACGCTGATCGGGAACTGCCCGGTGCGACGGGGAAAGAAGCTCAATGAACCTAATGGAGTGGGCCCGCGGGGTCCAAGCAGGAGTTACGGTGTGACACCTCCCGATTCAGGAAGTTATCGACGCGTCATCGGCCGCTTTCCCACAGGGGTGAGCGTCGTCACCACGGTCGACCGCGACGGCGATCCGTGGGGACTCACCGCGAATTCGCTCACCTCGGTGTCGCTGGCCCCGCTCTACCTCCTCGTCTGCATCGGCCGCGGATCGTCCGCGCACGACGCCGTCGTGGCCGGGGAGCACTTCGCCGTCAATCTCCTCGCCGCGGACTCCGCAGACCTCTCCGATCGCTTCGCCACGATCTCCCCGGGTGCCCGCTTCGTGGATGTCGCATGGCGGCGGGAGATCACGGGGAGTCCCGTTCTCGAACGCGCCGCCGCCTGGCTCGACTGCCGCGTGGCCCAGCTCCACACCGCCGGCGACCACACGATCGTGGTGGGCGAGGTGCTCGGGTGCGACGCGGACGAAGCGGTCGAGCCTCTCGTCTTCCACGGCGGGCGGTACCGCGCCCTCGCCTCCCCCTGATGCGCACACCGGAGTGGGTCCCCCCCTTCCTCCTCGGACTCGGGTGTGTGGTGGCGGCGGAGATGGCCTTCGGTCTCCTCCTCTATGCCGCCGACGGCTTCATCCGGGCGGTGACCCTCGTGCTGACCTTCGAGCTCGCCGCGCTCGCGGTGGGGGTCGCGAGTCGTCCTTCGGGTGAGGAAGTGTCTCGACTCTGGCGCTGGATGGTCGCGACCGGCACTCTCCTCATCGCCGGGGTCGCCGCCTTCACCTGGAGCGTCGCCGGCCAGCTCCCCGACGAGGTCGCCTCGCGGGGCATCACCCTCACCCTCTTCGCGGTCCTCCCGATGTACGGCTTCGGACTCGTCTTCGCGGGGCTCCGAAGAGAGGTGCGCGGCGAGGATGGACGCCGCCGGTCGGGGCGCATGCGATCGATCGGGGCTCCCGCGCTCGCCGGCGCGACCCTCGGCGTGCCGACCCTCGGGTTCGTCCTCCTTCCGCGCGTCACCCCCGTCAGCGTCTACCTCTTCTCGCTCCTCTGCCTCTCGAGTGCGGCCCAGATCGAGCGCTCGCGCCGCGCCCGTGTCGAGGCCGAGTGGGAGGCGGTTCCGTCGATCGAGGAGTTCGCGCCCGACCCATGATTGTCGCGCACCTCTCGGACCTGCACCTGGGACACCGTGCCTTCGACCGCGCCGAGCGGGGCCAGAATCTGCGAGAGCGCGACCTCGCAGTCGCCTTTCAGCGCGCGATCGTCCGGATCGTCGAAGCGTCTCCAGACCTCGTGGTGATGGCCGGCGACATCTTCGATCGTCCCAACCCCCCGCCCGGAGCGCTCGTCGCGCTCACGCGTGGACTCGACGAGCTCCGCACCGCGCTCCCGAAGACGCGCGTTCTCATGGTGGCCGGCGCGCGCGACACGCCACGCCGAACCGAGGACGCCGGCGCCCTCGCGGCCCTCGACTCCTTCCCGAATGTCGACGCCGCCGCGGGTCGGGCCCGCGCCGTGGTCCTCCCGGCACACGAGACGCACGCGATCCTCCTCCCCTACCGTTCGACGATGACCCGGCCCCTCCCCGCTCCCGAGCCCGACCTCCGGCAGCGATGGAATCTCGTCGTGGCGCATGGGCGTGTGGTGGAGGGGGAGGAGG
>JAVVEY010000050.1:0-20609 GCA_032250675.1 Longimicrobiales bacterium | reverse complement strand
AGAGGCGCTGGCCGATCCCGAACGCTTCGATGTCGTCGCGGACGCGCTCGTCGTCCAGAAGCTTCACGGCGCGCGCCGCGTAGCCATCGGCCCCGAACCGGTCGTGGCGTACGTGATGCAGCGCAAGTTCGAGGCGTCGATGCTGCGCATGTTGTTGATCGGCAAGATAGCAGGCGTGTCGACCGATGTGTTGCGCATGCGGCTCAGGGACGTGGCGTAGATGGCCGAGACGCTCAGAATCGCGGTCGTCGGCGACGGCGTGCACGTCCCCCTCGACCCCCTTGTGGTGGACACCGTCCACTTCGTGGTGCGGTGAGCCCCACTCCCCGCCGCGTGGCCCCCGCCCCCGCCCCGCGCGCATGATCCGGTGACCTCTCCCACCTCCCTCCGCCAGGGCGCGCTCGCGGGCGCGCCGATCGGAATCGCGGTCCTCTTCGCGGGGTTCACCGTCGCGGTCGCGGTGGGCGGGGGCGCGATCCGATCCGAGCGCGCCGCGCGGCAGGCCGATCTCGAACGGGTGACCGAACTCGTCGCGCTGCAGCTCGAGACGGAGATGGACGCCACGGCGCGCCACCTGCGGGCCACCCGCGCCTACCTCTCGACCTCGACCGAGGTCACGCCGGAAGACCTCTCGCGATTCATGGCGAATGTGGACCCCCTGACGGACCCGCCGTGGCGCGCCATCGCGATCGTGGTCCTCAGTCCGCCGGGAGCCCGCGTCGACTGGCGCCGCTTCCTCACCCGGTATCGCGACGAGTACGACCGGCTCGGCTACGGCGAGTTCTCCCTCTTTCCCACCGAGACCGACAGCGCGGCCGGTCTCCCGATCCTCCTCGTCGAACCCGAGGAGGAGCGCGCCGGGGCGTGGGGCTACGACATGGCCTCCGCGGAGATCGGGTACGGCCTCTTCGAGCGCGCTCGCGCCTCGGGTGAGATCGAGATCACGCCCCCGGTCCGGATCGCGGGCGATACCACCACGGCGGCAGGAAGCCTCGTCCTCCTGGGCACCTTCGACGCATCGGTACTCGACCCCGGCTTCACCTGGGGAGGGGTCGCGGTCGGCTTCACCCCCGCCGAACTCCTGCGACGGGCGGGTCTCTCGGTCGATGCGGAATCCGCGCGCTATCACGCGCACGTCCTCGACGCCGCGGGCGATACCCTCATCCATGTGCAATCGGGAGCGTACATCCGCTCAGGCCTGACGCCGCCGGACTTCCGCACGGTGAGCCCGGTGCGCTTCGAGGTCCCGATCGCCAGGCACCGCATGGTGGTCGAGTGGCAGCCCTCCGAAGACGAGGCCGTCATCCCCTTTACGCACGGCCTCCCGGGGAGCGCCGCCGTCCTCCTCGTCACCGGCCTCACCTTCGTGCTCCTCTGGCGCATCGGATCCGAGCAGGCCCGGCTGTCGCGCCGACTGGCGCGACAGGAGCGCGAGCTGCGATCCTCCGAAGAGGTCGTGGCGCAGTCGCAGCGGCGCGAAGCGCTCGGACGCCTCACCGGGGGCGTCGCGCACGATTTCAACAACCTCCTCAGCGTGATCATCGGGTCGCTCGAGCTCATGAAGTCGCACACCGAGGTCGATGAAGAGGTCGAGCACCTGCGGGCCAATGCGCTCGCCGCGTCGGAGCGGGGTGCGCGCCTCACCCAGCGCCTCCTCACCCTGGGGCGCCAGGCCACACTCCAGCCCGAGGTCTTCGATGTGAACGAGATGATCGAGGGCTCGCGCGTGATCCTGAGCGCCACCGTCCCCGAGAAGATCAGTCTCGTGATTCAACCCTCGGGTGACGAGTGCCATGTTCGCGCGGACCGGACGCAGTTCGAGGCCGCGCTCCTCAATCTGGTGATCAACGCGCGCGACGCGATGGAGGGAGGCGGAATCCTGACGGTGTCGCGCTACCGCACGCGGCTCCCGATCGACGGAGATCAATGCCGGGATCTGCGCCCGGGCGAGTACGTCGTCCTCTCGGTGCGGGACACCGGAACGGGGATGAGACCCGAGGTGCTGCGCGCGGCCACCGATCCCTTCTTCACGACGAAGGCCGACCGCGGGGGGAGCGGCCTCGGGCTCTCCACCGTGCTCGGCTTCGCGCACCAGTCCGGCGGTGATCTCGTGATCGAGTCGATCGAGGGACGCGGTACGTGGGCACGGCTCTTCCTGCCGTGGGTGCCCGAGCCGGGAGGCGCGGACATCGTTCCCCCGGGGGAGGAGGGTCCGGAGGACGGAGAGATCGAGATCCTCGTGGTCGAGGACGAGGAGTCGGTGCGCCGCGTGCTCGAACGCCAGCTCACGCGCCTCGGCTACGAGGTCCGCACCGCCGAGAGCGGCGACCGCGCGATCGAACTCCTCCATGAGGGAGAGCTCCCGGATCTCGTCCTGAGCGATGTCGTCATGCCGGGCGAGAACGATGGGGGCGCCGTGGCACGGTTCGCGCGCGAGCTCGACGTGCCCGTGATCCTGATGTCGGGCTACCCGCGTGGGCTCGACGAGTCCGACGTGCCCGATGACGTCCGGCTCATCGCGAAGCCGTTCCGGGGGGAAGAGCTCGCGCGTGCGATCCGCGAGGAGCTTGCGCGCGCCTCCGATCCCATCCATCCGCCGGCCTGACGCGCCCCCCGGCTCGAACGGCGCCACACCCTCCGGCCCCTTGGCGTAACGCCACGCCTCTCACAGCTTTCAGAGGCTCGGATCCGCCACCTCCACCCCCCGCCGGACTCCCCATGCGCGCACCTTCACCGTTCTTCGTCCTGGGCGCGACCCTCCTCGCCCTGGCGCTCTTCAGCACACCCGCCGACGCTCAATTCTCGCGGAGCATCGGTGCGGGGCTCGCGGTTCCCACCGGAGACCTCGCCGACACGCACGACCGCGGCTTCACGGTGCGCGCGCAGTACGGCACGCTCGGACTCGGACTCATCGATGTGCACATGCAGGGCGGGTATTCGCGCTTCGAGGCGGACCCGGGCGCCTCCCCGACCCCCGACGAGTTCGACACCGGGCACATCGGCCCCGGGGTACGCGTGAACTCCGGCACGATCTTCTTCGGCGGCAACGCGCTCTTCTTCTTCGGAGACGGCGACGAGGAGGTCGCCTTCGTGCCCGAGGTCGGGATCAACCTCCTCCTCGTCGAGATCGTCGCCGACTACCGCTTCACGGGAGACGCGGAGTGGGTCGGGATCCGGGCCGGCGTGAAGTTCTGAGCGACCCGGCGCCCGGCGGTCCGGCACACGGCGCCCGGACTCACTCGTACCGAAGCGCCTCCAGGGGATCGACGCCCGACGCCCTCCCGGCCGGGATGTAGCCGGCCGCAAGCGCCACGCCGCCCAGGACGAGGCCGGCGAGCACGATCACGACGGGATCGCTTCCGCCCAGCTCGTAGAGGAGGCTCTGCGCGGATCGCCCGATGAAGACGGCGAGCACGCCGCCCGCGACCGCGCCGATCCCCGCCATCCTCGCCATCTGGCGCAGCACCATCGCCCTCACCTCCCCCCTCTGCGCTCCGAGCGCCATCCTCACGCCGATCTCGCGGGTGCGCTGCTCGACCGAGTAGGCGAGCACACCGTAGAGCCCCACCGCGGCGAGGAGGGTCGCGAGCCCTCCGAAGGTGGCCGCCAGGACGCTCATCATCCGGTCGAGGAAGACGTTCTCGCGGATCCGATCCTCGAACCGGACGAGGCCTTCCACGGGGAGGTTGGGATCGAGTTCGCGCACCGCGGCGGGAATCGCTCCGGCGATCGCGGCGAGATCTCCGTCCGCCCGCACGTAGAAGTGCAGCCCGTCGAGTCCCGCATCCTGCTTCCACGGCGTGTAGAAGACGGGCGGGACGGTGTCCTTGACGTTGGCGTACTTCGTGTCCGGGATCACGCCGACGATCTCGATCCGCGGCTCCCCTGCGGTGGAGCGTCCGATGCGCGTCCCGACCGCGCGCGCTCGATCGATCTCGAACTTCTTCAGGAACGCCTCATTCACCACCGCGACCGGAGCCGCGTCGCCCCGATCGGCGTCGGTGAACTCGCGCCCGGCGAGGAGCGGCACTCTCATCTTCGAGAAGTAGTCCGCCCCGATCTCGTTGTACCGGGCATTCATGTCACGTCCCGGCTCGGTGACGAGCCCCTCGACCTGCAGGTCGGTGCCCCACGACCCGCCGCCGAGCACCGGTACCATCGACGTCGTCACCGACGCGACGCCGGGGTGCGCGGCGAGTCGTTCCTCGAGGCGCGTGTAGAAGGCATGGCGTTCCTCCGGGGTGTAGCCGTTCCGCTGGGGATTGATCTCGAAGGTGAGCACGTCGGTCGGGTCCATCCCGACCTCGACCCGCGCCACATTCGTCAGACTCCGCAGGAAGAGCCCCGCCGTCACCAGGAGCGCCATCGAGAGCGCGACCTGGGCGGTCGCGAGCGACGTCCGGAATCGACTGCTGAGGCGGCTCCCCGACGAACGCGAACCCTGCGTCTTGACGAGCGCCACCAGCTCGGTGCGCGTGGTATGGAGCGCGGGAAAGAGCCCAAAGAGGAGTCCGGCCGTGACGGAGGCGAGCCCCACGAAGACGAAGAGCGAGGGGGACAACTCGAACCGCATGATCGTCTCGAAGCCATCCGGGAGAAAACCGAGCACGCCGCGCACGGTGATCCACGTCACCCCGATCGCCGCGATCCCTCCCAGCGCCGCGAGGAGGAGCGCCTCGGTCAGGACGTCGCCGATCAGCCGGAGTCGTGACGCGCCGAGCGAGGCGCGCACCGCGAGTTCTCCCTCGCGCCGCGCCGCGCGCGCCAGCATCAGGTTGGCGACGTTGGCGCAGGCGATCAGGAGCACCACCCCGGTCACCACGAGGAGGAGCGTCAGGGGTGTGCCCGCCTCGTCGTGAACGTCGCTCTGGCCGAGTCGCCCCGGTTCGAGCACGATCGGCTTCGTCAGGAAACGTTGGTACGCCGCGTCGGGGAGGAAGTCGTTCAGCGGCGCCTCCACCTCCTGCACGATCCCCGTATAGAGCCGCTGGGTGCGCTCCTGCGCGGCATCGAGGGTGATCCCCGGCGCGAGCCGCCCGAATGCGTAGATCCAGTAGGAGCTCCGATTGTCGAGTCCCGTCCATCCGGGGTTGAGCGTCGGGCGCATCGAGATCGGCACATAGACCTCGGGGTCGGTGCCGAGCGAGGTCCCTCGAAAGCCTGCCTGTGCCACCCCGACGACGGTCATCGGGTGGCCGTTCACGATCATGGAACGGTTCAGGATCGAGGGATCGCCCGCGAGACGGCCGACCCAGAAATCGTGCGAGAGGACGACGACGAAGTTCTCGCCGGGCTCACCCTCATCGCCCTCGTCGAGGAGGCGTCCGAGCGCGGGACGCACGCCGAGCGTGCCGAAGTATGAACCCGTCACATACGCCCCCGTCCCGGCCACCGTCTCCTCGCCGGTGGCGACGCTCGCGCCGAAGGAGACGTGCCCCGCAATGGAGCTGAAGCCGGTCTCGCCCGCCTGCAGATCCTTGAGCATCGGATAGCTGAAGACCTCGTCGCAGCTGCCTTCCCCGCCGCACGACTGCGATCCGGGCTTGGGACCGGGCACCGCGAGGTTGACCAGCCGATCGGGCTCCACCACGGGGAGCCCGCGCAGGAGGATCTGTTCGAAGATCGAGAAGATCGCCGCATTGGCGCCGATCCCGAGCGCGAGCGAGACGACCGCCACGAGTGTCACGAAGGGCGATTGCGCCAGCTTGCGGAGTGCGGTGCGGATCGAGGGCATCGAGAACGAGGGCATGGGTGAGGAACGCTCGACGTCAGCACATCTCGGTGGGAGGCGAGAGCACCCGCCTCCCGGCTTCGGTCGATTCCTTCCCGCTCTGACGGGGGTGACGGAGAAAAAGTTGCAGAGCGTCGGGTTCGCGAATCAGAATGCGGCGGTCCCGTCGTCTCTCCCCTCGCCCCACGATCCGATGCCCCACCCCCGTCCGCGCATCCACCTGGCGATCCCTCGCCTCCTTACGCTCCTCGCGCTCGCCGTGCTCGTCGGCCGGCCCGCCGAGGCGCAGGAGTCCCCGCGCCCGCTCGAGATCTCCGAGTACCGCCTCTGGCGCTCGATCGAGGGGGCCACGATCGCGCCCGACGGAGCGCATGTGGCGTGGAGCTACGCCCGGGTGCGCGCCGACGACACGCTGCACGTCCGGCGCCTCGCGGATGGCCACACGCACCTCGTCGAGCGCGCCTCCCTCCCCCGCTTCTCGGACGACGGGCGCTGGGTGGCGTACACGATCTCGCCCCCGTGGGACGACGAGGAGGGCGAGGCCCGCGTCGGACTCATGGAGCTCGCGTCGGGCGAGCGGTGGAGCTGGACGGGCCCGGGCGACTATGGCTTCGCACCGGGCTCGTCGCACTTCTGGCTCGCCAAGCGGGCGGAGGAAGGTCCGGACGGACGCCGCGAAGCGAGCGACGCCGAGGGTGAAGTCGATGACACCCGCGCCATGGGGTCGGACTTCGTGCTCCGCAACCTCGCGGCGGGATACGACGAGTTGATCGGGGGGGTACGCGAGCACGCCTGGCATCCGGAGGGTTCGCTTCTGGCGTGGACGGTCGATGCCGCGGACGGCGACGGGAATGGAGTCTACGTCATGCACGGCGCCAGCGGCGCCCGCCGCGCGCTCGACAACGCCAACGCGCGGTATGCGCGGCTCGTCTGGTCCGAGGACGGCGGCGCGCTCGCGGTGCTCCGCGGGCGCACCCCGGAGGGGAAGGAGGAGCGCGAGAATGCGATCGTCGTCGTCCGGGATCCGGCGCTCGACGCACCGCGCGTCACCGTCATCGAGGCGCCGGACGGTCTCCCCGAAGGGCGCGTGATCAGCGAGCGCGCCGCGCTGCGCTGGAGCGATGACGCGACCGTCCTCCTCCTCGGCACGAAGGCGCAGGCCGAGGCGCTCGAGCCGTGGCCCGACGACGCCCTCCCCCTCGCCGACGTCAATATCTGGCACGGTGCGGACGACCGGATCCAGGCCGAGCAGCAGCGGAGCCTCGAGCGCGACCGCGCCCGCACCGATCTCGCGGCGCTGCAGATCGCCGAGAAGCGCGTGGTACCGATCGAGACCGAAGCGCTCCGCGTGGACGAGATCACCCCCGACGCGCGGTGGGCGATCGCGCGCGACGGGAGCGCGTACCTCAGCGACTGGCGCCCGGCGTACGGGGACTTCGTCCGCATCGATCTGCGCAGCGGAGCGCGCGTGCCGGTGGTCGAGCGGCAGCTTCGCACCCTGGGAATCTCCCCCGACGGCGCGTGGTGGCTCTACTGGCGCGAAGGCGACATCTGGGCGTACGAGGTCGCCGAGGACGCCCATCGGAATCTCACCGCCCGCGCTCCGGTCGACTTCACCGACGCCGAGTACGACTACCACGGCGAACACCCACCTTACGGCGTCGAGGGGTGGGCGGAGGGGGGCGCGGGGGTGATCCTCGCGCACCGCCATGATCTCTGGCTCCAGCCGCTCGACGGAGCGCCGGCGCGGCTCCTGACGGAGGGGATCGGATCGGAGAATCGGCTGCGGCTCCGCGTCGTGCGGACCGACCCCGAAGCGGAGTGGATCGACCTCGACGCCCCCCTCCTCCTCTCCGCCTTCAGCGACGCGACGAAGGACGAGGGGTGGTACGAGCTCGACGACGGCACGATGCGGCGGATCACCCTCGAAGCGGCACGATTCCGCAGTCTGGAAAAAGCTTCAGATGTAGATGTCTATCTCTATACGCGACAAACCTTTCGTGACTTTCCCGATCTCTACGTGAGCGGCCCCGATCTCGGCGAGCGCGAGCGTGTCACCGAGGCGAATCCCCAGCAGACCGACTACCTCTGGGCGCGCCGCATCCTCTTCGATTACGCACTCGCGGACGGCACCCCGCTGCAGGGTACGCTCGCGATCCCGGAGACGTACCAAGCGGGAGATCGGCTCCCGATGATCGTGCGCTTCTATGAGAAGTACTCGCAGGACCTGCACCTCTACCCCACCCCGGGCTACCGGCACGCGCCGAACTTCGCGGGCTACGTCTCGAATGGGTATCTCGTCATGCAGCCCGACGTGCACTTCCGCGTCGGCAGCTCGCACTCCGACATGCTCGAAGCGGTCGAGGCCGCCACGCGCGCCGTGATCGAGATGGGCTACGCCGATCCCGACCGGATCGGATTGAGCGGCCACTCCTACTCGGGCGGCGGCGCGGCGTACATCGCCACGCGCTCGAAGCTCTTCGCCGCGGTGGCGCACGGCGCCGCTCCGATCAACCTCGTCAGCGAGTTCAACCAGCTCTTCGTCGGCAGCGGACAGAACAACCACCGGTACGACACCTACGGGCAGGGCCGCTACGCCACGAACCCCTACGACGACTTCGATCTCTACCGGGACCAGTCGCCGATCTCGGGGGTGGAGACGATGGACACCCCCGTCCTCTATCTGCACGGCGAGGAGGACCCGATCGTCAATTGGGAGCAGGGGCTCGAGTGGTACAACGCGCTGCGCTTCCTCGGCAAGCCGATCATCTGGCTCAGCTATCCCGACGAAGGGCACGGACTCCGGAAGCTCGAGAACCGGATCGACTTCCAGTACCGTCTCCGTCAATTCTTCGACCACCATCTCAAGGGATCCCCCGCCCCGTCGTGGATGACGGAGGGGGTACCGCAACTGGAGAAGGACCACCACCTGCGCGAATTCGCGCCCCGGGTGTTCGACGCGGGACGGTGAGGTCGTGACCCCGGTGAGGTCGTGACCGTCGGGCGGCGCATGTGGGCGGGTGGGGGCGGATTAGAGGGCTGTTGAAGAACGGGGGCAAGCCGCGTTACCCCCCTGGGGAGCATCCACCTGACCGGGGTGATGTGCCGTGATGTGCCAGGCGGTCTTGCGGGGGTGGATGGGTGGCGGCGATCCGGCGCCGCCCACGACGGCGAGCGATCGGCGGGAGGGCGATCGGCGCCCTGAGGTTCGCGGGCCGGAACGTCGCCGCCTGCTTCGTCCGCGGCGTTGGCGGCGCTGGCCGTGCCGAGTCCGCCGGGTTCGCCGGGTCCGCCGAGTCCGCCGGGTCCGCCGGGTCCGCCGGGTTCGCTCATCTTCGAAGCCAAGATGGAATTTCCCCCTGTTTTTCCACCTATGCGGCTGTTTTTTCGTCCGTCAAATGGAATATTGCCTCAAATTCCACTTCGGGGTAACCTCGACGACCGGCGAAGTGGAAAAATGGCGGTATTTTCCACTTCCGGGCACCGCTTCGGTGCCTCGTTGGGCCGCGGACAGCGGCACATCCCCTTCACCTCCCTCCCTTCTTCAACACCCCTCCAGAGTACCGGGTCACACCTCGGGGAGCCGCACTTCGAAGGTCGTCCCATCCGGACCGGTGCGCGGGATCTCGACCGTACCCCCGACCTGACGGACGAGCCCGTAGACGGTGGCGAGCCCGAGCCCGGTGCCTTCCTCGCCCCGGGTCGTCACGAAGGGCTCGAAGATATGGTCGACCAGGCCGGGATCGATCCCATGACCCGTGTCGGAGACGCGGATCGAGACCTCGCGCGCGCCTTCGTTCCCGGCGGGCCGCCGCGCCACCTCGATCGTGATCTCGCCCTCGCCCTCGATCGCATCCCTCGCATTCATCGTGAGGTTGAGGAGGATCTGCTCGAGTTTGACCCCGCCGAGAGCGACCACGGCATCGCCGGCCCCCGCGATGACGTCGAGAGCGATCCGCTCCGGGATGCTCCGCCGGAGGAGGTCCCGGATTTCCTCGAGCACACGCCCCACATGCGCGCACCCCGGGGCGCCCGGATCGGCCCGACCGACCGCGAGGAGCTGCCGCGTGAGCTGGACCCCCTTGCGCACGCTCTGCTGCATATCGCGCAGTACCGGACGATCCGGCTCGCACACATTCTCCTCGAGGAGGTCGAGTCCGCCCTGCAGCACGCTCAGGAGGTTCGCGAAGTCGTGCGCCACCCCGGCGGCCATCCGCCCGAGCGAGTCGAGCCGACCGAGGCGCTCCAGGCGCTCTTCCATCGCGCGGTGCGCGGTGAGATCCTCCCCGATCCCCATCACCCCGACCTTCTCGCCTCGTTCGTCGTGGATCGAGGTACTCTTGAAGAGCACGCGGCGCCGGGCCCCGTCACGATCGACGAGCGGAAGCTCGGCCTCCCATTCGTCGCCCTCCTCGAGCCGATCGAGGATCTCGCGCGCCTCGGGGCGGAGCACCCGCTCCTCGATCTCACAGCGGCTCCGTCCCATCACCTCGGAGGCCGCATACCCCAGGAGCCGCTCCGCTTCGGCGTTCCAGTAGACGATCCGCCCATCGAGGTCGACCGCCGCCACCGCAGCCGGGACCGAGGCGAGGAGGTGACCCTGCATCGCCTCCCACCCCGACTCCTCGGTGACGTCGCGCGAGAAGAAGATCCCCTCCGGCTCGGGCTCGCGGTCGAGCGGTACCGAGACGACCTCGTGGACCCGCCTCCCGAGCGCGATGCGCCGTACCACCGTCCGCCCGCCGAACGCCCCGTCCGCCATCTCCTCCAGGAGGCTCGCGACCTCGGGCTCCCAGATCTCCCCGAAGCTCCGCCCCACCGCGTGCTCCGCATCGACGTCGAGTTCCTCCCACCCCCTCCCTCGGATGAGGAGGTAGCGATAGTCGGTATCGTAGATCGCCACCGCACCGCCGAAGGGATAGTTGGCGAGGACGGCGTCGAGGCGCGTCGTGTTCTTCTCGGGGTCAGTCATCACCACGGGGAGCGAGGGCGTCGAGGGCGCCGGAGGGCGACGCAAGCGGCCCAAGAAGATACTCCGAGGCCGAAGTCTTCAACCCCCACTTGCGGGAACCCGGCTCGCGTCAGACGGTACCGGGCTGTAGATCGGTAGAGTTGCCTCACCGACCCGCCCCCCTTCGACCCACCCCGACTCCGAGCCGATGCGCGCGATTCTCCGACTCCTGACCTCCGGTGCCTCCTCCGTACTCGTGGCCGCCTGCGCCTCGTACGGCGGGGGCTCCGGCGACGGCACCCCGCCCGCCACGACCGCCGGCGATGCCGCGTCGGCCGCCGCGCCGGTCATCCAGCCGGGCGCACCGGGAGAAGCGAGCCGCGTGGTCGAGGCCCGGCGCTTCGAGGACCTCGACCTCCCTCCCTGGACGGAAGCGGACGCCGACTTCATGTCGGGGATGATCCATCACCACGCGCAGGCGCTCCAGATGACCGCGCTCATCCCGGAGCGCTCCGCGAGCGTCGGCGTGAGCCAGATGGGACTGCGCATGGAGATCTCGCAGCGCGACGAGATCCGCCTCATGCACGACTGGCTTCGCGAGCGCGGGCTCGACGCGCCCGAGGTGGTGCTCACGAAGGGCCCCGACCAGGGCATCCTCCGCGATGGGAGCCCGCACGCCACCACGAATCACGCCCCGGGCGGCCTCATGCCGATGCCCGGGATGCTCTCCGCAGAGCAGATGCGAGCGCTCGAAGCGGCCCACGCTGATCGCTTCGATCGCCTCTTTCTCGAGTTCATGATTCAGCATCATACCGGTGCGCTCACGATGGTCGAGCGCCTCTTCGAGACGCCCGGCGCCGGCCAGGATTCACGCGTCTTCCAGTTCGCGACCGATGTGGACGCGGACCAGCGCGCGGAGATCGATCGCATGCGGATGCTGCTCGCGCGGTACCGCGATCGATGAGAGATCCCTTCTCCACCGACTTCTCAACCCACTCAGGCAGGACACGCATGAAGACTTCGACGTTGACAGCTGCCGTTGCAGGATGCATGCCGCGGCACACGACGTGGCGCACGGGTGCGCTCGCCTTCACCACCCTCTTCTTCCTCACCCTCCCGGGCTCGGCACACGCGCAGAATGCCGGAATGGCGCAGGGCGGAATGACCGAGGAGGTCGCGCCTCCGCGCCTCGACTGGAACCCGAACGATCCGCGGATCGGGCTCGCCGCGGGGTGGCGCGATGCCGGCGAGGCGATCTCGAATCTGCGCAAGGTTGCGACGCTCACCCGCGCCGACGGCTTCTTCAACCCGGAGGATCCGGGCGACGGACGCTTCAGCAACACCGATATCGCCTTCCGGGGCGACCTCATGTTCCAGGGCAACTACAACGGATTCCAGGTCTACGACATCTCGAACCCGTCGATGCCGCGCCTCCGTGTGTCGGTCGTCTGTCCCGGGGGTCAGGGCGACCTCTCGGTCCATGGCAACCTCCTCGTGATGTCGTCGCAGGAGACGCGGGCTCGGCTCGACTGCGGTGTCGAAGGCGTCGAGGCGCCGGTCAGCAACGAGCGCATCCGGGGGATCCGGATCTTCGACATCTCGAACATCGAGTCCCCCCGTCAGGTGGCCGCGGTGCAGTCGTGCCGGGGGTCGCACACGCACACGATCCTCAAGGCCCCGAACGACGACGAGAACCTCTGGGTCTACATCCAGGGTACGAGCGGCGTGCGCCCCGCCGAGGAACTCGCGGGATGCGTCGGCGGTGACCCGGAAGAGAACCCCGAGACCGCGCTCTTCCGCATCGAGGTCGTGCGGGTGCCGCTGGCGAACCCCGCAGCCGCCGAGATCGTCAACGCGCCCCGAATCTTCGCCGATGCGCAGGGCAACATCGCCGGGCTGAACCCGGGGGGTCAGCTCGCGCCGGGGGGGCAGAATTCGCGCTCGACCAACCAGTGCCACGACATCACGATGTACCCGGAGCTCGGTCTGGCCGCCGGGGCGTGCTCGGGCAACGGGATCCTCCTCGATATCTCCGATCCGGCCAACCCCGTCCGGATCAATGAGGTCTTCGATCCGAACTTCGCCTACTGGCACTCGGCCACCTTCAACAACGACGGGACCGCCATCCTCTTCACCGACGAGTGGGGCGGCGGCGCCGCGCCGCGCTGCCGCGGTTCGGACCCGGCCACCTGGGGCGCGAATGCGATCTTCAGCCTCGACGCGAACCGCGAGATGGAGCTCCAGGGCTACTACAAGCTCCCCGTGCCGCAGAGCGAGACCGAGAACTGCGTCGCCCACAACGGCTCGCTGATCCCGGTGCCGGGACGCGACATCAAGGTGCAGGCGTGGTACCAGGGTGGAGTGAGCGTGCTCGACTTCACGAACCCCTCCCACCCCTTCGAGATCGCGTACTTCGACCGGGGTCCGCTCTCGGACACGCAGCTCTTCACCGGCGGGTACTGGTCGACGTACTGGTACAACGGCGCGATCTACGGAGCCGAGATCAGCCGGGGGATCGACGTCTTCGAGCTCGAGCCGAGCGAGCACCTCTCGGCGGCCGAGATCGCCGCGGCCGAGGCGGTCATCCTCGACTCGTTCAACGCACAGATGCAGCCGCGCTTCGTGTGGGAGGACACCCCGGTCGTGGCGCGGGCGTGGCTCGATCAGCTCGAGCGGAAGGACGGGATCCTCGCGTCGCGCGCGCAGGCGGTGGATCGGGTGCTCGTCGCGGCCGAGAGCGGTCGGGCCGACGCCGCGCAGCTCCGTGCGGTGGCGGCCGACCTCGAGGCCGACGCGATCGCGGTCGAGGCGATGGAGCTCGGCGGAGACGCGGAGCGGCTGGTGAAGCTCGCCGCGGTGCTTCGCGGGATCGCCTCGGGCGAGTAGCCCTCGGACGAGGAGGAGGGAGACGGGCCTCGATCGCGCCCCCCATCATGCGGGAAGGCGCGGTCGGGGCCCGCTTCGTTCACTCGGTCACGCGCACGCCCTTCCAGAAGGCGACCCGCCCGCGGATCTCCTCTGCGGCGGGCATCGGGTCCGGGTAGTACCAGGCGGACGCCGGATTCCGCGCGCCATCGACCACGATGTCGTGGTAGGAGGCCGTCCCCTTCCAGGGGCAGACCGAGGTTTTGCTGGAGGCTTCGAAGCACTCCGTCCTGAGCGATTCGGGGGGGAAGTAGTGGTTCCCCTCCACCACGACGGTGTCGTCGGATTCGGCCAGGGTGACGCCTTTCCAGATCGCCTTCATCGAGGTCTCCGGCTCGGTTCGGAAGGTGCGCCCATCAGCCGGGCGCGTGTGCCTCTGTGTGTCACGCAACCCCAGAGGCACCCTCGGGGATCCCCGGCGCGGGTACACCGGTCGCGTCGCACCCGCCCCGCACCGCACGCCGCCCTCGACGATCGCTGCTCCCGCTGTCGCCTTGCCCGGCGGGGCCCCAGGACTCACTCTCCTCTCCATCCCCCGCAGGAGCCCTCGACTCGCACCACCCCCGACACGCATGATCAACTCCATCCGCCATCGCCATCGTTTCGGAAGCCTCCTCCTCCTCCTCGCCGTGCCCGCGGCGTGCGGCGACGCCGGGGGGGACGACGAGGCGGCCCGCACGGCCTACCTCACCCGGCTGGGTGAGGACACCCTCGCCGTCGAGTGGGTCGAGTTCGGAGAGGGATGGGTCGAGGCGTCGGCGCTGATGCGGGGCCCCCGGACGACGTGGGGCGAGTACCGCCTCGAGACCGATGCCGATGGGCGGGTGACGGGGTGGGAAGCGCGCACCTGGGCCGGAGGCGGTCCCAATCGGGAGCTCCTCCGCACCGAGTACGTGACCACGACCGAGGCGGGGCCGGTGCTCGTCACCATCGACAACACCACCCTCGAGACGCGGACGCGCCCCTTCGAGGGGCCGGCGGGCGCGGTGCCGTGGGTCGATCCCCTCCACTGGTCCTTCGATCTCGCCTTCCGTCGGGCGGCAGAGGAGGATCGTCTCGGCGATCCCGTCTCGACCTTCCCCGGCGTGACCTTCGAGGTCGAGGGGAATGAGGACGGGTCGTGGGCGCTCATCCATCCGAGCCGCGGGACCTTCACCGTCGAGCTCTCTCCGGAGGGTCACCTCCTGAGCCTCGACGGCACGGGATCGACGAGCGCCTACCTCCTCGACCGGATGGAGTTCGACGCCCTCGACCCGGAAGCACTCGGTGCGCACTTCGCGGATCGTCCGCTGGGGCCGCTCTCGGGTCGCGGCGAGATCGCCACGACGGTAGCCGGGGTGAGATTCACCGGAGACTTCGGCACGCCGAGCCGTCGGGGACGCGAGATCTTCGGCACCCTCGTCGCGTACGGCGAGCGATGGAGAACCGGCGCCAATCGCGCCACGCACCTCGCCTTCGATCGCGATCTCGTGATCGACGGGGTGACGATTCCCGCCGGAGAGTACACCCTCTACTCGATCCCCGAAGCCGACGGCGGCACCCTCATGATCAACCGTGAGACCGGCCAGTTCGGCACGAATTACAACGCCTCGATGGAGGAGGCGCGCGTGGAGATGCGGCGCGACACCCTCGACGAGAGTGTGGAGGTCTTCGAGGTCCGCGTCGTGGAGGATGACAGCGGCGAGGGGGACGGACGGATCGAGCTGAGGTGGGCCGAGACGGTCTACTACGTCCCCTTCACCGTGGGGTGACGCCCCTCACTCGGACGGAGGGTCCGGATCAGGGTGAGGTCCGGACGAGCACCGCGGTGACCACCAGCACGATCTGAGCCAGCGTGAATTCGATGGCGGCCGAGCGGCGGAGCGCCGCGGCTCCACCTCCGTCCGGCGCGTCCCCCGCCCCGGGTGTCCCGCGCCGCCAGTTCCAGAGGCCGAAGAGCGCGACGACGCCGAAGAGCCCGACCTTGAGGAGGAGAGTCCGCCCGTAGGGGGTGGTCCAGTACGCGCTCCACGGCTGGACGATCCTCCAGCTCGCGAGCGCGCCCGAGGCGACGAGGAGCGTCACCGACGCGATCGCCACGGGGGAGAAGGCGCGCACCAGAGGGACGAACGCTCCGCGTCCCGCCACCCCGCGCCCGGCGAGGAGGAGCACGCCGAGCCCACCGATCCACGCGCTGGCCGCGGTCACGTGCAGCGCGTCGGCGACGAGCGCGACGATTCCCGCATCCGCGTCGCTGGCGTGCCCGGTGAGCCCGGGGAGGAGCACGAGGGGGATCAGCCCGACCCCCGCCGCCCACGCGCCGTGACCGCGTCCCCGCGCGGCGAGCGTGAACCCGCCCACCGCCACGGCGCACCCGGCCACGCCCCACGACCACGCCGTCCACCATGGCGTCCCCTCCACCAGGTCGAGTCCCACCGAGAGGGGATCACCCGGAAAGCGCAGCTCCCCCGCCTGACGCACGAGGAGCCCGGCCAGCCCTGCGGCGATCGCCGCCGCCGCCGCCGCACCCACGCGCGCGACGCGGCGCGCGACACGCGCGTGATCGAGCGACGGCACGGCACGGCACGCCCTCGGGAGGATGGCGAGGTGGAAGACGACCGCGCCCACGCCGAGCGTCACGGAGGCGAAGTAGAGCCATCCGACCGCGGCGGAGGCGACCGGATTCACTCCCCGGACGCGACCGTGAAGTCGAACTCGCCGCTCACGACGTGCCCATCGCCCGCCATCGAGCGCCACATCACGTGATACGCCCCGGAGGGCAGCGGTCGGTCGAGGGTGACGAAGTAGGAGGTCGCGTCTTCGGCGTCCTTCTGGACCTCGCTCATCGGAACGCGCGCCTCTCCCTTCATCACGCGGATCTGCGTCGCTCCCTCCTGCGGTTCCTGCGTGAACCAGAGGCGCACCTCACGGGTGGGGGCGACCGTGGAGTCGGCCTTCGGGGCCGAGGTGCGCAGCTCGAAGTGGAGCGGCGCGTCGGGCGACGCGGGGGCCGCCTGCGACGGACCGACAAAGCCGGCGAGTACGAGAACGAGCGCCCCCACGGCGAGCGAGGCGGGGGCGAGCGAGGCAGGGACGAATCTGGGAAGTGTCATGGAGGTCTCCGGGTCGTTCAGGGGATCAGGTTCCAAGATATCATACTACCGGGAGCGCGAGGCGGACGATCCGCACCGAGTCGGGGTCGTGCGTCGAGAGCCAGGCGCTCCCGTCAACGGCGACGAGCTCGGGACTCGCGCCCGGGAGCCGGTGAACCGGCCGCTGCAGGAATACGGCGCCGGTCGGTGGAGGCGTACGGCGCCGGGAGAAGGATCCGGCGTCGCCTGACTGAAAACGATATACCTTCCCCCCGGACCCCGGATCACCAGTGGTGTCATGGTACCGCCCGTGACATCACTGACCCGGTACCGTCCGCAGTACCATGACACCACCGGCGACCCTCCTCCTCCTCGCGAGTATATCCTCCTCGCGAGCGTATCCCCTTCGCACCGGAACCCCCGACGTTCCCGCGGGAACGTCGACAGAAATTCCCGGAGCGGGTGCGGACCGCGTGGGCGATACGGGCCGCCGTATGCTGCAGCCCCCAACACCCCTTGTTCAGTCAGGTGTTTTCTCTTATACCTGACTCAGCAAGGGATGACGCCGCTGCGCAGGGCGACGTCATCCCACGATGGCACGACGACTTCATCCCACGACGCATGGGGCGGGACGACGCATGAACGGCGACACGGCATGAGCGGCAGCGACCTCTTCACCGGCACCCTCGACCTCCTGATTCTGCGGACCCTCGGCTGCGGTCCCCTGCACGGATACGCCATCGGGCGTGTCATCCGCGAGACGAGTGCGGGCGTGCTCGATGTCGAAGAGGGGGCGCTCTACCCCGCCCTGCACCGCCTGGAGCGGCGAGGACTGCTCGCCTCCGAATGGGGACGCACCGACACCAACCGGCGCGCGAAGTTCTACGCCGTGACGGGGGCGGGGGCGGCCCATCTCGAGTCCGAATCGACGCGGTGGCGGGACTTCTCCAGGGCGGTCCACGCGGTGCTCGAGGGCGGCGCGGAAGCGTCGGGATGAAACGCGACTTTCCTCCGGGAGGGCCGTTGGGGGACCCCGACGCCGAAGTCGATGCGGAGATCGCATTCTACCTCGAAGAGCGCGCCCGCGAACTGATCGAGGCGGGGGTTCCGGAGGCGGAGGCGCGGCGGCGGGCGGAGGAGAGGTTCGGAGATGTGGCGCGGATCGAGGACGAGGTCCGGCGCCTGAGACGAAAGGGTGAACGGATACGGGGGTGGAGGATGACGATGGGAGCGCTGGTCCGGGATTTTCGAGTCGCACTTCGGGGCTTCGCGAAGCGCCCCGGATTCTCCGCCATCGTCGTCGGTACGCTGGCGCTGGGCATCGGCGCCGTGACCGCGATCTTCACGGTGGTGAATGCCGCGATGATCCGGGCGCTGCCGTTCGAGGAGGCGGACGAACTCGTCTTCGTGCAGGGTGCATTCAACGCGCCCGAAGGGCCTCGGATCCGGGGGGGATCTCCGCCCGAGATCGAGGAGTGGCGTCGGCTGAACCGAAGCTTCACGGACATCGCGGCGATGGACGCGGACGGGAAGACGCTCACCGGTCCCGACGGCGCGGCCGAGCGGCTCACCGGCCAGGAGGTGGACGAGGGATACTTCGAGATCCTCCGCGTCACACCCCTTCGCGGGCGCCTCTTCAGCGGGGACGAATACCGGACCGACGCCGCACCGGCGGTCCTCATCGGCGAAGACCTCTGGGAACGGCGCTTCGGCAGGGACGAGGAGATCCTCGGTCGTTCGCTCCTCCTCGATGACCGTCCCTGGACCGTCGTGGGGGTGCTCCCCTCGAGCGTTCGGGGCACCTCGCTGACCGCCGAATACTGGGTTCCGCTCGTGTCGAATATCGGGGTGGAGCGCCTCGACGAGCGGGGCTCGCGGTGGCTCAGCGCGGTGGCCCGGCTCGCGCCCGGGGTCACAATCGATGCGGCGCAGGCGGATATGGACGCCGTCACGGCTCGCCTCGAGGCGGAGCACCCTGCCGACAACCTCGACCGGATCGCCGTCGTCCAGCCGCTGCGAGAGGTCTACCTCGGCTCCACACGCACGCTCCTCTGGGTCCTCCTCGGCGCCGCCGGACTGTTGCTCGTCATCGCCTCGGCCAATGTGGCGAATCTGATGCTGGTCCGCGCCACGTCGCGCTCCACCGAGACGCTCCTCCGACGAGCCCTCGGCGCGGGGCGCCCGGCGCTGATCCGACACTCCCTCGTCGAGAGCTTCACGCTGACCGCGGCCGGCGCGGTGGGGGGGGTGCTCCTCGGCGTGGTCGGGGCGCGCCTCCTCGTGAGCGCGGTACCCGACGCCCTCGTGCCGGCCTACGTGGATGTGCGTCCGGACGCGACCGTCCTCGTGGAGGTGATCGGGATCCTGGCGATCGTCGCGGTCGTGATGGCCCTCGCCCCGGTGCTCCTGGCGGAGCGCCAGGATCTGGCGGGAGGACTCCGAGCCGAATCGGGCCGCCGGACGGTGGGCGGTGCCGGGCGGATCGCGAACGCCCTGGTGGCGGGCGAGGTGGGGCTGGCGATCCTCCTCCTCGTGGGGGCGGGACTCATGGTGACGAGTCTGCGCGCGCAACTTGGCGTGGACCCCGGCTTCGAGTACGAGAATCTGGCATCCTTCGCCATTCAGCTGCCCCCCGAGACGTATCCCGACGCGGCGACCCGCCTCGCGGGACTCGCGGACCTCGAGAGCCGGCTGCTCGAGATCCCGGGTGTGGAGGGTGTCACCTGGGGGGCCGACGCGGCGCCGCTCCGGGGCGGCTCGAGCGCCTCGTACATCTGGACGAACGACGGCGCGCGCGTCGACGACCGGATCCGCTTCTACTTCCACCGCGTGCGCCCCGGGTGGTTCGAGACACTCGGGGTGGAGATGCGAGGGGGGCGTGCGCTCGACGCGAGCGATACCGGGGAGATCACGACGACGGTGATCTCGGAGGCATTCGCCGCGCGCCACTTCGCCGGAAAGGACCCCATCGGTCAGTCGCTCTACCTCGGCAACCCCGAGGAGGGTGCGCCGGTGCTCACGGTGGTGGGGGTCGCCCGAAGCGTGCACTGGCGGGACATCACGACGGACCTCGTCGCCGGTCCCACCGATCCGGACATCTGGATCACCGACAACGGACAGCCCGGCCTCGAGATCGTCGTGCGCACCGCGGGCGAGCCCGCACCCCTCCTCCCCCGGATGGTGGAGGCGGTCCACGCCTTCGACCCCGATGTCCCCGTCCTCAACCCCACACCGATGTCGACCTTCCTCGATCTGCAGACGGCGCAGGCGCGCTTCGGATCGCTGCTGCTCGGGGTCTTCAGCGTGCTCGCCGCGACCCTCGCGGCCGTCGGACTCTACGGCGTGCTCTCCTTCGCGGTGGGCCGGCGGCGCCATGAGATCGCCGTGCGGATCGCGCTCGGCGCCGATCGCGCGAGGGTGCAGCGGATGGTGGTGCTCGACGGGCTGGGCGTGACCGCCGCCGGACTCGCCTTCGGGCTGCTCGCGGCCGCCTTCGCCTCGCGCAGCCTCGAGGCCTTCCTCTACGCGGTCGAGCCCGTCGATATCGGGACGTACGTCGGGGTCACCGCCCTCATGGCGGGCGTCGCCACCCTCGCCGCCTGGCTTCCGGCGCGACGCGCCACCCGGACGGACCCGCAACGAGTCCTCGCGGGCGACTAGAAGGGTGTTGAAGACGTACGGCGGTCGCGCGGGAACGCGTGAGTGACCCGGGAGGTGAGAGGGGGTGAGCGAGCGGGGGTTCGTGCGTAGATTGAAGCATCGGGATCGACGCGCTCACCCCCACCCCCGAGCACCATGTCCAAGCTTCCCTACGTCTTCGCCTCGCTCTTCGCGGCTCTCGCCTTCGTCGTCCTCTTCAACCGCGTCGGCCCCGGAGCCGACCCGGCCGGCCCCGACACCGTCGGTGCCGTCTCCCTCCCCGAGCTCCCCG
>JAVVEY010000049.1:0-20665 GCA_032250675.1 Longimicrobiales bacterium | reverse complement strand
TCGTGAGGGCGGCCGCACCGTCGGTGCCGGCGTCGTCACCGAGATCATCGAGTAGAGGACGACGCACCATGGCCGACAGAATTCGTATCCGATTGAAGGCGTTCGATCACTGGATCGTGGATCAGACCGCTTCGGACATCGTACGGACCGCCCAGAAGACCGGGGCGAATGTGCGGGGTCCGATCCCGCTTCCGACGCGACGTGAGCGGTGGACGGTTCTCAAGGGACCGCACATCGACAAGAAGAGCCGGGAGCAGTTCGAGCTTCGGACGCACAAGCGCCTCATCGATATCGTGGACAGCCGCCCGCAGACGATCGATGCGCTCACCAAGCTGGATCTTCCGGCGGGTGTGGACGTCGAGATCAAGGTCGATTGATTATGGCCGGAATCATTGGAAAGAAGATCGGGATGACCCGGATCTTCGATGACTCGGGGACGCAGGTGCCCGTGACCGTCATCGAGGCCGGCCCATGCCCGGTAACGCAGATCAAGAAGGTCGAGACCGACGGCTACGAAGCTGTTCAGGTCGGCTTCGGTGCGCAGAAGGCGAAGCGCGCCAGCCGGGCCGAGCTCGGGCACGCCGCCGCCGCCGGACTCGAGGTCGCTCCCCGGATCGTACGGGAGTTCCCGCTCAATGGGGACTCCGAGTACGAGCTCGGCGAGGAGCTGACCGTCGAACAGTTCGAGGTCGGCGACCGTGTGAAGGTCACCGGGACCAGCAAGGGTCGGGGGTTCCAGGGCGTCGTGAAGCGCCACGGATTCTCGGGCCGTCCCGGAGGGCACGGACATCCGATGTCGCGTACCCCCGGATCGATGGGACCGGGCACCGACCCGTCGCGCGTCATCAAGGGGAAGAAGCTCCCCGGACAGATGGGTGGCACGCGCTCGACGATCCGGAATCTCCAGGTGGTGCGTATCGATGGCGAGCGGAACCTCCTCTTCGTGAAGGGTGGGGTTCCGGGATCGCGCGACAGTTACGTCCTGATCCAGAAGTGATGACCATGTTCAAGGCACGCTACTACAAGGCCGACGGCAAGAAGGGCAGGGCCCGGGCACTCCCCGAGTCGCTCTTCGACGGCGTCGTCAACGAGCCGGTTCTGCACCAGGTGGTGAAGGCCTATCTCGCCAACCAGCGGCAGGGTACGGCGTCGGCGAAGAACCGCGCGGCGGTGGCCGGGGGTTCGCGCAAGCCGTGGCGACAGAAGGGGACCGGGCGCGCGCGTCAGGGCACGATCCGCGCGGCCCAGTGGGTCGGGGGCGGGCGGGCCTTTCCGCCGATCCCGCATTCGTGGCGTCAGCGCATCCCGCGCAAGGTCAAGGCGCTCGCGCGCCGCTCGGCCTTCAACGCGCGCGCGCAGGACGAGCGGGTGGTGCTCGTCGACGGCTTCCAGAGCGAAGTACCGAAGACCGCCACCCTGCGTGACTACCTCGCCACGATCGAACTCGGCGGACGCAAGGTCCTCATCCTCACCGAGGGGGTGAAGGAGTCGGTGTATCTCTCCGGGCGCAATCTGCCCGAGGTGGAGGTCCGGTCGTTCGGGTCCGAGTCGGTCTACGACATCCTCTGGGCCGACACGGTGATCATCGAGCGCGAGGCGATCGACGCCCTCGCCGCTGCAGAGAAGGGAGGCGACGATGCGTAACCACTTCGACGTGATCGTCCGTCCGGTCGTGACCGAGAAGTCGGCGCGCGACATCGAGGAACGGAATGTCTACACCTTCATCGTCGCCACCGCGGCCAACAAGATCGAGATCGGCCAGGCGGTGGAGAAGATCTGGGATGTCTCGGTCGAGAGTGTCCGGACGATGCGGTATCCGGGCAAGGTCCGTCGGGCCTTCCTCGGCCGCATGAGTCGCGAGCGCAATGCGGGCCGCCGGCCCGCCTGGAAGAAGGCGATGGTGACCCTCGCCGAGGGTGACCACATCGAGTTCTACGAGGTGGGGTGAGGAGACGCATCATGGCAATCAAGAAATTCAAGCCGGTCACACCGGGAACGCGCTTCCGCTCGAGCCTCGCGCGCGACGAGATCACGCGCTCGACCCCCGAGAAGTCGCTCACCGAGTCGCTCTCGAAGTCGGGTGGACGCAATCACCACGGGCACATCACCACGCGACGTCGCGGGGGTGGGCACAAGCGTCGCTACCGCCGGATCGACTTCAAGCGTGACAAGTTCGGGGTGAAGGGCCGGATCACCGAGATCGAGTACGATCCGAACCGCACGGCGAATATCGCGCTCGTGACCTACGAGGATGGAGAGAAGCGCTATATCCTCCACGTGAGAGACATGAAGGTGGGTGACGTGATCGAATCGGGGCCCGAGTCGGACATCAAGCCCGGCAACGCACTCCCGCTCGAGCGGATCCCTCTCGGCACGCAGATCCACAATGTGGAACTCAAGCCGGGCAAGGGTGGTCAGATCGCTCGTTCGGCGGGGGCGTCGGTTCAGCTCGTGGCGCGTGAGGGCGACTATGTCACCCTCCGCCTTCCCTCCACCGAGACGCGGCGCATCCATCGGAAGTGTCTCGCCACGGTCGGACAGATCGGGAATATCGAGCACGAACTCACCTCGATCGGCAAGGCGGGCGCGGCGCGCTGGCGTGGCCGGCGTCCGAAGGTGCGCGGTGTCGCGATGAATCCCGTCGATCACCCGCTGGGCGGGGGTGAGGGACGTACCTCCGGAGGACGTCCCCCGGTGTCGCCCTGGGGTACGCCCGACGGCAAGAAGACACGCAAGAAGAAGAACCGGTCCGACAAGTTCATCGTCCGCGGGCGCAAGCGCGGCAAGAGCACGCAGTCCTGAGGAAATACGACCATGGCGCGTAGCATAAAGAAGGGACCGTATATCGACGAGAAGCTCCTCCTCAAGGTGGAGTTGATGAACTCGACGGGTGAGAAGAAGGTGATCAAGACGTGGGCGCGAGCGTCCACGATCTCCCCGGAGTTCGTGGGACATACGGTCGCGGTCCACAACGGCAACAAGTTCATTCCGGTCTACATCACCGAGAATATGGTCGGCCACAAGCTCGGCGAGTTCGCCCCGACCCGGCTCTTCCGGGGTCACGGCGGCAGGCTCTCCGACAAGAAGGCGGCTCGCTGATGATGGCCGAGACTTCGGAGCAGACGATGAAAGCTCGGGCGATCGCTCGTCATGTGCGCATGAGCCCCCGGAAGGTGCGGCTCGTCGCGGATCAGATCCGCGGCAAGAGCGTCAACGAAGCGTACCAGATCCTCCAGTTCTCGCCGAAGGCAGCGGCGGAACCGATCTCGAAGACGCTCCGCTCCGCCGTGGCGAATGCACAATACAAGGCGCAGGAGGCAGACGAGGTGCTCGATCTCGACGACCTGATCATCGCGTCCGTCTACGTGGACGAAGGTCCGACGCTCCGGCGCTTCCGCGCCGCCGCGATGGGCCGCGCCGCACCGATCCGCAAGCGGACGAGCCACATCACGGTGGCCGTCGACACCAAGGACGCGTAAGCGAATGGGACAGAAGACTCATCCGACCGGTTTCCGCCTCGGCATCGTCGCCGACTGGAAGTCGAACTGGTACGCCGAGCGGGACTTCCCGCGTCTCCTCAAGGAAGACGAGACGATGCGGAAGTATCTGTATCGTCGCATGTCGCACGCCTCCGTGGCGCGCATCGATATCGAGCGCAAGCCGAGCAAGATCGTCGTGACGCTGCACACCGCGCGTCCCGGCGTCGTGATCGGCAAGAAGGGCTCCGAGGTCGACAAGCTTCGCGACGAGCTCGCCGTGCTGGCCGGGGCCGAGGTCAATGTGAATGTCGAGGAGATCAAGCGGCCCGAGATCAACGCGCACCTGGTGGCGGAGAATGTGGCGCACCAGCTCCGCCAGCGTGTCTCCTTCCGTCGCGCGATGAAGCGCGCCGTGCAGGCCGCGATGCGGTCGGGCGCGGAGGGGATCCGGATCCAGTGCGCCGGACGCCTGAATGGCGCCGAGATCGCGCGGACCGAGGGGTACAACGAGGGCCGGGTGCCGCTGCACACCCTCCGGGCCGATATCGACTACGCGAATGTGGAGGCCTTCACGACGTTCGGAGCGATCGGCGTGAAGTGCTGGATTTTCAAGGGCGAGGTGGTGGACGACCGTCGCGGTCGCACCTACTCGACCGGATCTTGAGAGACGAGGACTGAACGATGCTTTCGCCCAAGCGAGTCAAGCACCGCAAGACCCACAAGGGGAAGATGCGCGGCAAGGCCCATCGCGGAAATCGGGTCTCCTTCGGCGAGTTCGGGCTCCAGGCGCTCGAGGCGTCGTGGATCACGAACCGTCAGATCGAGTCCGCCCGTGTGGCGATGACGCGGCACATCAAGAGAGGCGGCAAGGTCTGGATCCGGATCTTCCCCGACAAGCCGATCACCAAGAAGCCCGCCGAGACCCGCATGGGGAAGGGGAAGGGCAACCCGGAGCAGTGGGTCGCCGTCGTGAAGCCCGGCCGCGTGATGTTCGAGCTCGAGGGCGTGCCGGAAGATGTGGCGCAGCGAGCGATGGAGCTCGCCTCCGCCAAGCTGCCGATCAAGACCCGATTTCTGGTTCGTGAGAACCAGATCGGAAGCTGAAGGAGCTGATGATGAAGGCCGAAGATATTCGCGAACTCGACGAGACCGAGCTCACCGCGCGTCTGGGTGAGCTCCGCGAGGAGCAGTTCAAGCTCCGTTTCGCGAGTGCGACGATGCAGCTCGAGAACCCGAAGATCGTCTCGGGGATCCGGCGTGACATCGCGCGCATCCTGACCATTCTGCGCGAGCGCGAGCTCGCGTCCACGGATAGCTGACAAGCGCCATGGCTGAAGAGACCAACGACGTCCAGACCCCCGAACGCGCCTCCCGCAAGATGCGGCAGGGCGTGGTGGTCAGCGACAAGCAGCAACGCACCGTGACGGTGCTCGTGGAGCGTCGCTTCCCGCACCCGTTGTACGGAAAGCAGCAGACGCGGTCGAAGAAGTACCACGCGCACGACGAGAACGATGAGTATCGGGTGGGGGATGTGGTGCGGATCGTCGAGAGCCGCCCCCTGTCGAAGACGAAGCGCTGGCGCGTGGTCGAGCTCATCGAACGCCCGGCCTGACGGAGATCGAGAGATGATTCAGCAGGAATCGGTACTGCACGTCGCGGACAATACGGGGGCCAGGAAGGTCCTCTGCATCCGCGTGCTCGGAGGCTCGCGCCGCCGGTACGCGCGCGTCGGCGACGTGATCACGGCGACGGTGAAGGACGCCATCCCCAACGCGCCCGTCAAGAAGGGCGATGTGGTCAAGGCGGTGGTCGTTCGTACGAGCAAGGAGATGCGGCGTCGCGACGGAACGTACATTCGTTTCGACGACAACGCCGCGGTGATCATCAACCCGCAGGGCGAACCCCGCGGCACGCGTATCTTCGGCCCGGTGGGCCGGGAGCTTCGAGAGAAGCGCTATATGAAGATCGTGTCGCTCGCGCCCGAGGTGCTTTGAAACGATGGCGAGCCAGAAGATCGTGAAGGGTGACCGGGTCCGCGTGATCCGGGGCAATGAACGCGACAAGGAAGGAACCGTCGCCCGGGTGCTGCGCGATGAGAACCGCGTGGTGGTCGACGGCGTGAACATCCGCAAGCGGCACACCCGACCCACACAGGACGAACCCGACGGAGGGATCATCTCCTTCGAGGCGCCGATCCACATCTCGAATGTGATGCTGATCGATCCCGCTTCGGGAGAAGCCAGCCGCGTTCGGATGCGTGTGGAAGCAGGGGGCGTCAAGGAGAGGATCGCCGTGAAGTCGGGCAATCCGGTTCCGAAGCCCTGAAGATGACTGAAACCCAGAAGCGCCCCGCGCGCGACCGAGAAACGATGAGCAAGAAGAGCCCCAGACTGCTTGAGCACTACCGCGAATATGTTCAGCCGCACATGGCCGAACAGTTCGGGTTCACGAACCCCATGCAGGTGCCGAGGATCGAGAAGGTGGTGATCAATGTCGGTGTCGGCGAGGCGAGCCGGAACCAGAAGTTTCTGGACTCCGTGCTCGAGGAGATCGGCCTGATCACGGGCCAGAAGCCCCTCGTGACCCGGGCGCGCAAGTCGATCTCGAACTTCAACCTCCGTGAGGGGATGCCCGTGGGCGCGCGCGTCACCCTCCGCTCGACGCGGATGTATGAGTTCCTCGACCGCCTGGTGAGTGTGGCGGTGCCGCGCGTGCGCGACTTCCGCGGCCTCCCGACCCGATCCTTCGACGGGCGTGGCAACTACACGCTCGGCGTCAGGGAACAGATCATCTTCCCCGAGATCGAGTACGACAAGGTCAACCAGATCCACGGGATGGATATCAGCGTGATCACGACCACTCCCCGCGATGACGAGGGGCTCGCGCTCCTCCGGCTTATGGGGTTCCCCTTCCGCGGCGAGGAGCCGGTCACGATCGGAGCGGCCGCCTGAGGCGGCCCCGACGAGACGACGCGACCTTCGGCAGCAAGGATACGAGACGATGGCCAGGAAAGCTCTGATCGAGCGAAACAACGGAAAGCAGAAGTACGAGGTGCGGCACCGAAACCGCTGTCAGCGGTGCGGTCGTCCGCGCGCATTCATCCGGAAGTTCGGCCTCTGCAGGGTCTGCTTCCGCGAGATGGCGCTCCGGGGTGAGATCCCCGGCGTGCGCAAGTCCAGCTGGTAAGGCGAGAACTCCCATGATGACGGATCCCATTTCGGACTTGCTCACTCGCATTCGGAACGCCGGACAGGCGGGCCACAAGTGGGTGGACATGCCCGTGTCAAAGCTCAAGATCGAGATCGCGCGGCTCCTCGCGGAGAACCACTACGTCTTCGACTTCAAGGTCCTCGACGACGGTGGGCACGGTGTGCTGCGCATCTACCTCAAATACCACGAGGGCAAGCCGATCATCCGGCACCTCAAGCGCGTGTCCAAGCCGGGACGCCGGTCGTACGTCAGGTCCGACGAGGTTCCGACCGTCCGCAACGGCCTGGGCATGGCGATCATTTCCACCTCGAAGGGTCTCATGACCGATCGCGTCGCACGCCAGGAAGGCGTCGGCGGTGAGCTCATGGCACTCGTCTGGTAGGGAGCGACCAATGTCACGCATCGGAAAGCTGCCGGTCGAGGTGCCCAAGGGCGTCGACGTCGACCTCGATGGGTCTCACCTGCGGGTGAAGGGTCCCCGGGGCGAGCTCGAACTCGATCTGCACAACGAGATGAAGGTCACGGTCGACGGAAGTCAGATCGTGGTCGAGCGTCCCTCGGACGCCCAGCGGCATCGGGCGCTCCACGGACTGACCCGCTCACTCGTCGCCAATATGGTCGAGGGGTGTGCGCAGGGATTCCGGAAGACGCTCGAGATCCAGGGTGTCGGGTACCGGGCCGACATGAGGGGGAAGACGCTCAACCTCCAGCTCGGATTCTCGCACCCGATCGACTTCGAGCCGCCGGAGGGGATCACGATCCAGACACCCGATCAGACGACGATCGTGGTGGAGGGCGCCGACAAGCAGGCGGTGGGACAGGCGGCCGCGGTGATCCGCGGATACCGTCCTCCGGAGCCCTACAAGGGGAAGGGGATCCGGTACAAGGGTGAACAGGTCCGGCGAAAGGCCGGCAAGACGGCGGGAGCCTGATCATATGCGAAAGAAGAAGCTCAAGTCGCGACAGGCGGCGCGCGCGCGCCGCCACCAGCGCATCCGGAAGCGGGTGTTCGGGACCGCGGAGCGTCCGCGCCTCGTCGTGTACCGTTCGCTGCGGAATGTCGAGGGACAGCTCGTCGACGATCACGAGGGTCGGACGATCGTCGGTCTCTCCACCCTCAGCGTCGATCTGCGACAGATCGAAGCCGCTGAGGAGGAGAAGGAGAGCCCGAGGCAGGCCCGCGCATTTGCGGCGGGGAAGATGCTGGCCGAACGGGCGAAGGAGGCGGGGATCGCCTCCGTCGTCTTCGACCGCGGAGGATACAAATACCATGGGCGTGTGAAGGCATTCGCCGATGGAGCACGTGAGGGAGGTCTGGAGTTCTGATGAGTGAAAGCGACAGGAATACCGGCGGAAACGACCGGGGACGTGGCCGTGATGGCCGCGGAGGTCGCGGGGGACGACGCGACGGCCAGCGGCCCGAGCGACGCACCGACCTCACCGAGAATGTGATCCACATCAACCGCGTGGCGAAGGTCGTGAAGGGAGGACGCAACTTCTCCTTCTCGGCGCTCGTCTCGGTCGGCGACCAGAAGGGACGCATCGGGATCGGCTTCGCCAAGGCGAACGAGGTGGCCGAGGCGATCCGCAAGGCGATCGAGAAGGCCGGCCGCGAGATGGTCGAGGTCCCGATCCGGAACGGCACGATCCCGCACGACATCGTCGGCGAGTGGGGAGCGGGCCGTGTGCTCCTGCGCCCCGCCGCTCCCGGTACCGGCGTGATCGCCGGAGGACCGGTGCGTGCCGTGCTCGAGGCCGCGGGCGTCACCGATGTGCTCACCAAGAGCCTCGGTTCCAACAACCCGATCAATGTCGTGCGCGCCACGATGCACGCGCTGACCCACCTCGTGACCGCCGAGCAGGTGGCACGCGAGCGCGGGATCTCCGTCGAGGCGCTCGGCGCGGGAGGCCGCCGTGGCTGACCGCACGACGAAGCTCGAGATCCGGCAGGTCCGGAGCGGAATCGGCCGGCAGAGTGTACAGCGACGGACGCTCGAGGCACTGGGCATCAAGCGTCACCAGCAGAGTGTGATCCACCAGGACTCGCCCGCGATCCGGGGGATGATCCGCAGGGTCGAACACCTCGTCTCGGTGACCGAGATCGAGGATGAGGAGCAGACCGATGGCTGAACTACACGACCTGAAGCCCGCACCGGGCTCACACCGCGACCGCAAGCGCGTGGGCCGAGGCCCCGGCTCGGGGACCGGCAAGACCTCCGGGCGTGGCGAGAAGGGACAGAAGGCTCGCAGCGGCGGGAGTATCCCGGCGGGGTTCGAGGGCGGACAGATGCCGCTCCAGCGCCGGATCCCCAAGCGCGGCTTCACCAATCGCAACCGCGTCGAGTATCAGGTGGTGAACCTCTTCCAGCTCGAGGGTTTCGAGGGAGAGGTCACGCCCGAGACGCTCGCCGCCGCGGGGCTGATCCGTTCGACGCGTCGGCCGGTCAAGATCCTCGGCACCGGCGAGATCGGGTCCGCGCTCGACTGCACGGCGCAGGCGTTCAGCGCCGGCGCGAGGTCCCGGATCGAGGCCGCGGGCGGAACGGTGACGGTGGTGGGTCGCGGTGGGACCCCGGCCGCCGCCGCGGAGCCGGACGAGGCAGTCGAAGCGACTCCGACCGACGAGACGGTCGAGTCGGACGCGAGCATCGAGGCAGACGAGCAGGCCTGAGGGTATGGAAAACAACCCGATTCTGAAGCTCTGGCGTACGCCGGAGATCCGCGAGAAGCTGACCTTTGCGGTCTTCATCCTTCTCGTATACCGGATCGGTGCGCACATCACCGTTCCGGGGCTCGACGTCAATCAGCTTCAGGCCGACTTCGGGGCGCTCGACAACACCCTCTTCGGTGTCTACGACATGTTCACCGGGGGCGGTCTCTCGCGCGCGACGATCTTCGCGCTCGGAATCATGCCGTATATCTCGGCCTCGATCATGTTCCAGCTTCTCGCCGCCGTCGTACCGACGATCGAGAAGATGCAGAAGGAGGGGGAGGACGGGAGGAAGAAGCTCACCCAGTGGACGCGCTATACCACGATCCTCCTCGCGATGCTGCAGGCGTACGGCTACGCGATCTTCCTCCAGAATCTCGGGTCCGGGGTGCGTACCCCCGGCTTCGGATTCATCTTCACGACGGTCACCGCGCTCACGGTGGGTGCGGTCTTCGTGATGTGGCTCGGTGAGCAGATCACCGAGCACGGCGTGGGCAACGGGATGAGCCTGCTGATCTTCTTCAGCATCATCCAGGGGCTCCCCGTCGAGATGTTCAACACCTGGGAGGCCTTCACCCTCGACCAGATCAGCGCCTTCGCCCTGATCGCGCTCGCGCTCACCTTCGTCGGGGTCACCGCGGCGGTGGTCCTGATGACGATGGCCGCGCGCAAGATCCCGGTACAGATTCCGCGCAAGGTGGTCGGGCGCGGGCGCGTCCGGGAGGGTCAGAAGAGCTTCGTGCCGCTGCGCGTGAACTCGGCCGGGGTGATGCCGATCATCTTCGCGCAGTCGTTCATCATCGTGCCCGGCACCCTGGCGACCTTCAGCTCGATCCCCCTCCTGCAGTCGCTCGCGGACATCTTCCAGCCGAACAACTGGGTCTACTACACCACCTACGCCGTCCTCATCTTCTTCTTCACCTACTTCTACACCGCGATCATCTTCAACCCCGTCGATCTCGCGGAGAATCTGAAGAAGCAGGGCGCCTTCGTGCCCGGCGTGAAGCCGGGCGCCCGGACCGCCGAGTACATCGATCGGGTGCTGACGCGGATCACATTCTGGGGGTCGGCCTACCTCGCCGTGATCGCGCTCGTCCCCTTCTGGATCTTCGACATCTTCGGGATCACGACCTTCATCTTCGGAGGCACGAGCCTCCTGATCGTCGTCGGTGTCGGGCTTGACACCGTCCAGAAGATCCAGCAGATGCTCCAGGTCCGGCACTACGACGGATTCATGAAGAAGGGTCGCGTGAAGATGCGGGGCCGTCAGCGGTACATGTGATGAGCGGGTTGATCGTGGAGCCGCGGGCACCCGTCCGATGATCGTCATCCTTCTCGGACCGCCCGGAGTCGGAAAGGGGACGCAGGGCAAGCTCCTCTGTGAGGCCTTCGGACTCGAGCACCTCTCCACGGGCGACCTCCTTCGCGAGGCACGCCGCAACGGCACCCCACTCGGGCAGCAGGCCGAGGCGTTCATGACGCGAGGCGAGCTCGTCCCCGACGAGATCATCGTCGAGATGGTCCGGGAGCGACTCGCCGAGCTCGGGACGGACGCGCGCGTCGTCTTCGACGGCTTCCCGCGCACCCTTCCGCAGGCCGAGGCGCTCGACCGAGCCCTCCTCGACCTCGGGCTGCAGGTGGATCGTGTCGTGGTGCTGACGGCTTCCGACGACGTCCTCGTACGGCGCATCTCGGGGCGGCGGAGCTGCCCGGAGGACGGGTCGATCTACAACGCCTACACCTCGCCCCCCTCGGTGGACGGGCGGTGCGACCTCTGCGGGGCCGAGCTCGTGCACCGCGCCGACGACGCGCCCGAGACGGTCCGCAATCGTCTCGAGGTCTACCGCGCCCAGACCGAACCGCTGGTTGCGCACTACGAGCGCTCGCCGATGACCCCGGTGATCCGGATCGACGGAGATCAGGGAGTCGAGGATGTCCAGCTCGCGATACGCGCCGCGATGGGGTCGCCGTGATTCACCTGCGCACCGAGGCCGAGATCGACGCGATCGCCGAGGGAGGCGCGATCATCGCGCGTCTCTTCGAGCACCTCCGCACGCTCATCGCTCCCGGAGTGACCACGCAACGGATCGATGAGGAGGTCGAGCGCTTCGTGCGCGACCACGACGGCGCCGTCCCGGCCTTCCAGGGGCTTTACGGCTTCCCGGGCGCGGCGTGCATCTCGCGCAACGAGGAGGTCGTGCACGGGATCCCCCGTGACTCCGTCGTGCTCGAGGCGGGCGATATCGTGACGGTCGATGTCGGGGTGCGCCTCAACGGGTGGTGCTCGGACTCGGCCTTCACCTTTCCGGTGGGGGAGATCGATCCGTCCTCGGCGCGGCTCCTCGCCGCCACGCGCGATGCGCTCGACGCGGCGGTCGACGCCGCCGTGGTGGGCAACCATGTGGGTGACCTCGGGGCAGCCGTCATGGCCGCGGTCGAGGGGCAGGGGATCGGGATCGTCCGTGACCTCGTCGGCCACGGGATTGGTCGCGAGGTGCACGAGGACCCCCAGGTGCCGAATGTGGGTCGCCCCGGCCAGGGCCCGGCACTCCGCGCCGGGATGGTCCTGGCGATCGAGCCGATGCTCTCGCTCGGCGAGGAACGGATTCGCACGCTCGAGGATCGCTGGACGGTGGTCACCGCGGACGGATCGCGCTCGGCGCACTTCGAACACACCGTCGCCATCACCGGAGACGGACCCCGGGTGCTCACCGGGATCGAGGACATCGCCCGGGACCGGGTTTACGGGTCATGACGGCGTGATTACATTCATTAGCTCTGCCAGAAACGCACCTGGAGCGGACCATGAAGGTTAGAAGCAGCGTCAAGACGATTTGCGAGCACTGCAAGGTGATCCGCCGCCGAGGTGTGGTCAGGATCATCTGCAGCCGCAATCCGAAGCACAAGCAGCGTCAGGGATAACGCATGGCACGTATTGCTGGAGTCGACCTTCCGCGAGGCAAGCGGATCGAAGTCGCACTGACCTATATCTATGGCATCGGGGACTCGCGGGCGAAGGCGATCCTGGAGGCCACGGGAATCCCCGCCGAATTGCGCACGCACGAACTGGGTGACGAGGAAGTCAGCCGGCTGCGCCGCGAGATCGAGGGGAGCTACAAGGTCGAAGGTGCGCTCCGCTCCGAGGTCTCCATGAATGTCAAGCGGCTCATGGATATCGGGTGTTACCGCGGACTCCGGCATCGCCGGGGTCTGCCGGTGCGCGGACAGCGCACCTCGACGAATGCACGCACCCGCAAGGGGAAGCGTCGCGCGATCACCGGCAAGAAGAAGCCGCCGCGGAAGTAGCGCGGGGCGAGTTCGAGTTACCGACAAGAGGGTTCAGGCAAACGTGGCAACCGGATCAACGAAGACGCGCTCGAAGCGCACCAGGAAGGTGGTCGAGGCCGAGGGCATCGTCCATGTGCGCGCCACCTTCAACAACACGATCGTGACGATCACCGACACCCGTGGCGATACCGTCGCGTGGGCGAGTGCCGGCAAGGCGGGATTCAAGGGCTCGAAGAAGTCCACCCCCTTTGCCGCGACCCTCGCGGGTGAGTTGGCCGGGAAGGACGCGCACGCGATGGGGATGCGCCGCGTCAATGTCCGGGTCCAGGGTCCCGGATCGGGGCGCGAGTCCGCGATCCAGGCGCTCGCCTCCTCGGGGCTCGTGATCACCTCGATCCAGGATGTGACGCCGCTCCCACACAATGGTTGTCGCCCGCCCAAGAAGCGCCGCGTCTAAGAGGATTCCGAATCATGGCACGTTACACCGGACCCGTCTGCAAGCTCTGCCGCCGCGAAGGGCACAAGCTCTTCCTCAAGGGGCAGAAGTGCTATACCGAGAAGTGCCCTGTCGACCGCCGCAGCTATCCCCCGGGACAGCACGGGCCGGCGCAGGCACGTCGTCGCAAGCAGTCCGACTACGCCACCCAGCTTCGTGAGAAGCAGAAGGTGAAGCGGATGTACGGCCTGCACGAGAAGCAGTTCCGCGCGCTCTTCGAGAAGGCGAGCACGCAGTCGGGGGTCACGGGCGAGAACCTCCTGGTGCTCCTCGAGACCCGTCTCGACAGTGTGCTCTTCCGGATGGGACTCGCCGCGTCGCGCAATCAGGCTCGGCAGACCGTGCGTCATCGGCATGTCGAGGTCAACGGCCGGATCGTCGACGTGCCGAGCTTCATCGTGAAGCCGGGTGACGAGATCGCGATCAAGTCCGAATCGCGCGACCTCCTGCCGGTGCAGGCCGCTCTCGAGGCGCGTACGCGTCCCACGCTGGCCGAGTGGCTCACCCTGGACGAGGGCAAGCGGATCGGACGGATCGTGCGCAGGCCGACCCGGGCGGACATCCCGCTCGCCGTGCAGGAACAGCTCATCGTCGAGTTGTACTCCAAGTAATACGCGGCGCCTTCCCGCCGGTGCCGGCGGGAAGGCGTACGCGATGCATTCAAGTGTGACCCGCAGGAGGAACATTGGATATCGATCTGGAAGGTCTGGTACTTCCGCAGCGCGTCGAAGCGGTGGATATCACGGAAGACGGGACGTCCGCACGCTTCGTGGTGGAGCCGCTCGAGCGCGGCTTTGGTCACACCCTCGGCAATTCGGTCCGTCGTGTCCTCCTCTCGCAGCTTCGGGGGTCCGCCGTATGGGCGTTCCGGATCGACGGGGCGCTGCACGAGCACCAGACGGTGCCCGGGGTGGTCGAAGATGTCCACCAGATCATCCAGAACCTCAAGTCGCTCGTGGTCGTCCTCGACGATGACGTCGACGAGGCGACGATCGAGTTCACCGCCACCGGTCCGGGGGTGGTGACGGCCGGTCTCGCTTCGCCGCCTTCCGGGGTGGCGGTGCTCGATCCCGAGCACCCGATCCTCACCCTCGAGGAAGAGCGGGATCTGCACGTCGAGTTGCGGGTGAACAAGGGGCGGGGCTTCGTCCTCGCCGACGCCCACGCGCTCCCCGAGAAGGCTCCGGTGGACCTGGTTCGGATCGATTCGATCTACAACCCGGTGCGCCGCGCGAACTTCACCGTCGAGGAGACGCGTGTCGGACAGCGCACCGACTTCGATCGGCTGACGCTCCAGGTCGAGACCGATGGTTCGGTCGATCCCGAGTCGGCGGTGCGCTACGCCTCGGCTCTCGTGCGGCGGCATCTCGAATACCTCCTGCACTTCGGCGAGGAAGCACTCCCCGAGGATGCACCCGAAGGGGCGATCGCCTACACCCAGCGGCTCCAGGATCTCTTCGAGCGGGACATCGACCATGTGGCCGAGCTCAGCGTGCGTGCGCGCAACTCGCTGCAGAAGGAGAATATCCTGACCGTGGGCGATCTGGTGAGCCGGACGCGGGCCGAGATGCTCGCGATCGACAACTTCGGAAAGAAGTCGCTCCAGGAGATCCAGGAGTTTCTCGACAACCAAAGCCTCGTCTTCGGCCTCCTCGTGGAGGAAGCCGACGACGGTCGAAGCTATCTCGTCCGCAAGGACGAGTCCGAGGAAACGGCGGACGCTCAGTAGCGTCGCCTCCGCCCACAGGTGAGACGGAACCATGCGCCATCGCAAGAACGGCAGAAAGCTCAACCGCACGCCCAGTCACCGGAGCGCGATGCTCCGCAATATGGCGACATCGCTCTTCCTGCATGAGCGGATCGAGACCACGACCGCCAAGGCGAAGGAGCTGCGTCCCTACGCCGAACGGCTGATCACCCTCGCCAAGCGGGGGGATCTGCACGCCCGCCGGCTCGCGACGGCGCGGATGCGCGACCGCGAGGTGGTCGGAAAGCTCTTCGACGAGATCGGTCCTCGCTTCGAGGCGCGGCCGGGAGGCTACACCCGGATTCTCAAGATCGGCACCCGCAAGGGTGACGCCGCCGAGATGTCGCTCATCGAACTCGTGCAGTAGGTTGCAGGTTTGAACCCCGACCCTCCCCGCCTCAACCACAGGACGTACGACGCCATGCCCGACCGCCGCGGAGCAGCAAACCTCGGAATCCCCCTCATGCTGGGCGCACTCGTGATGCTCGGAGGGTTTCTCTACTGGCTTGCGACGAATGCGGAACCGACGCCTCCGCCGGTGGTCGAGGAGCCTTCGGAAGAGGAGGAGGAAGAGCTCTCCGCCGTCACGCTCAATGTCGACTCGCTGAGCCTCAACGGCCCTCCCTTCTACGGCCAGCTCGTGCGGATTCCGAACGCCGCGGTGGGACAGGAACTCGGAGAGAACGCCTTCCTCGTACAGTCCCAGCAGCCCTTCGTGGCGGTGCTCGGCCCCGACCTCGTCGCGGCAGGGCAGGGGATCCCGAGCGGACGCTTCACCCTCCTCGGGACCCTCGAGGGCCGCACCGACAGCATCCTCGAGGTCTGGCTCGAAGAGGGCACGGTGACGCCGGCGAATGAACTCCTCGCCGATTTCGCGACCGAATATCTGGTCGTGCGACGGATCGTCCCCGAGGCGGGTGGCGCCGGAGGCGAAGGAAGCGCGAGTGGCGCCGGCGGAGCCGAGTAGCACCGAACCCGACTTCAGGTCGACGATTCATACAAGGACGAAGAACGATGGCACGAGTCTGCTACATCTGCGGCAAGCACCCCTCGACGGGGAACACCCGCAGCCACGCCAACAACAAGAGCAAGCGTCGCTGGCTCCCGAACCTCCAGTCGGTGCGGACGGTGACCGCCGACGGCGAGCGTCGGCGGGTCCGGGTGTGCACCTCGTGCATCTCGGCGGGCAAGATCCGCAAGGCACCACCGGTCGGCGTCGAGGTGTGATCGACCGGGGATGACCCGACGCGAGATCCCTCCCGATCGACCCGACCCCCGCGACGCCTCGGCGCCGCGGGGGTCGGATCGTTAGGTTCCCGGTCATGACCCACTCGCCTCGATCCGTGAAGCGCCCCGCGCGGTCCGTGTCGACCCCCGAAGGGGTGGCCTGATGGGACGACAGGGACCGCTGATCGTCGCGGGCGTGATGATCGGGATCGCGGGCGTCATCGCGGCGATCGGCCTCGTCGACTCGCCGACCCTCTTCATCCCGATCTCGCTCGAGGCCTTCCTCTTCCTGGGCGTGACCGCGCTCATGATCGGGAGGGCGCGCGCGCCTTCGGATCGTCGCTTCCTCTGGCGGGTCGCGCTCCTCGCCCTCGCGCTCCGCGCGGGCGCCGCGCTCCTCGTCTACGGTCCGCTCGATCCCGCCTTCTTCGCGTCGGACGCCTACACCTATCACGTGCGGGGTCGGGAGGTCGCCGAGTTCCTCCGCCTCGGCGGGGAGTCGCGCTTCGCCGAACGGTTGCAGGCGGGGTACGAGTGGATCAACGGCTTCTTCACCCTGACGCTCGGCGAGAACAGCTTCGGCCCCGTCGTGCTCAATATCTTCGCCGGGGGGTGGACCGCACTCGTGGCGTGGGCGATCGGGCGGCAGTGCTTCGGCGAGAAGGTCGGGCGTACGGCGGCGGTCCTCGTGGCGATCTTCCCCTCGCTCGTCCTCTGGTCGGTCCTCAATATCCGCGACGCGCTCGCCACCTTCCTCGTCGCCACGCTGATGCTGATCGCGCTGCGGTCGTATCGGAGGGTCCACCTCCCCAACCTGATCCTCTTCGTGCTCGTCGCGCTCGCCCTCTCGACCCTGCGCGACTACATGGGGGTCCTCATGGTCGCCGGGCTCGGGCTCGGCTACGCTCTGGGGGTGCGCCCCGGGCGCCTCGTCTCGACGCTGGTGATGGGCACCGTCCTCTCGCTCGTCGTCTTCTTTCTCCTCGAACGCTTCGAGGTCCTCACACCCGAGGTGATCGAGGATCCCTTCGCGTCGGCCACGACGCTCCGCGCGCAGCTCCAGCAGGACTTCGGGGGAGGGCTCGCCGGGTCGGCGATCACCACCGAGATCGACACCTCGACGCTCGGCGGCGCGCTCACCTACCTCCCGCTCGGACTCATCTTCTTCCTCTTCGCCCCCTTCCCCTGGGCGATCACGAGTCTCCTGCAGGCCGCCACCCTCCCCGAGACGCTCTTCTGGTACGCCCTCTTCCCCTTCGCGGTCATGGGACTGCGCGACACGATCCGGTCGGAGCACGCCGACGCCCTCCTGATCGTCGGGGTGCTCGCGATCACCGTCTCGAGCTACGCACTCGTCGAAGGCTCGTTCGGTACCGCCTACCGGCATCGATCGCAGTTCCTCCCGCTCTTCTTCGTCTTCGTGGCCCAGGGGCTCGTGGGGTGGTGGCGCGAGCGGATGCGGCGCCGATACGAACGGAACCGGAAGATCGCCGAGGCAAAGGCGGCACTCTTCCGCCGCGCACCGGGGCGCTGAGCGATGTGCGGGATCGCCGGAATCCTCGCCCCGAGGGGTGAAGCGGCCTCGGAGCAGCGCGTCCGCGCGATGACGCTCAAGCTCGCGCACCGCGGGCCCGACGCGCTGACCACCTGGCAGAGCGAGGAGGCGGCGTGCGCGCTTGGCCACACCCGCCTGGCGGTGATCGACCTCGAGTCGGGCGACCAGCCGATGGCGACCGCTGATGGCGTGTACACCATCGTCTTCAATGGTGAGATCTACAACTTCCGCGAGTTGCGGCGCGAACTCGAGGCGCGCGGACGCGCCTTCCGGACGCGGAGCGACACCGAGGTCCTCCTCCAGGGGTGGGCCGAGTGGGGGGAGGCGGTGCTGCCCCGCCTCGAGGGGATGTTCGCCTTCGCCATCTGGGACGAGCGGCGGCGACGGCTCACCCTCGCCCGCGATCGCGCGGGCCAGAAGCCGCTGCACCTCCTCCGGTCGGGGCGCGGGCTCCTCTTCGCCTCCGAGGCGGGGGCCTTCGAGGCGCTCGGGGTGCCGCTCGATATCGATCCCGATGCGATGGCCTCCTACCTCGCGCTGGGCTACGTGCCCGCGCCCCACACGATGTGGCGGGACGTGTCGGTGCTTCCCCCCGCGCACCTCCTCGTCTGCACCCCGGATGGTGTGGGGGCGCCGCGGCGGTGGTGGCGCTTCGATCCGCATCCGCGCCCGACCTCGCCCACCGCGGCCGCGCGGCGGGTCCGCGCGCTCCTCGAGGCGGCGGTCGAGCGGCGCCGCGTCTGCGACGTCCCGCTCGGCGCGCTCCTGAGCGGGGGGGTCGATTCCACCGCCGTCACGGCGCTCCTGCAGCGCGGCTCGGAGGCCCCGATCCACACCTTCTCGATCGGCTTCGACGACCCCGTCTACGACGAGGGGGCGTGGGCCCGCCGGGCGGCCGCGCACCTCGGCACGCGCCACACGCACCGCGTGGTTACGGCGCCCGCGCCGGAGGTGGTCGATGAGCTCGCCCGGTGCTACGACCTCCCCTTTGCCGACGCCTCCGCGCTCCCCCTGCGGATCGTCTCGGGTGTGGCCGGCGAGTCGGTCACCGTCGCGCTCACCGGGGACGGCGGGGACGAGATCTTCGCAGGGTACTGGCGGATGCACGCGGTGGGATCGACCGAGCCGATCCCCGCGGGGCTCGCGCGCGCCGCTTCGGCGCTCGCCGCCTACCTCCCGGGCGCGGACTTCCGGAGCCCCGCGCGTCGAGCCGAACGCCTCCTCCGGGGCGCGGCCTTCCCCGCCGCCGAGCGCCTCGCCGAGTGGACCGGCGTCTTCGGAGCCCGCGGCGCGGGCCTCCTGCGCGACGATGTGCGGCCGCGCGTGCGCGAGGGGGGGTATCTCGACGCCTTCCGCGCGGCGTGGTGCATCGATCCGGCGGCGGCGCCGCTCGTGCGCGCGGTGCGCACCACCTTCGAGACCTACCTCCCCGAGGATCTCCTCGTGAAGGCGGATCGGGCGAGCATGGCCAACAGCCTCGAGCTCCGCTCGCCCTTCCTCGACACCGCGCTGGTGGAGTACTGCGCGACACTCCCCCCGGGGATCCAGCGGCGGGGCGGCGCCCTCAAGGCGGTGCTCAAGGAGGCGGTGAGCGACCTCGTGCCTCCCGAGATCCTCATGCGCCCCAAGCGCGGCTTCGGGGTGCCGCTCCCCGGGTGGCTGCGCGGACCGTGGCGCGGCTTCGTGAACGAACGGCTCAAGGACCCCACCGGGCCGCTCTCCGCCTGGCTCGATCCCACGCGCGTGGCGCGCGTGGTGGAGGACCATCTGGAGCGAGGGATCGACCGCGAGCACCAGGTCTGGGCGCTCCTCATCCTCGACGCGTGGCTGCGGAAGGGACGCGCATGACCGGCGCGGCGGCGGGCGGGACCCCACCGGTCTCGGTCGTCATCGCGACGTGGAACGCCGCCGGGCTCGTCCCCGACGCGATCGAGGGGTGCCTCGCGCAGACGGTGCGGCCGCAGGTGATCGTGGTCGACGACGGGTCGACCGACGACACCGTGCCGCTGCTCCGCGAACGCTACGGCCAGGCGATCGTCCTCCTGACCCAGCCGAACGCCGAACGCGGCGCCGCCCGCAACACCGGGGCGGCCCGCGCCGACGCCGAGATCCTGATCTTCCTCGACGCCGACGACCGCCTCCGCCCCACGCACGTCGAGACGGTGCTCGAACTCGCGCGGACCCGACCCGACGCGGCGCTCTGGGCGACGGGGGGCGTCGAGGTCGATCGGGACTTCCGCCCGCTCGCGCCGATCGAGCGGACCCCGCCGGGACCGATCACCCTCGACGCCTTCCTCGCCGGCGACCACGCCGTCCTCCTCCCCTTCGGGGTGCGCGCGCGCGCGGTGCGCGAGATCGGCGGTTTCGTCGAGGAGCGCGAGCTGATGGGGTCGGAGGACTGGCTCCTGACCGCGCGGCTGCTCGCGCGCGGCGACGGAGTGCGCGCGGCCGCGGTGACGGTGGAGAAGCGCACGCACGGCGCGAACACGATGCTCGACGCGGCCATGATGGAGCGCGCGATGCGGGGCACGCGAGCGCGCCTCTTCGGGCGGCACCGCGCCGAGGTGGCCGCCCGGGTCGACGCGATCGAACGCGCCGAGGACCGCGCGCGCCGCGCGATGCTCCGCAACCTCGCGGCGACGTGCTACGGCGCGGGCGAGATGGCGCGCGCCCGGGCGATCGCGCGGGAGGCGGCCGGGGGATCGCTGCGGGGCGTCCTCGCCGACCCCGCGCTTCGGCGGAGCTGGCTGAGGAGCTGGCTCGGCGCGCCGCTCACGCGAGGGCTGCGACGCCTGCGCGGGGCGCGCGGGTGAGCCGCTCCCCGGATGCGGTGTGGCCCGTCCCGAGCCCCGCGGCCCGGGCGGGCGCGGGTGAGCCTGGCACAGCGGCACTGACTCGACCCCCGAAGCCCCGCGGCCCGGGCGGGCGCGGGTGAGCCTGGCACAGCGGCACT
>JAVVEY010000184.1:0-3530 GCA_032250675.1 Longimicrobiales bacterium | reverse complement strand
GTGGCGGCGCGGGCGACCTCACCCGCGCGCCCCGCGGCGAGCCCCCCGAGCGCGAAGAGCGTGACGAACCCGGCCAGGAGCTGAAAGCGCTCCGCGGCCTCTTCGTGCTCGTGGATCGGGTCGTCGCCCACGACCTCCTCCACGCGGTCCTCCTCGGCCTCGCCGGTCTCGATCGCGTACCACGCGCTGCCCGAGAGGAGGAGCGTCATCGCGAGCGGCACGGCCCACGCGATCGACCGGCGGCTCCCGCGTCGGATCGCCCAGAAGGCGCCGGCGGCGAAGAGGGGGAGGAGGACCGCGAGCACGATCGGAAAGTGCACGACAGCGGGGTGAAGGGGATCGGGCAGCATGGGGCATCCTCCGCAGACAGGGTGGGTTCGGTCGGTCGATCGGAATCTCGCTTCACCCCCCGCAGGCGCCTATCGTACATCCGTATCGGACGCCTCGAACCGCGCGATTCCTCACATCTGTAGAGGATGCGCCCCCACCCGGATTTCACCGACGTGACGTCCATGGACACCGAAGACCGTCTCCGCCTCCTCCTCGCCGCCGTCCTGGCGGTGATCCTCGTCGCGGGGGTGATCGACCTCGTGCTCGACCAGCCCGAGAGCTGGACCTCGCCGCACGTCCTCTTCGAGGTGACGCTGATCGGGGGCGCGCTCGCCACCGCCATCGTTCTCTGGCGCGGGTGGTGGCGGAGTACACGCTCGGTGACCGAACTCAGCCGCTCACTCGAGGCGCGCGAACGGGAGCGCGACGCGTGGCGCAGGAGCGCCGAACACGCGCTCGAGGGGCTCGGGCGCGCGATCGACACCCAGTTCACCACATGGCACCTCACCCCCGCCGAACGCGAGGTCGCGCTCCTCCTCCTCAAGGGACACAGCCACAAGGCGATCGCGCGAGTGACCGACCGCAGCGCGCAGACGGTGCGCCAGCACGCCGCGGCGCTCTACCGCAAGGCCGGGCTGGCCGGACGCGCCGAGCTCTCGGCCTTCTTCCTGGGCGACCTCATTCTGCCCGGCGAGGAGCGCGCGCCGAGGTGACACGCCTCGCTCCGCCGCCTCGCCAGACTTGAACCCGACGCCCACCCCCACGCATCTTGAGGCATCGATCCGATGCATGGGAACTGAGACCACGATGTACGCGCATGACAGCCCCGTATTGACTCGGCCCGACCAGAGCGTGCGCGCCCTCGATCGGGTCTGCCGTCGCGTCGTACTCGCCCGGCTCGGCGCCCTCGTCACCGGCCGGATCACCCTCCGTGATGACGACGGGGCGTGGTGCGTCGCCTCGCCCGCGGGCGAGCGGGCACCGCGCCACGCCGAGATCCGGGTCCACGACCCGGGGTTCTGGTACACCCTCGCCACGCGCGGCAGCATCGGCTTCGGCGAAGCCTACGTCGATGGGGTGTGGGACACCCCCGATCTCGTCGAGGTCATCGCCATCCTCGCCGCCAACCGCAGCCTTCTCGACCGGATGGACCGGGGGGGCGCCCGGCTCCACGCGGGCCTCCTCAAGGGAGCGCACCGGATCGCACGCAACACCCTCGGCGGCAGCCGCCGCAACATCGCCGCGCATTACGACCTGGGGAACGACTTCTTCGCCCGCTGGCTGGACCGCGAGATGCACTACTCCTCGGCGCTCTTCGCAAGCGGAAACGAGACGCTCGAGGAGGCCCAGGAGGCCAAGGCCCGGCGCATCGCCGAGCGACTGCAGCTCGGTCCCGCCGACCACCTCCTCGAGATCGGCACCGGGTGGGGCGGGCTCGCGATCCAGATGGCGCGCGAGACCGGGTGCCGGGTGACGACCACGACGATCTCGACCGAGCAGGATGCGTACGCTCGCGCGCGGGTGCGCGATGCCGGGCTCGAAGACCGGATCGAGGTGCTCTGTCGCGACTACCGCGAGCTCGATGGACTCTACGACAAGGTCGTCTCGGTGGAGATGGTCGAGGCGGTCGGCGCCGACTGGCTCGACACCTACATGGGGGTGATCGACGCGCGCCTCGCGCCCGACGGCCTGGCTCTGATCCAGGCGATCACGATCGAGGACTACCGCTACCGATCCGCGCTCGCCGAGGTCGATTTCATCAAGCGCCACATCTTTCCGGGCAGCTTCATCCCCTCGGTCAGCGCGATCACCGGCGCGATGGCGCGCGTGACCCAACTCGGGCTCCTCGAACTCTTCGATCTGGGCGACAGCTACGCGCTGACGCTCGCGCACTGGCGCCGGCGCTTCGAGGCCGCCTGGAGCGAAATCCGGGCGATGGGATTCGACGAGGCGTTCCGGCGGCGCTGGCGATACTACCTGGCCTACTGCGAGGGGGGGTTCCGCGAGCGCGCGCTCAGCGACGTGCACCTCCTCCTGGCCGGGCCCGACTACCGCAAGGAGAGCGGGTCGGCCTTCAGAGCTCGATGATCTCGGCGGTATTCGACGCGGTGTCCCAGATCGCGCACGTCGACACCCCCTTCAGCCCCATGATGTCGCCCGGGTTCAGCCAGAGGGTGTCGCCGAAGCGCTCCTCGTGCACCGCGTGGGTGTGGCCCGAGAAGACGGCGGCGTAGTCGCCGGTGCGCGCCAGCGCCTGACCGTAGAGCGGGTAGTGCGTCAGCGCCACGCGCACGCCGTCGAACTCGAGCTCGGCGCTCTCGCCGTGGAGCTTCAGGTTGGGAAATTCGTCGCGCGCGATCCGCAGGAGGGTGAAGCGGTCGCCGTCCCCATTTCCGAAGACGCAGTGCACCTCGCCGCTGAAGCGCGACCCGATCGTCCGCGCCGGCACCGGCGAGCAGAAGTCGCCGAGGAAGAGCGCCACCGTCACGCCGCGCTCGTCGAAGAGAGCCAGCGCGGCCTCCAGCTTGTCGAGGCGGTCGTGGGCGTCCGAAAAGACACCGATCAGCATGTCATCCTCCGGAGTCGTGGGGGTTGCAGGGAAGGGTCGAGTGACGCGTCGGGCCGCACTACCCGATCGAGATATCGCCGCCCGGATCGCGGCGCTTGAGCTCGTCGAGGATCTCGCGCGCCTCCGCCCGGCGGCGTTCGGTGAGCGCCTCGCTCATCTCGATCGCCCCCGGGGGGAGCGCCTCCGCGTCGACTCCGCCGTGGATGAGGACGACGCTACCGGGGCGGATCGCGTCGGGAAGGTCGGCGCGCGCGACCTCGAGCACGCGCCCGTCGTCGGAGATGAGCACGCCCAGATCGCCCTCGAAGCGGTCGAGGGTCCAGATCTCGGCGTCGGGGGAGGTGTCGCCCTCGGCGGGCGATCCCCCCTCGGCTGACTCCCCGGACTCACCAGGCGTATCGCGCAACGATTCTCCCCCTTTCATCGCGAAGCGTGGCCACATCGCCGCCGTTGTTCCAGACCGCCGAGCGGCTCCCCATGTAGAAGGTGAGGCCACCCCCCCGCCCGGTGCCAGTGAAGACTTCCGCGTGCCGCCCGGGGGGCACGACGGTGCCGCGCGGGAAGGTGAAGCAGTGCCGCGCCTCGTCGCAGATCGCCCACCCGCCGATCGCGATCTCGCGGTCCGCCGCAT
>JAVVEY010000048.1:0-21052 GCA_032250675.1 Longimicrobiales bacterium | reverse complement strand
GGCACGGGGCGCGGTCAGGACGGATGCCTCTGGTGCCGAATAGCAGCAGAACTTCGGAGACACCACACTAGTCTGGAAGGGTGTCGGGACGTCGCACCGTAACGGTGTGCCCGACGGCACCTCAACCCCCACCCCGGCGTCCCCGTGCCTGCCAGCGCGATCCGATCTCCCGCCATGCGGCTCCGGCATGACCATCGATACTTCGTCCTCACCGAGGACGCCGCCTATCGGTGGTACCATGACGCCGGCAACTACGACGCACTCGAAGTGATCGTGCCCGAAGCCTTCATCCACGACTTCGCGAGTGTGCCGCGTCCACTCTGGTGGTTCATCTCGCCCTTCGACCTGGGATTGGCATCGATCTTTCACGACTGGCTCTACCGCAACGGCGGTCATGTGGAGACGCGCGCCCGTCGGTCGTCCGACGGAGTATGGCAGAGCGTCACGACGCCGTGGACGCGCCGCGACGCCGATCGACTCTTCGCACGCATCATGCGCGAGCAGGGTGTACCGAAGTTGCGCCGTCGCGCGGCGTTCCAGGCGGTGCAGTGGTTCGGGGGGAAGGCGTGGCAGCCGAGGTGACGGATGCCCACGTGCACCGCCTCCCCATCGTCGGTGTGATGGGGTCGAGTCGGGAGCCGCATCCGGCGCTCGCCGAACCGCTGGGCGCCTGGCTGGCCACCCTCGGCGTCCACCTCCTGACCGGGGCCGGGCAGGGCGTGATGGAGACGGTCAGCCGGGCCTTCGCCGAAGTCGCCGGCAGGCGCGGAAGCGTGATCGGGGTGTGCCCGGCCCGGGACGAAGACCCGGGCCGAACGCGAGCGGGGTACCCGAACCGGTGGGTCGAAGTCGTGATCCGTACGCACCTCCCTCTGAGCGGCCCGCTCGGCACCGAGGATCGTTCCCGCAATCATGTCAATATCCTCTCCTCGGATGTGATCGTTGCCCTCCCCGGGAGTGACGGCACGGCGAGCGAGGTGCGCCTCGCGCAGCGATACGGGCGTCCGGTCATCGCCTTCGTTCACGCCCGTACCGAGATCCCGCAGCTCGCAGCGGGTGTATCCCACACCTCCGAACTCGCTGTCGTGCAGCGCTTCGTGCGTGAAGCGCTCCCCGGCGCGGCAGCGTCAACGACAGCGTCAGGGGGCGAAGGGTGACGTCTCCGGGGAGTCGCGAGGCTCTCCGGTCGCACCTATCCTCCCCCGATCCCTCCAACCCCGCGTTTCCGGAGAATCCGAAGATGAATCCCGCCGCACGGAGCCGTTCCGCCTCTCTCTTCGTCGTCATCCTGGCGCTCGCGCCCGGACTCGTACCCTCCCTCGGGCCGAGCCCGGGTTCGGCGCTGCACGCCCAGACCCCCGACGCGTCTCGCCCCATCGACGCGCTCGACAGCGTCTGGATCGAGGAGCTCACATGGATGGAGGTGCGCGACGCGATCGCCGGCGGGATGACGACGGCGCTCGTACTGACGGGAGGGGTCGAGGCCAACGGCCCGTATCTGGCAACGGGCAAACACAACTACTCCAACCGGGTCATGGGCGAGGCGGTCGCTCGCGAGCTCGGCGACGCACTCGTGGCGCCGATCGTCACCCTCGAACCGGGACGTCCCGACCGCGACCCACGCATCGGCACGACCGGTCCCGTCGTCTCGCAGGAGACCTACATCGCCTGGCTGACCGACATCGGCGACAGCCTCCGCGGGATGGGATTCACCGAGGTCTACTACCTCGGAGACAGCGGGGGGAACCAGCGCGGCCAGGCGGCGGCGGCGGACGCCCTGAACGCGAAGTACGGGGGTGAGCCCACCACCTTCCACCACCTTCCCGACTTCTACAACCATGTGCAGGTGCGCCGGCACCTCCAGGAGGATCTCGGGATCCCGGAGGAGCTCGAGTTCGAGGCCAGCCGTGGTTCCGACGGGATTCATGACGAGCTCTCGATCACCTCGATCCTCGCGCTCCACGATCCCGAGGTGATCCGTCACCGGCAGCGGGTCGAGGCCGGTCGTGCCTCGATCAACGGGATCGACATCTCGGATCTCACCTGGACGCGGGAGATCGGCCGCAAGGTCGTCTCCTTTCGCACCCGCTTGACCGTCGATGCGATCCGGGCCCTGAGGGCGGCCCGCTGATCGCCAGCGCGGAGGAGTCGAGCGCATGCGTGTGATCGCTACCGAAAAGGCGCACCAGAATCGTGCCGTGCTCGATCCGTGGTCGGTGGTGCACTTCGCCACCGGCCTCGCGGCCGGACTCGCGAGGGTGGACCGCACCGTGGCGATCGGTACCGCGATCCTCTACGAGTTCGTCGAACAGGACCTCGAACGGCGCCAGATCGGGCAGGACCTCTTCAAGGTCCAGGGTCCCGAGTCCCTCCCCAACGCGATCGCCGATGTGGCGCTCTTCGCCGCCGGCCACCTCCTGGGGGAGATCTGGAACCGGACGAGTCCGGAGGCGCGGGGGGCGAACGCCAAGAGCGATTCGGCGCGCGCGCGCCGAGCGCGCCGAAGGGACGGCTCGTGACCCCCTCGCCTCCCGCGATCGATCACCTCCTGATCGGGGCGCCCGACCTCGACGCCGGCTGCGATTGGGTGGAGGCGCGCCTGGGCGTGCGGCCCGAGCCGGGCGGCAGCCACGCGCGGTGGGGGACGCGCAACGCGATCCTCTCGCTCGGGCGAGCGTGCTACCTGGAGGTGATCGCGCCCGCCCCGGCCCTGGTACCGCCCCCGGGGGGCGTCCTCTTCGGACTCGACGGCTTCGCGGCGCCGCGCCCGGTGGCGTGGGTGCTGCGCGTCGAGGATGTCGCCGGGACGGCGCGACGCGCGTCGCGGTCCGGCCTCGACCTCGGGGAGGTCTTCACCGGCGAACGCGTGCGCGCGGACGGAACCCGCCTCTCGTGGACGATGAGCGACCCGGCCGCGCCCCGTCGCGGTGGCTCGATCCCCTTCCTGATCGACTGGGGCGCCACGCCCCACCCCGGCGCGACCGCGCCCGCCGCCGGCTCGGTGCATGGCATCCGGATCGGTCACCCCGACCCCGAGACCGTCCGTGCCCACCTGCACGAACTCGCCGCACCCGCAGAGGTGGAGGTCGAGGCGGCCCCCACCCCCCGGCTGGCTTTCGAGATCGCCACCGGCGATCAGACCGTCCGCCTCGTCCCCGCCGAGTGAGGGCCGACGACGGGCGCGCGGCGAGCCGTCGCGTCGCTACATCCGGGAGGCGGTGATCTCCACATCCGCCGCGGCCCAGGCCCTCTCGAATGCGGCGCGCGCTTCGGCGGCCTCGGCCGTCTTCCCCTGGGCTTCGAGGCACGCGGCGAGGCCGTAGAGCGACCATCCGTTGTCACGGAACCTCAGGAGGCTCTCCCGGTAGGCCTGCTCCGCCTCGGCCGGTCGGCCCGCCTCGAGGAGGGCGCGCCCCAGCGACCAGCGGACGGGATAGTACCAGTTTGGCGGTTCGATGTAGACCATTCCGTCCTCGACATTCCGCGCGGCGGTGAAGTGCTCGACAGCCGCGTCGGCGTCACCCGAGCGGAGGGCGATCTCGCCCGCGAGTGCGTGCTCGGCAATGGTCGGAATCTGCGCCATATCGAGGAGTGCTGGTGCCGAGAGCACCTCTCCTCCTGTCACGCGAACCGAGTCGAGGTAGGCGCGCGCGGCCTCGAAATCGCCGAGCGCGGCGTGCGCGACGCCCCGGGCGTAGTGGTCGAGCATCACCGAGAGCAGAAGCGTCGCCGGAGGGAGTTCGGCAGCGAGAACCTCATCCCAGCGCGCGAAGGTGACGGCGGTGAGCTGGGGCACCGGCACGGCAAGCTGCATCCGGCCGGACCCTTCCGCCACATCGGTGCGGATCTTTTCGGGGAGCATCGCAGCCGACTCGATCGCCACCTCACTCATCCCCGCCATCGTCGCCGCGAAGTTCATGAAGTGGTAGTTGTGCGGATAGTAGGCGCTCGTGTAGATGTCGATCGGACCGAGATCGGCGATGTACGTCTCGTCGGCGTGGACGGCGTGCCGGTTCGCCTCGACGGCGTCGGCGTAGCGGCCGACGCGGAGGTAGATATGGCCGGGCATGTGGACGATGTGGCCCGCACCCGGCATCAGGGCGGCGAGACGGTCGGCGCACTCCACCGCCCGTTCCGGGAAGGCGGCTTCCACGGCATGGATCAGGTAGTGGCACGCTCCGGGGTGGTTCGGGTCGCTACCGAGCACGGCTTCGACGAGATCGACGGCCGTTTCCGTGCCGGGGCGCGGGTCCCGGGCGTCGTACGGGCCCGTCCAGTAGTTCCACGGGCTCAGATTCATGATCGACGCCGTGGCGAGCGTCAGGACGTCGGGATCGGCGGGGTACGCGGTCGCCAGATCGAGCATCGCCTCGGCCCACGCGGAGTCCTGGGCCGCACGGTTCTCGATCGGATCGGGGCCGTATCGCCGAGCCAGCGCCTCGATCAGGCCGCGCTCGACCGGGGTCGCGCCGTCGGCGAGCGCGAGCGCCCGCTCCACAGCTTCGGTCGCGCGTGCGGCCCCTGCCTCATCCATCGGCGCATTGATGTTCGGGCCGGCGGCGAGCGCGATCCCCCACCAGCAGATGGCGCAGTCGGGATCGGCGGTGAGCGCGCGCTCGTACGAGCGAATCGCCTCGGGGTGGTTGAAGGCGTACTGCAGCCGCAACCCCTGGTCGAAGTAGGCCCGCGCCTCGTCGGACGTGGTGGTCACGGCCCGGCGGTAGTCACCGAGATCGTCGTAGAGGGGAACGTCGGCGCGCGAGGCCGAATCGGTCGGTGCCTCATCCGCGAAGCCACATGCGGCGAGGAGTATCGATACCGACGCGGCGAGGAGGGGTGCCGTACCACGGAGCACAATACGGGACATGCGAAGTCACCTCTCTGTGTGGGGAGCGTGAGCCTGCATGTACCGATCCTACGGGGTCCGGAGACCCTCGACCACTCCCTTGACGACAACTGCATACGCGCCGCCGCCCCTGCGGATCGTCGAGGAGGGGCAGCTCGCCGGGATCGTCGCGCTCGCCGACGAGCCGAGGATCCTTCCGCTCGGGGGAGGAGACACCGTACTATCGTATGGAACCCACATCTCTTCCTCCCACGCGAGGAGGAGTCCCAACACCGGAGGTGCCCGATGTTCGTTCGTCGACTCCCCGCGGTTGCGTTGGCATGCCTGGCCGTCGCAACCCTCGCTCTTCCTTGCGCCACCTCGGCGCAGGAGAGTATCGATCGCGTCTCGCTCGAGATGTACCTCGATCTCGAGACGGTCTCCAACCCGCAGATCTCGCCGGATGGCACGCGCATCGTCTACACGCGCGGGTGGATCGACAAGATGAACGATTCACGCGAGTCGTCGATCTGGATCATGAATGCCGACGGGTCGCGGGCCCGTCACCTCGTCGACGGGTCGGGACCGATCTGGTCGCCTGACGGCACGCGCATCGCCTTCACCGCGCCGGGCGAGCCCGAAGGCACCCAGATCTTCGTTCGCTGGATGGACGCCGAGGGCGCCACCAGCCAGATCACACGCCTCGAGAACTCGCCCTCGGGGATCCGCTGGTCACCCGACGGCACCCAGATCTCCTTCACGATGAATGTCGACGCGCCCCCGGCCTTCAGCGTCGACGTCCCCGGTCGTCCGGCCGGGGCGAAGTGGACCGAGGCGCCGCGGGTCGTGACACGCGCCGACTACCGCCAGGACCGGGTCGGCTTCGTCGACGGAAGCTGGCGCCATCTCTTCGTGGTGCCGGCCGAGGGCGGGACGGCTCGTCAGCTCACCGACGGCGAGTGGAATCACTCCTCCGGTGAATGGACGCCGGACGGACGCGAACTCCTCTTCTCCTCGCTGCGCACCGAGGACGCTGAACTCTCGTGGCGCGAGTCGGAGATCTACGCGGTGGCGGTCGCCACCGGCGAGATCCGGCAGCTCACCACGCGCGAGGGGCAGGACGCCTCTCCCCTTCCTTCGCCCGACGGCGCACTGATCGCGTACCGCGGCGCGGATGCCCACGACGACACCTACCGCAACTCGGGTGTCTGGGTGATGGGTCGCGACGGGCAGAACCCCCGACTGATCTCGGGAGACTTCGACCGGCAGATCGCGGGGATGGAGTGGGCGAAGGACGGCAGCGGACTCTATCTCACCGTGAACAGCGACGGGACGCGCAACCTTTACTGGCTGGGGCGCAACGGCGGGGTGGAGCCGCTCTCCGAAGGCGCGCACCTCCTCGAGCTGAGCTCCTTCACCGCCGACGGCGTCGCCGTGGGAACCTGGACCGACCCCACCACACCGCAGGACATCGTCCGCTTCGACCTGCGCGACCCTTCGCAACGCACGCAGCTCACCCGGGTCAATGACGACGTCTTCGCCGGCGTGACCTTCGGCGAGGTCGAGGAGTTCTGGTACACCTCGGTCGATGACTACCGGATCCAGGGGTGGCTCGTGAAGCCTCCCGGTTTCGATCCGGACCGGAGCTACCCGCTGATCCTCTCGATCCACGGCGGGCCCCACTCGATGTACACCGTCGGCTTCAACTTCGGGTGGCAGGAGCACGCCGCGAACGACTATCTCGTGCTCTACACCAACCCGCGCGGGAGCACCGGCTACGGCAGCGCGTTTGCCAACGCGATCAAGAACGCCTATCCGGGGAAGGACTACGATGACCTGATGGCAGGCGTCGACGAGGTGATCGCGCGCGGATTCGTCGACGAGAACAACCTCTTCGTCTACGGCTGCTCGGGCGGCGGCGTACTGACGTCGTGGATCGTCGGTCAGACCGATCGCTTCGCGGCCGCCTCGGCCAACTGCCCCGTGACGAACTGGCTCTCCTTCGTGGGGACGACCGACGGGATCGGGTGGTACAACAACTTCGAGACCTTCCCCTGGGAAGACCCGAGCGAGCACCTCCGGCGCTCGCCGCTGATGCAGGTGGGGAATGTCTCGACCCCGACGATGCTCATGACGGGGGTCAACGATCTGCGCACGCCGATGCCGCAGACCGAGGAGTACTACGCGGCACTCAAGGTGCTCGGCGTGCCGACCGCGATGATCCGATTCAACGACGAGTGGCACGGCACGTCGCGGAACCCCTCGAACTTCATGCGCACCCAGCTCTTCCTGCGGCACTGGTTCGAGATGCACGGCCGGCGCGTGACCGTGATGCAGTAGGGGATGCGGTAACGCGCCGTACCGCAGGAGCGTCGTGCGGGGCCCATCGCCCCCGCGCGGGACGGAGACGCAGACCGTTCCGCGCGGGGGCGTCAGCTCTTCCGCAGCGCCGTCGTGACGGTGGCGATCACCATGTCCGGAGTAAACGGTTTCTCGAGGACGTGGTCCGCGCCGAGCGCCGCGGCATCGACGAGCGCATCGGTGTTCCGGACGACGCGCCCGCCGCCGGACATCGCGACGACGACCGGTCTCTCTTCCGACTCGGTCAGCCGCGTGAGCAGCTCGATCCCGTCGGTTCCCGGCATGAAGAGATCGGTCAGGATCATGTCGAAGCTCTCCTCCTCGAGGTGGCTCCAGGCCTCTCCGCCATCCGACGCGGTGATCACTTCGTGCCCTGCGCCTTCGAGGATACGCCGCAGCGCCTTGCAGATGAGAGGCTCATCATCGACCACAAGAATACGCGCCATCTGGATCACCTTCTGGAGAAGTACTCGATCGCGGGACCGGGATCAATTCGATTGACCGCGATGCGTCCGTTATAATTACGGCATTCGCTCGAATGCTGAAAGTCGTTGCCCTGGACGTCGCCATGTCCGATCCCACCTCTTCCGACTCCGCGCACATCGAGCTTCAGCGTGCGCGCATCGCCTCCGCCCAGCGTTTCGAACTCGTAGGCCAACTCGCCGGCCCCCTCACCCACGAGATCAACAACGCGCTCGGCGTCGTGATCATGTATACCGATATGCTTCGGTCGACGCTCGACCCCGATTCGGAAGCACGCGCCGACCTCGATGAGATTCTTGCGGCGGCCCAGCGCGCCGCCGAGTTCAGCAAGTGGTTGAATGCGTGGAGCGGGAGCAGCGCCACACAGGCGGCCACACCGGTGTCGTTCACATCGATCCTGGATCACCTCGGCAAGGTGCTCACCAAGTACCTCTCGGCGGGTGGGATCGAGCTCCGGATCGAGGAGGGAGACGCCCCTCCGGTGGCCGCACCCCCGGAGGAAGTCCGGGACCTCGTGCTCGCCCTCATCGCCGACCTCCGGTGGAGCCTCGAGTCCGGCACCATCGAGGTCGCGATCACCGCCACTCCCGATGCCGCCCGCCTGACGCTGACGGGGCGGGGCGCGCTCACCGGGATCGGCGAGCTGGACGACTTCTCCTTCCTGGCGCCCGGCCCTTCGGATGCCGGTACGGCCCGCGCCACCTCCACCCTCCGGGACCGGGTGGAGCGACTCGGAGGCCGCCTCCGGCGCGAAGGCAGTGAAGGGCTCCTGCGCTATCGTCTCGAACTTCCGACTTCCGCACCCGAATGACTCCCGATTCCCGCCCGGGCTGGGCCCACCTCGACCCGCTCCTCCCCGCGTCCCCGAATGTGCTGATCGTCGAGGATGACGACGCCACCGCGCGGAGCCTCGCCAAGGTGGTGGAGAGCTTCGGGTGCCGGGTCCGCGTCACCAACTCGGCAGAGGGCGCGGACCGCTGGCTCTCGGCAGAAGAGGTCGACCTCGTTCTCCTCGACGTCCAGCTTCCCCGGATGAATGGGGTCGAGTTCCTGCACTGGGTATTGCGTCGATCCCCCACGACCGCGGTCGTCATGGTCACGGGCAACGATGACATCGGTCTCGCTCTCGAGTGCATGGAGGGGGGGGCACGCACCTACCTCGTCAAACCGGTGGAGGTGCCGGTGCTGCGGATCGCGGTACGCGACGCGCTGGCGATGCGGACGCTCCTCCTGACGTATCTCGATCGGGGAGCGCATGGCTGAGACCGCGCGGCGAATCCCCCTCCGGGCGCTCTTCCTCTCGGGACTGGCGCTCGCGGTTCCCCTCGTCTCGGCGTGGCTCGGTCCTCTCGACGACTCGGCCCAGCTCGGCTTCCTCACCTACGTCCTGGCGCTCGTGCCCGGCTTTCTCCTCGCCTATTACCGGGGGTGGCAGGGGAGCGCGCTGGCGCTGGCCGGCGGGATGGCGGCGATCACCGTCTCGCAGGTCCTCCTCGCCGCGCGGGGCTCCGAGGAGCCGCCGACCGAGGTGATCGCTCCCCTCGTCGGGGGGTTCGTAGTGGTATCGATCGGGATCGGTTGGCTGGTCGAAGCGGTCCGGACGCGCGAGGCCGCGACGGGCCTCCTCCTCGATCCGGAGACCGGACTCCGATCCCGGACGCACATGAATGTGGTCATCGAGACCGCGATCTCGGCCGCGACGGTCGGGCGTGGTTCCGTCTCGGCGGTCTTCGTGAACCTTCCGCGCCTCGATCGAATGCGCGCGACACACGGCGAGGCGGCAGCGAGTTCGGTGGTGGCCGCGATAGCCGGAGTGTGCTCCCACCGCGCGCCCGCGTCCGCGGCGGTCGGCCGGTGGGGTCCGGGTCAATTCCTGATCGTGCTGCCGCAATCGCGCATCGGAGCCGCGAACGATCTAGCCGAGAAGATCGAATCGGAGTTCACCTCGGTGGACCTCCGCTGGCAACCGATCGCCGTCGAGATGCGCTGCGCCGAGGTATCGGGCCCCGAGGCGTCCCGGGCACGACTCCTCGCCGGACTGTCGTCGCGTCAGGACACGGGAGCACGCGCGAAAATCTCGGCCGTTGTCGTCTCGATCGAAGCGGACCATCGAACGGTGGCACGCCGGGCGCTCGAGTTGAACGGCCTGGGCGTCGCCGAGTTCGATCACTTCGGCGACCTCCTCGACGAGGTGGAGCGCCTCACGGAGGTCCACGTCCTCGTCGCCGAGGTCGGGCGAGTCGCCGCGGCCCGCTCGACACTCTCGCTGGCGCGCCGTCACCTCCCCGATCTCTCGATCTGCATCCTCTTCGTGCACGAACTCACCGAGCCGTCCACGACGGAAGATGTGAACATGCACCTCCTTCCGGGAGCGATCTCGCCGGAGCGGATCCTGTCGATCGTCTCGGAGGGCGTGAACCCGGAGGGGGTACCGGGCGCCGGCCCGCGGAGCGTGTCTCGCGTCGTCTTTCCCGATCGAGAGGAGGCGCTCGAGGCGCGCATCGTGGTCGCCGACGACGAGCCGGCGGCGCGCAGGGCGCTCGAGCGATCTCTCGGTGAGATCGGCTTCGCGAGGGTCGAAGCCTTCGCGGGGGGCGCCGAGGTGCTCGAGCGGATCCAGGCGGAACTCCCCGACCTCCTCATCCTCGACCTCGACATGCCCGAGGTAGACGGCTTCGATGTGCTCGAGGCGATCGCCGATCGCGTCACCGGCGACGAGTTCCTCCCGGTGCTCGTCGTCACCGGCAATGACCAGTGGGAGCTGCGGCAGCGGGCGCTCCGGCTCGGAGCGAAGGACTTCCTCATCAAGCCCTTCGACATCGCCGAACTCGGCGCCCGCGCGATCAACCTGATCCAGGCGCGCATCGCGCACGAGAGGCTGCGGGAGTCGAATGTCTTCCTGGAGCGGCGTGTCCAGGAGCGAACCGCGGCACTCGAGCGCGCGCAGAACGAGATCCTCGTGCGCCTTGCGCAGGCCGTCGAATACCGGGACGACATCACGGGCCGACACGCTCAGCGGGTGGGCGAGCTCTCCGAGGCGATCGCAAAGGCGCTGGGGCTCCCCCGCGCGGTGCGCAAACTCATCCTTCAAGCCGCCCCGCTCCACGACATCGGCAAGATCGCGATCCCCGACAGCGTGCTCATGAAGCCGGGGGAGTTGACCCGGGAGGAGCGCGATGTGATGCGCGCGCACACCCTCATCGGCGCGAAGATCCTCACCGACGCGACGAGCCCCGCGATGGAGCGGGCGTGTTCGATTGCCCTGACCCACCACGAACGGTGGGATGGTCAGGGGTATCCGTGCGGTATCGCCGGCGATGAGATCCCGATCGAGGGACGGATCGTCGCGGTCGCCGATGTGCTCGACGTGCTGACCCACGCGCGTCCCTACAAGCACGCGATCTCGTTCGACGAGGCCCTCGAACGGATCCGGTCGGGAGCTCGCGCTCACTTCGATCCCGATGTGGTCGAGGCTGCGCACAGCGCCCGACACCGCCTTCGAGAGATCCTGGGGGTCCGCGAGGAGGGCACGGGAGGCATCGGTGTGTGACGCTACCGTCGCTCCAGCTCCTCCATCTTCCACAACTCGAGAAGGACCCGGTTGAGCTCTGAATTGATCAGCTCTTCCGTCGTCATCTGTTCTCGCGCCCCCTCCCGACTCCCGTGGGGGTCGACCCGCGCCTGCTCGCCCAGGAGATAGCCGATCCCGACGGCGGCAGCGGTCGCGATCCCGACCACCGCAATGCGGTAGGCGAGGCGCTGGCGGCGAAGCCGTTTGCGGTAGCGCGCCGTCCGGCGGTCGTGTCGCTCCTCCGTCGACGTCGGACGACGGGGGCCCATGCGCCTCTCATCGGACGCGCGCCGCGGTCCACCGGGATACGAGCTTCCGAATCTCTGCGACATGGCATCCGGGCTGATGGGTAGCGCTGCTGCCAACCCGGAAGGTACACCGTATCTGCGTCCGAGACCACGCGGATCCCGGTCGGTGGGGTGTCCGATCGCATGAGCTCCGGGTCCCCACGGCACACGACCGCGCCGCATCAGGCACTTCCACCGCCCACTGTTGCGCAAAGCGTCATCGGGCGAAACAATGGCAAAATGACGCTTCGATGACGCGGCCTCCTCAGGGTATGCGGGCGACACATCGCTCCCCTAAGACCCGAGGTCATCATGAACGCTCCGACCCGTCGCCCGCACCGCTTCTATCTCTTCGACCGCCCCTACCGGATCCCGGACCCCGTGCCCTCTCCCGGCTGCATCGACGACGAACAGCTCGACACGGGCACGGCGCTGATCTGGTGCCTCGGCACCTCGCACAGCGACCTCTTCCTGCATGAGGTCCGCACGCGCCCGGCCGGGATGCAGCTCCTCGCGATCCTTCCGCGCACCGAGGAGATCGTCGATGCCGACGAGCTTCTGCGGATGGTGGAACTCTGCCGGCCGCACGCCGTGCTTCCCTTCCACCAGGAGCCCGACCCGATCGACCTCCGCACTCTGCTCGCCGAGCCCCCGCACGATCTCGCGCAGTCGATCCTCGCCTATCTCGCCTGGCGTGGCCTCGTGCTCGATTCCGACATCCGCCGGCTCCTCCGTCGCACCGTGGAGCTCTCCGAGACGATCTCCACCGTGGCCGGGCTGGCGCGCGGTGTGTACATGTCGCGGCGCGCGCTCGGTCGGACCTTTCTCAGGGAGGGTCTCCCGGTGCCGTCTCACTGGCTGCACCTCGGTCGTGTCATGCGCGCCGTGCTTCACCTTCAGTGGGGTGGCGAGACCCTCATGCGCGTCGCCTCGCGACTGGGGTACCCCGACGGATTCTCCCTCTCGAACCAGATGAACCGGCTCACCGGAGTGCGGCCGAGCGAGGTAAAGATCCGGATCGGATGGGAGTGGGTGCTCGAGGCGTGGATCCGGCGCGAAATCGCCGGTGGCGGATTCGGGGAGGAGCAGCTCAAGATGCTCGAGCGCCGGGGACGGTCCGCGCCGAGTGATGGAGTGCAGTCCGCGTGACCGCTCCAGCAGATGGACGACGGCGATGACGGGGGGGCGGACCGCTCGACAGCTCCGGCTCGGTCGGCACATCACCTTCTCCGATGGAGGCGTCGTCCTCCACTTCACCGACCTGCAGGAGTCGTTGCTCCTCGTCGTTGCCGACGCGGGCGAAGCCGGCCTTCGGAGAGAACGGGCGGCAGAGGTGCTCTGGGGTGATCAATCCGGACGCACCTCGCCGCGCCGTCGGCTTCGCCAGCTCATCTATGCCATCAACCAACGCTGTCCTGATGCCCTCCTGAACGGCGACGCGCACACACTGAGACTCACGAGTGAAGTCGAGGTGGTGTGGACCGGTGAAGCGATCGGCGGCGATCACGATCCGCCCACTCCGCAGTGGAGTCGACTGCGAGACGAGATCGCCGACCGCGCGCACGCCCGGTCGCGCACACACGTGGCGAGTGCCATCGATTCGGCTCGCCTGAAGGATGATCCCGAAAGCATCCTCGAGCTCGTCGCTTCCGACGCGGTCCCTGAATCACGATGGCGCGATGCGGTGTGGGCACTCGTGCGCAGTGGAAGGGTCCGCGAGGCCGAAGCCGCCTTCGAGAAGATCGGAATCGATGATCCCGAGGTGGTTCGCCGCTGCCGGGAAGCGGTCCAGCGGCTGGCCTCCGGCGGAGCACCCGGGCCCGATCCGCACGGTGCCGCCGTCCCTCTCCTCGGTCGGGAGTCCGTGGTCGGGGCGGCGATCACCGCGCTTCAGCGCGATGACCGGCGCGTGCTCCTCAAAGGGCCGAGCGGTGTCGGCCTGACGCGCACACTCGGTACCGTCTCGGCGTGGGTCCTCTCGGAGCTCGACGATCTCGTGATCGCCTCCACGCGCTGTACCGACGGGGGCAAACTCGTCGCTTACGATACCCTCAACCGGCTCTTCGATTCGCCTCTCTTCGCGCGGGCACATCTCGAGGTCGATGAGCCCTGGCGAAGCATCCTGGCACGCGTGCTTCGAGTCTACGGTCGGACACCCGAGCAGGAGATCACGCCTCTCGAGGGAACCTCGGCGACGCTGCGGGTCCTTCACGCGATCTCCGCCCTCGTCGACCGCGCGATCGGCAACGCCACACTCCTCGTGGTTCTGGATGACGTTCACCTCGCCGACCCGGGATCCCTCACCGTGCTGACCCATCTCGGATACGACGGCGAGGGTGTCGTCATCCGGCTGCTCGCTTCGTGCCGAACCGACATCGAGCCCGACGGACCGGTCCGGGCGCTCTTCGATCCCGAGGAAGTCACTCCCATCGAGGTGCCCCCACTCGAAGCCGACGCCGCCGAAGAGATGCTCGCCACCCTCCGGCCCGATCTGACCCCCGAGGACCGCCGCGCACTCGTGGGGCTGTGTCACGGCTTCCCCCGGAGGCTCGCCGACGTCGCTCGTGTCCCGGACCTGCACGGCGAAGCGCTCCACGACGCCACTCTCGACGAGCTTCTCTCCCGACGACTCGGCGGCCTCTCCGAGGCCGAGCAAGCGGTCGCAGGCCTACTCAGCATCCGACCCGACGGCCTCGACGCCGAAGCCCTCGTCGCCACCAGCGGTCTCGGCCTCCTCGATCTCGGACATGCCGTCTCACGACTCATCGATCTCGACATCGTCGAAGATACCGATCCCATCCGGATCTGGAGTTCCTTCCTTCGCCGTGGGATCCGCTCACGCCTCCCCCACGCACTCCGTCGCGTCCTCCACCTGCGGATCGCGCAGGCGCTCGAAGAGCGGGACGACCCTCCCGCCGGCTCGATCGGCCGCCACCTCTTCGAAGCCGGCCACGAAGATGAGGCACGCGACTGGCTTCTGCGCGGCGCCCGCGAAGCCGCCGCCTCAGAATCCTTCCCCGTCGCCATCGACCTGATGGAGCGCGCGATCGCAGCGGGGGCGGAGGGGGGGGACCTTCGTGAGTCACTCGCCGAGATCCTGTGCTCGCAAGGGAGATTTGCCGAGGCGACGGTCCACCTTGATCGAGCGATCGACCTCTTTCGCGGAAACGACGAAACACAGCAGTCTCTCAAAAGACGTCTCAAGAGGCTACGAGCTCGCGCGGAGCACTCCACCGAGGTCGAAGAGCTTGGAACCGATATCCTCTCGCTCTTGTCGGAGGCTCGTCAAGTAGGAGCCCTTCATCTTGAAGGTGAAGCGATCGATGCGTTGCTTCGGGTCGGGGATTACTTCCTAGACCTCCGGTTTATTCGTGCCGGGCACCAAGCGCTGCTCGACGCACTCGACCGTCATCCGGGAGCCCGAGACCTCGCGTGGGTACAGGTCCGTCGCGCCTACCTCGACAATCGAGGTGCCGCTGCAGCCGCCGCACGCGACTTCATCGAATCGGTGAAACCCGGATCGGGTGATGAGCTCCTTGCAATCAGTCGGTTCATCAGCGAGCGGACTTTGGCGGGTGCAGCTGGCGACCATGACGTAGAGTGGGCCCTCGAGAAAGCAGAAGGTCTAGTTGGGAAATGCGACCCCTACTTAAGGGCTGAGATACTTTCGAACTTCGCCACATGGCATATCGAACGTGGTGAGTTCGATTTTGGAAAACAGAAACTCGCCGAAGCGAACGCAATGACACGGAACATGGATGTTCCAGTCCGCTTGACGATTGGTGTCAATTTACTGGAAATCGCCATTCGTACTTTAGATTTTTCGACCGCAGCACAGGTTGCGAAAGAACTGAGGGAATTCCAACCGCTGCTCCCACGTTGGATGTTGAAGATCGATTCCGTCCAAGCGCTTCTGGCACTGGAACGTGGCGAATTGCGGTGCGCGATCCAAGCTCTCGAACCGTGGGACCACATTACCGGCGACTTTCCGATGAGTTCTAACGAAACACTCTATTTTGAAGCCCGCCTTCGAACCCTCGTCCTCGCAGCCCGGGAGCGAGATGCACTGGCGTTTGCGCAATCTGCACTCACGAGAGCGAAGTGCGTCGGGATGGGTCGCATGGAACACGACATACGCCGCCTAACACAGCGGCTTCACTTGGCGATCGACGATTCACCAAGTTTATGAAGAGGTTCGGCACTACCGCTACGGCCGGAGCGGTCCACCGCGTCATCCGGTGTTGGTGTCACGTATGACTCAACAAGATTTGCCTCGATCAGCGTCGCTGCAATTTTAGGGTCGAATTGTACACCGGCGTATCGCTCCAGTTCGGCTCTCACTGTGGGGACATCTAGGGCTCGTCTATACGGACGGTCGGAAAGCATCGCATCGACCGCATCACATATCGCTATGATCCGCCCACCAATCGGGATGTCGTGACCTGACAGCCTTTCAGGGTAGCCCCGTCCGTCCCACCGTTCGTGGTGATATCGGACATTCGTAATCACAGCGTCAGGCACGGAGGACATGGTCTCAAGTATTGCCACTCCCTTGAGAACGTGCGATTCGATGACCTCTCGCTCGTGATCAGTCAGAGATTCGGGTTTGCGTAGTATCTCTGTGTATACCGCGTCGATTTTCCCTACGTCATGAAGCAGTGCCGATTGTTCGACCTCCTCGACCATTCGTCCAGGCAATCCCAGTTCGATGGCAACCCGCCGAGAAAGATTCGCGACGCGTAATGAATGACCCGAGGTATAGGGATCACGGGTCTCGATCGCCTTTACCAATGCGTTGAGAAGGTCTTCGTTCGTCTGCTGCAGCCGATATCTTCCAGCGTAGGCATTCCGTATGGCCAGTAGGGGGAGGCTGGCAAGGACCAAGCCTACAACTCCTATTTCCATGCCTGTCGCAGCGATCGCGACGGCCACAGGGCTCACTAGAATATCATACACGAAGTGGCCGCCACTGCGCCCCACTACTTGCCGCCACACCTCGTAGAACGGTGTCGTGGTGTCCATTGCAACGACTTTCGAAACAAGGCCGTAATTCACAGACAAATACACGAATCCGTATGCTAAGAGTGGCGTCCACGTGTATTCCACACTTCCAGGTACACCAAGGCCATCTCGTGCCGCGGCGATGCCCCCTAGCTCATGAAAGACGAATCCCGCCAACCCTCCAGCCACCGTATGCTGGCTGATGTTGAATACATTCTTGATGGACGGGTTTCGGCGGAAAAGGAAGCTCCCCACGACATGCGTCAAGAGGACAAAAAGCAGGCCGGCTTGAGGGCCGAACAATAGGACAGTAGTCAGGAGGGGGAGGTACGCGACCGTCTGGGTGGACCCAGACTTTCCTATCGAGGTAACTACGGTCAATCGTTCCGCGACCACGCCTAGGACGACCATTACGGCCAGGCCCTGCATGCTGGAGATGGGCAACACCAAGAGTCCCCACCAATCCGCAGTGACCACCACCGCAATCGCGGCGACGGCAACAAGAGTCACGAAGGCTTTGACCGGATGGTTCATGGCACCGCGTTCCCCCTCAGTCCGCCCGGTTACCAATTCAGGCCGCCACTTCCCAGCTCACTCAGCAGGCAAGCGCAGAAATCGATGAAGGACTCGAGCACAGTAATCACCCCCTTTTGATGGAGTCGGCTCTCTGTTCGATAACGAGTAGCCGCTGCGCTCCGCTGATTCGCTCATCTCCGCTGTGGACGGACTGAGGGGGAACCTCCGGTGTTCAGGTGTGGATGTGGCCTCGGATCCAGCGATCCGTGGCCTGGAGTGTTGCCAGAATGACGGCTCGATCGGCCGAATCATGGACCACGGTGGATCCAGCGAGCGAGACGACGTTGCGTTCGGTCATGGCATGGACGGCCACGAGTGCGTACTGCTGATCGAAGGCGTCGACGATTCGCGCACCGTCGAGTGCGAGAGTCGGGACGCTGCCATCGTCGAGTTGGCCCTGGACGAGGCGTTCGACGGCGCGCAGCGTGGCGGACGCGACGGTCTCGATCCGTCCTCGCTCGAGGTCGGCGCCGGAGGCTTCGCCTTCATAGATGGTGCCACGCCACTCGAGGGTGACGATCATGCGCATCCGGCGCGCTCGCTGGGATTCGATCCGATGCCCGTGGAAGAGGATCCGCTCTCCCCCATCCTGGCCAGCAAAGGGGCGCGGTGGCGGGGCGGGTTCGACGACACCCTGGACGCTTTCCGCGCGCGTCTCCGGGATCTCCCAGAAGACATCTTCGTCGGGGGTGTCGGGCGGTGCCTCGACCTCGGTCTCGACGGGTGATGGGGCGCGGAAGTCGGTGCTCTCGGCCACGGAGATGCAGCGGTGATCCACGTTGAGATCGAAGTGCGCGAGGAGCGCGGACTCCACATTTCGCACCGTCTGCTTCGGGCTCACATCCGCCGTGGTGAGCATGTGGATCTCTTCGACCTTCCCTCCGGGCTTGGCCACGATCCGTGCAGAAACCACGCCCTTGAGCGATCGGAGGAGATCTTCTGCACCTTCAATCGTCCACCCGTCAGGCGCGGGTTCCGTCTCGGGACGGCTCACTATTCTGTGGCCCGGAATGACGATCGCCATCGGCCGTCCTGGGGGACGAGGAGTGGGTGCATCGAAGATTTCATCGAGCGCGAGTTCGGTGTGTGTGAACGGTGTAAAGGTGGAGCCCGGAGATCGGCCCGGACGACGCCCACCACCCCCGATCAATGGCGTCGGGGCGCTGCAATGCGATACGCGTCATCCGGTAATCATATGTTTATCGCTCCAACCTTGACGCCGGGGAGTGGTGTGTCAAGCAAAGATCCCTTTCGGTCGCGGAGGGTGCGTAACACCGCGACTCAGCGCTGTTCTCCCACGACGAGCGCTCTACCGTCAAGGCCGGAAGCTGGGGAGAGGTGAGCGAAGTGTGCAAGTGTCGGTGCCACATCCACGGTGAAGATGGCTTCGTCGGACCGGCCCGGCTCGATGCCGCGCCCCATGAAGATGACGGGCACCCAACGGTCGTACCAGTAGGGGGAGCCGTGCCCGGTACTGCTGGTAGAGGAATAGGCATAGGCCCCTTCGGTCAAGCGCAGCGGCAGATCCCACGCCTCGATCCCCTGCCGACGGCCCGCGGTCCAGGCACGACGATAGAGGGCAAGAAAGGAGTCGGCAGGCTCCCCCGTCAGGAGGTCGTCCTCGGGCACGATGACGTCGGCGACGAAGGGGAGTTCCTCGATCCGCCGTGCGATCGCACGGCGGGCCCCGAGGGTGTCCGCACCCTCGGCGAAGGCGGTGGACGCCGCGTCGACAACGAGCGAATCCATCCGCGCCTGATCCTCACGGGTGATCCGGTACCCCGCCTCGCCCATCTCGACGCGGTGCTCCGGTGCGGTCAGCACACCGTGATCGGCCGAGAGGGCAAGCACCCAGCGTCCCTCGCCCACCTGCGCGTCGAGGGCATCGAAGAGTTCGCCGAGCGTATGATCGAGGGCGTCGAGGTTGGCGAGCTGTTCCTGGCTGAGCGGTCCATACTTGTGTCCGACGTAGTCGGTCGCCGAAAAGCTGACCGAGAGGTAGTCGGTCACCCCGCGCCGGCCGAGCTCGAGGTGACGCATCGCCTCCTGCGTGAATCGAAGAACCGCGCGGTCCGCGAAGGGTGTCGCGCGCCACCAGAGATTGCGCGCGGCGAGACGGTCCCGAACCACCTCTTCATCGCGTCGATGCGTAAAGGTGGTGTGCACGCCATCCGCCTCGTACGCCGCCTCATCTTCGCGCGCCAGCGAGCGCCACTCGGGTGAGACGGTGTGCTCCCATATCGAATCGGCGATCAGCTCCGGCACCTTCTCCCGGTTGAAGCGCTGCACCCAGTCCGGGTAGTCATCGATGTACCAGCTCGAGCTCACGAAGCGTCCGTCGCTCTGCATCCACCAGTAGACGTGGTGGTCCCGCGCCTGCCCCGCCGTCGCGATCGCGGCCCGATCCTTGAGGGAGACGGCGAGGGTGCGTGACGCAGGGCTCTCGGTGAGGAGCCAGTCGGCCAGCGTGGTGCTCCGGATGTTGCGCGGTGATCGCCCCTCGGCGGTGGGATGGTCGAGGATCTCGCTCATCGTATCCTCGACGGCGTAGACCTCCCGCAGCGAGCCGTCCGCCATATGCTCCGCCCAGGAGTTGCCGACGATGCCGTGCGTGACGGGATGGCGCCCGGTGGCGAGGGTGGTGTGTCCGATCGCCGTCGAGGTCGAGCTGTGGTTGTGGGAGGCGGCGGTGTAGACGAACCCCTCATCAAGCAACCGCCGGAATCCGTCGTCGAAGACGGGGTCGAATCGATCGATCAGATCACCGCGCAACTGATCGACGGTGACGAGCACCACGAGCGCCGGGGGCTCCTCGGGCGCGCACGCGCCCCCAGCCAGGGCGAGGGCCGGGGCGAGGGCGGACCCGAGCCGCCGGGTCCATCTGCGAGGGGATCGGTTTCGTGGCATCAAACGAAGGGGGGAGGGAGGGAAGACGACCTCGCGTGGGGGCTGGCGCGCGGGAGCTGGCCACGGGTCGTGTCGGAAGCTACCCCGGCTCCACATCTGGACAAGGCGATTCCCCGAAGCCCATCATGGGTGTCGTCGAGCCGCGTCCCGATCATCGAGTCGGGCTCCATCCGTCTGATCCCCTCCTCCTCACACCCCATCTCTCATGCGACGCTCCACCCCGGGACTCGCGCTCATCGCTGCGGCCCTCGCCCTCTCGGCTCCCCTCGCCGCACAGCAGGAGGCTTCCGCCTACGGTGTGGAGGGAGGCGATCAACTCACGATCACCTTCTTCACCTCGGCTGGCGAGGAGATCCGGGAGATCGCCGGCGAGCGGACCGTCGGTCGGGACGGCAATATCTTCCTCCCCTTCCTCGGTACCGTGAGAGTCGAGGGGATGGACGCGCAGGTGATCCGGGAGCTCCTCGTCGAGCGCTACGCGCCCTACTTCGAGAATCCGGTGATCGATGTCGAGGTTCGCCTGCGGGTGAGTGTGACGGGTGCCGTGGGACGCCCGGGCAACTTCTTCGTCGATCCGACCACCACCCTCGTCGACCTCATCGCCGAAGCCGGCGGCGCCTCGGAATTCGCGATCAACACGGATCGGGTGATCGCCGACGCCTCTCAGGTGCGCCTCGTGCGTGACGGCACGACCCGGATCATCGACTTCCGGGCGGACTCGCTCGACCGGGATCGCGCGCTCGCGCCGGTCGAGTCGGGCGACTGGCTCTACGTCCCCTTCGCCCAGCGGTCGCGCTTCCGCGAGGAGATCTCCTTCTGGGGCTCGATCGTGGGCCTGATCACCTCGGTGGTGATCCTCTTCAACGTCACGTAAAAGGGTGTGGAAGAGCTCTGGCGAGCCGCGCCTCGGAGGTGCCCGGCGTTGACACCCGACGCCATCCGTTTGTAGCGTAGTCCGCTTCGGGCGTGTGACGCACCCGAAGCCTCTTCCCGGGTAGCTCAGTTGGTTAGAGCATCTGACTGTTAATCAGAGGGTCGTCG
>JAVVEY010000047.1:5039-21133 GCA_032250675.1 Longimicrobiales bacterium | reverse complement strand
TCGGATCCCGGCGTGACCACCCGGCCAGTTACACAGAATTCTGGACAGTCCCTCTCGATACCTTGTTGCCAAGCGACGGATAAGAGAAACAGTTCACGAACGCGCGGTTGATACCTTACAGATCAGCGACGACGACGGCTTCGATTCTTGACACCCATGGTGCGCTAGTTGGCCTCATCGGGCCGGCCCAGATGCACGGGCCCGAAGAAGACGGGCCAGACGCCGTCGGCGACCCGCTCACGACCAACGTCGTGGGACTGTCGGCGTATCGCGGTCCTCGACATTGCCGAAAACCCAGTGAACCTCCAGCACGAGGTGCAATCACGATGAAACGAATCGCGCCGGCATTCCTGAGCGTGGCCCTTCTTGTCGCGTGCGAACCCTCCAACTCGGGGGCGGTTCGAGAGGTCGTGCAGCGCGACAGCGCGGGTGTGGCGATCACCGAGGTCCCGGGACCGATCTGGAGTGAAGCGGCGCGGTGGACCACTTCGGCCGAGCCCGTCGTCGAGATCGGTGCGCTCGAAGGACGCCCGGAGTACCTCTTCAGTGGGATTCGCGGAGTCACGGGTCTCGCGGACGGAAGGATCGTCGTTGCAGACGGGGGATCGAATACGCTGAGATGGTACGACGACTCCGGGAGCTACCTCTTCGAGCGCGGGGGCAGCGGTGAGGGCCCCGGCGAGTTCAATCGGGTTGGCCTCATCGTTCGGGGCGGCGGCGACACCCTCGCCATCACCGACTTCAGCGTGAGACGGATCACCGAGTACACTCCCGAGGGGGAGCTGGTGCGTACGATCCCGATCGACGGCGTCACCGTGCCGGGGGCAGCCTATCGCCTTCGGGACGGAACGTTCATCGTGGGATCCTCGGGCTTCAGCTCGACGCAGATGACGGGTGACGAGGAGGGCCTGCGACGGACGCCCGAGCCGCTCATCCGATTCGGGGACGCGATGGAGACTCCCGACACGATCGGCATCTTCCCGGGTCCCGAGATGTACTTCTCGGGCCGCGGGTTCGGGTTTCACCCCTTCAGCCGTGGCTTCCACTACGCCGTGAAGGACGAACGCCTCTTCGTGGCTGCGGCCGAAGGCTTTGTGGTCGACGCCTACGAAGCCGACGGACGTTGGGTTCAGTCGATCCGGGCGCCCGATGTGGACCTGCAACTGACGCCCGGGATGATCGAGACCTACCGTCAGGGCGCTCGCGAAGCGGCGGCCGAGCAATCCGAAGCTCGTGCGGAAGCGATGGCTCGCGAACTCGAGGAGATGTACTTCCCGGAGACTCGCCCCGCCTATGCTCGCTTCGTCGCGAGCGATGACGCGCTCTGGCTCGAAGAGCACCGGGCCGGCCGGTCCGACGGCCTGAATCGCTGGGCGGTGTTGGGTCACAACGGTGAGTTTCGAGGCATCGCCGTCCTCCCGCCGGGGTTTATCCTCCACGATGTCCAGAGGGATCATGTGATCGGAACGTGGACGGACGATCTGGGAGTCGAGTACGTCCGGAAGTACCGCTTGGTGACGGTGGATTGACGGATGGACGCGCACGAAGAATCGGACGACGAGACGTCGCCCGCCTCCCGACGGAGGATGTCGGTGCCCCCGTGGCTGCCTCGCGCGACCTTCGAGTCGGCGCTGATCGTCTTCAGCCTGCTGCTCGCGCTCGGGCTGGAGACGTGGCACCAGGATCGCCAGGAGCGCGCGCTGGCGCGGCAGGCGCTCGAGGGAATCGAGCTGGAGCTCCGAACCAATCGTGACGCTGCGCGCGCGTCGTCGGAGTTTCACGACGCGCTGCGCGACACCCTGCGGGCGCTCGATCGCGTCGATGCCCTCCCCCCCTACAGCCTCTACTACGAGGAGGGGATGTTTCGTCCCGCCGGGGTCGTCGCCACGGCGTGGGAGTCGGCCCGCATCGCGGGCGTCTTCGAGCGCCTCCCGTGGGATCTCGTGCTGGCCCTCTCGCGCCTCTACGACCGCCAGGGTGAGTACGCCGCGCTCGGCGACCGGATGACCGAGGAGATCTCGACCGATCTTCGACGGGAGGGTGCGGAGGCGGTGCTGCGCGACGGCTACCGGGGGTTCATCGTGCTGAGCGAGGACTTCGCCAACCGAGAACGCAGGCTCGTGGAGCGCTACGACGAGGCGCTCGATCGGCTCGCCGCCTGGCGCGACGAGGGATCACCGATGCGCTGAGGCGGCGCCGGATCCCTCGCGCGGGATCAGCGAGGTGCGTTTCCCTCGGAGAGGGTGATCGAGATCGGCTCGCGGTAGCGCATCGCGCCCAGCGGGGTGTTGATCGTCGGGCGCGCCTGGAGGGTGATCGCCATCGGTTCGACCGGTTGTCCCGCGAGCGCGAGGGCGAGGCGGACCAGATCCTGCGCGCTTCCCTCGACGAAGTTGACGAGATCGAGCGACATGAGGACCGGAACCCGTTGTGGCACGCCCGGCTCGAGGAGGTACTCCTCCTCGACGAGTCCGTCGAAGGCCTCCCGATCCTCGATGAAGAGCGCCCACTCCATCCGGGTGAGGCGCGCATCCACATCGTTCGACGCCGGATTCTCGGCGCGAAGCTGCAGCTCCATCTCGAGCGGGAGTTCGTTGCGTTCGACGGCTCCGACGATCCTAGCCACCTGGGTCAGGGTCAGATCCTGCCAGGAGTGCACTCCCGCAGGTCGGTCTCGTCGAGGTCCAGCACGAGGCGGGCCGTCAGCACCCGCTCGTCCGGGAGGCGGGCTCCACGTAGCGCTGGAAGCCCTGCGCGAAGAGGACCGCGCTGCCCAGGAGCGCCACGGAGAGGGCGACCTCGGCGGCGATCATGGCACCGCTCAGACGGCCGACGCCGAGCACGGCGCCCCGGCCGGATCTGCGCAGCGCGTCGCCGGGGGTCTTTCGCGTGGCGCGCAGCGCGGGAATCACGCCGGTCACCCCGGTGGCCAGCACGGCGAGCACCACCACCACGACGGCCGTGCCGGGGTCGACCGCCAGTTCCACCCAGAAGGGCAGCTCGTCCAGCACGCGGTCGTAGACCGTAGACATGTAGCCGCACCGCGGGGCGAGCCATGGAGTTGACCCGGTGGCCTGGGAGGGCTAGGCCCTCTTGACACGCTCTGCCTTATAGGTGGGTGTCTCCGGAGCAGCAAAATAGGGGTGTCTCCTCCAAGCGCGCGGCATCATCCGGATACGCCTGTGCCCCCCCGAGATGTCGAAGCGGACCCGCACCGACCGGGCCGAGCTCGAAGCGGAGGTTCTGGAGTGCTTGGGGAAGTGAGCGACCGGCACGCCGGGCCGCTGGAGTCGGGCATTACCCATGCGGGAGTGTGAGTGGAGTTGTGCCCCGCCGGTCTAACGCCAGTTCGCCGCACCGATCCACCGCTGCCGAAGCGTCAGGTCCGGTGGTGAAGTCCTCTGGATGGAAAGCGCCGTCATACATGAGTGTACGTGTTCGGTCGACCAACACGGGGTGGGGCCAGTAATGGACTCTGAGGGCCTGTCGTGCCTCCTCCGAAATCCGCCACCCCTCATTTACTCCTGCGTGGTCGTTCAAGAAGTCTGACACTTCTGTACGAGACCCCCTTACTGCGATCCATTGGATTGGAATACCCGCCGCAACGGGACCACTCAACGCTTGGAGTCCTTTCCACCGTGGTGCGAGAGATCGACACCCGGCGCAGGCGGGATCAAAGAAGATTAAGATGCTGCACTGCTCACCAAGGACGGCTCCGAGGGTGGTTACGGATGCTGTCCTGGCTTGTGGCTTCCCTATTGCGGTCACCTCCACGTTGGGTAATCGGTCGCCTTCCCGGAAGAACTCGGGCGGACGAGGTGGATTCGACTTGCGAACCACTCGATATCCCATATGGACCCCTGTCACGAGCAGACAGAGCACGAAGACAATTCGCCACAGCCCCCCAGCTGATCGGTCGGTTATGCGCTCGGTTCGATTAAGTGTGAATCAGGATTACGAGCAGTCAGGGCGCGGTCCGCCCTCGTCGTTTCCGCAGATCGCGAAGTACTCGTTCGTGCAGACCTGGATCGCGCCCTGATCTCCGCACAACCAGTCGTCCTGCGAGTTCCACTCCCCGCCACCAGCCTGAGCCGGCTCAGCGGTCAGCAACGCGTTCAGGGCCAGCAACGCGGCGATTCCGATACCATAAAGGGCCTTGCGCATAAACGTCTCCTTGTGTTGTGGGTCGGGATTCGGGCATGGCGACCGATCACCCAGGGGGTCTACAGTGAAGAGGGTTGGGCAGAGAATATCGATGAACGCGGACGATTCCGTTTTCATCTCGTACCGTAGCGACGACACTGGTAGCGCCGAAGTCGCGCACCCGGATTCCCGGCTTCGCGAAATCGAGAACTCCCATGAGATCGAGAGACGGTCGGATTCGCACCGCCACCCAAGCGGCGCCGGTTCCGTCGGGGTTGTCGATGGCGTTGAATCCCGATAACCACAGACAGTCACCCACCGCGTAAATCGCGGAAATCGAAGGAGTCACATCGGAAAACGCGAATTGGTCATATGCCAAGGCGCGGCGCCCCTGCTCGATCTGTTTACGGCTCTGCGCGGCGAAACGGCTCCGTTGTTCGCTACTCCCCTTCAGGACGGATTCTTCGATGTTCCAATCGACGTATGCGTACCGTTCGTGCTCCCGGATCCGGCGGTCGCCATCGGGAAACTCGATGACGGCCACAGTGTCCTTCTGGAGGCTCAACACGGTGACAAAGGCGGAGTCCCCGTGGGCGAAGGCGGTCCAGCCGTCTCCGAGTGCGAAGAGGGGACGGGGCGCGAAGAGGGGTTGGTTGAAACGTTCAAGTCCGGCTCCGATTCGCTCGGATTCGATCTCGGGAGCCGACATGCGAGCCAGCGTGTCGATGATATGGAACTCCCCGTCATATTCCACGATGGTGGCGACCGGCGCCCGGAGGTCGAAGCCTGGAGGAGGGTTCGATTCGTCCGGCTGGATGAGATGAGCTACCCGTCCGTCCGGCGACCCATCGATCCTCCGTGTGAGGTCCTCCCACCCCCAGCGCGCAGGCTCTTCCATGAACGACCGCTGGCCACGCAGCTGTACCTGGAGCCAGTCACCGGGAATGGGAGGGCCGCTGACCACGGGAGCTCGGTCGGCAAGATCGAGTCGGGTCAGGGGCGTGGAGACACGCGAGTCCCAGACCACGAGCGCTTCTCCCACGTCGGCCAGCGCGAAGGGGGAGAGAAACTCCCCCGGTCCTTCACCCCTTCGGCCAATCTTGCGGAGACGTGATCCGGCGGAGTCCAGGACGACGATCCGCTGCGATCCTCGGTCCAGAATTGCCACATGTCCCTCAGAAGTCACCTCCACATCGGCAACGTGGATGAGATCGGAGTCGGCACCACCCACTTCCCAGCTCAGCACGGGCGTCAAGGCCCCGACTACAGCAGCCCCGGCGACGTCTCGCAAGCTCGCCGTGAACCGCAGTCGCTCCGGAGTAGAGTGAGTCGCGCTCAGCTCGAGGGGTCGCTCTTCCAGGTCACCTCCGCACGTCGAAACGGCGAACAGCGCGACGGGGAGCCACGCCGCGCCAGCCACCCGGTGACGGTGTTGGCGCGAGCCTGACCGGTGAGATCGGCGGGTCTGTGGGTATGGCATACCGTGATAGGCTACGGATCTATGTTGGACACATGTGTAACCAGTAGCGTCCGGTTATAAAGTGAAGAGTGACAACTGGTTACGAATATCGCGACTTTCCGGAGTGTAATCGAGGTCCGAAAGCGCTTGTGCGAGAGGGGTTTTCTCGAACACATGGACGCTCAGGATCTGTAGAATTGTGTAGAGATCCCGCGTGATCCCGAGACGCTTCCGGGCGATCGCGACGAGGAGGTACGTGGAGATCGCGATCCAGATCTGCGTCTTGACGGCGTTGGACGAAGTGCCGAAGAAGGCCTTGATCCTCAGATGCTGTTTGATCCATTTGAAGAACAGCTCGACCTGTCAGCGGAGTCGGTAGAGGTGGGCCACGGTGAGGGCCGGCAGCGTGAAGTCGTTGGTCAGGAAGGTGAGCTTCTTGCCCGTCTTCGGATCGCGGTACCTCACGCGCCGCAGCTTCGCCGGGTAGGCCTCGTGGGACTCGTTGCGCGTGAGTACGATGGTCTGGTCGCAGATGAGGCCGGTCGAGCGGTCGACCGGATGGGAGTAGAGGCGCCGCCACTTGAGGTTCTTCTTGGCACGGGTGACGAAAATGGCGCGGGCTTCGGTCAACCGATGGAGGCGTGCGAAATCGATGTACGCTCGATCGAACAGAGAGATCGATCCGGGCTCCGGCACGAGCACGTCCAGGATACGCACGTCCCCGAACTTGGTATCCGTAACCCTGATGAAGACGGGGATACTGCCTCGCAGGTCCAGCAGCGTATGCATCTTCACGCCGCCCTTGGTCTTTCGGAAGCGAGCCCACGGGAAGACCGAGAGACAGAGATCGATCGTTGTCGCGTCGAGGGCGTAGACCGTCGGCTCCCGCTCGTCCAGCCCTTCCAAGCCGAGCGGTTCGTCCACATAGAGCCGGCGCGCCTCGACGACGAGGGTCTGCGCGAACTCGGCATAGATCCGCCAGTCGCGCCGCTCGTTGGCATCGGCCAGCGTCGCTCGCGATACCGAAGCTCGAAGACCCATGTGGTAGAGCTTGTCGGGAACGGCCCCGAGGCAGGCCTCGATGTCGCGCAAGCTCTCGCGGTAGGTGAGCTGGGCGAAGCTCATGGCCAGAAACTGGTCCCAGTAGGAGAACCGCCGAGGGCGGCGCTTGCTCGGGTACTTCTGTACGCACCTCTGGACCTCCTTGTGCGAGGCGTACTCGATCAACTGCGCGAAGACAGTTCGTCCCTGGTTCATCCGGCCGCTCCTGGAGATGAGAAGCGGACAGGATCGCCCTCCCGGGGAGCCAGATCAAATCGTTCCCGCCATCGACACGGGGTAAGTGACACCAGAACAAGATCTTACAGCCACAGACGATCACCTTAACCGGACACTACTGATGTGTAACACAATTATTACAAGCGATTGTATGTCGAAGCGTGTGGATACGCAAGAAGCTGTGCGTTCCCCAAATTCTGTCGCAGTCTCTCTCTAAACTTTGTCGTAGTCGGGGCATCGGCAGGATAACGTAGGGCCTTCGAGCGCGGGTAGATTCCCAACGGATCGGAGGCGGGAGGAGGATGCTCAGGATGATCGACAGGCATGCAGTGAAGCAGATGCTCGGGGCGGGCGTCAAGGTGAAGGACGTGGCCGATCACTTTGGTGTCACGCGACGGACGATCGAGCGGATCCGAAGTGAGCCGCCGGTAACGGAGGTGGCGGAGGCGGAGGCGAGGAGCGCGCGGGGGGTGGGGCGACCGCCGATCCGGGACGCCGTGCGGGATCGGATGCGGGCCCTGATGAAGGAGGACCCCGAGGCGCCGCCGCTGGAGGTGCTTCGGCTCCTTCGAGAGGAGGGGACGGAGCTTGGCGAGAGCACGTTCTACCGGGTCTACCGGGTGGAGTACGGGAAGCTTCCGAAGGAGCTGATGGTGCGCTTCGAGGGGGTGCCCGGGGAGTTCCTGCAGTTCGACTTCGGGCAGGTGGAGGTACGGCTTCCCGAGGCTCGAACGCAGCGGATGCACTTCGCGGCTGCGCGTCTCAAGTACTCGCGCTGGGTGTGGGTGGTGCTGGTCCCGAACGAGCGGGTGGAGTCGCTGGTGAGGGCGCTGCTGGCGTGCTTCGAGCATGCCGGTGGCGTGCCGCTCCGGGTGGTGTTCGACCGGCCGAGGACGGTGGTGACGGGCAAGGACGCCGACGGACGCCCGATCTGGAACGCGACGCTGGCCCAGGCGGCGATCGACTACGGCTTCACGATCGAGCTGTGTGCGCCCAGGAGCCCCGAGCAGAAGGGTGCGGTCGAGAACCTGGTTGGCTGGGTGAAGCGGAGCTTCTTCCGTGCCCGCCGCTTCGCGGACGCCCACGACGATCTTCCGCGCCAGCTCCTGGAGTGGCTCGTCGTGGTCAACGACGAGCGGCCCAGCCGCGCGACGAAGGTGATCCCTCGGGTGCGGCTCGAGGCGGAGCGGGCCCGGATGAAGCCGCTCGCCACTCTCCCCTCGGAGTACCCGCTCCGGTACCCGGTGCACGTGGGGCCGACGGCGCTGGTCGAGTTCGAGGGCGTGCGCTACGCCATGCCCGCAGGAGCGTGTGGCATTCCCGCCACGCTCTACCTCTACCCGGCGAAGGTACGCATCGTCACGGGCGGCGGCCGGTTCGAAGCCACCCATCCGCGCTTCCCTTCGAGGGGGCGCACCAGCTACCTGCCCGGCCAGCGTTCCGAGCAGCTCGCGGCCGTGGCCGGAGCCCGGAAGCGTCTCTACTTCATGCGCGAGCGGATCCTGGAGCTCGGCCCGGTGGGCGAGGGCTACCTCACCGAGCTCATCCACGCGCGGCCTCACACCTGGAAGGCCGATGTCGAGCGGCTCTTCATGCTCCTGGAGGAGCTGGGCGAGGCCAGCTTCCTGCGCCTCCTCCAGCGGGCGCTCTTCCAGCGGCTCTACGGCGCGGAGTACGTCGTGGCACTCGTCGCCAAGGAGCAGGCGTCATGAACCTCCACGACTCCCCGATCGACCTGGACGGCATGCTCAAGCGCCTCCACCTGCCGACCATCCGCCGTCTCCATGGCGAGCTCGCGCTCCGTGCCGAAGAGGAAGAGATGAGCTACCGGACCTTCCTCGAGATCCTCGTCGCCGAGGAGGTCGGCCACCGTGCCCAGACCCGCATCACGCGGTCGGTGCGCAAGGCCAGGTTTCCCTTTCTCCGGACCGTCGAGGACTTCGACTTCACCTTCCAGACCTCGATTCGCCTGAAGATGCTCGGCTCCTTCCTCGGACCCGAACTCGTCACGGAAGGCCGCTCGGCCGTCCTGAGCGGTCCGCCCGGCCGCGGCAAGACTCACCTCGCCGTTGCCATCGCCTACCGCGCCATCCAGAACGGCTTCGAGGCGCGCTTCACCACGGCCGACGAACTCATCGGCGCGCTCTCGAAGGCCGCCGCGCAGGGCAGGCTCGAGGAGGCAATCGAGCCCTACGTCCACCCCCACGTGCTCGTCATCGACGAACTCGGCTACCAGAGCTACGCCCCCGACGCCGCCAACGTCCTCTACCGCGTCGTCAACGATCGTTACCTCAGAGGGCGGCCCATGCTCTTCACCACCAACAAGCCTCTGGCCGCGCTCGGCCAGGTGCTCCATGATGGAGACCTCGCGGAGGCCATCCTCGACCGTGTCCTCGAACGCGGCACCCACTTCATCCTCCGCGGACGCTCCTTCCGCACCCGCAACCACAAACGAGAGGAGGTCACCGACGTCCACCCCGGGGCCGCGTAGGCCAACTCACCCCCCGGATGCGACAGAGTTTAGAGACCCGATGCGACATCTTTTAGAGAACCCACAGAAGCGAAGTTCTCGACGCGTTGAACCGCTCCGGGTAAGGAATCAACCCAGAAACCTCGCACTCGCAGGAGAAAGGAGACTGCCGTGCCCGCTGACTAACGGCTGACTCCCAGCACCGGTGGGACATGTTCACCCGCCACGATTGAGACGTCTTCGCCCGGTAAGATGCTCCTTATTTTAACAGGATCGTACCCTGTCGAAGCCTGTTTTCAAGCTCAAGGATTCTCTTGGCGTTCGGATCGAAGTCGCCTGGCAGGCTGCTTCCCGCGTCGGCCGTTCGGGATGTTATGCATCCATTCTTCCCGAATCCTCTCCCTCCCGATTCTGACCACCATCTATGGTGATTGACCGCTGTCTTGCAGGGCTCGCGCTGCCGTCTGGGGTGGGGATGGCGCGATGAGATCCCGGAGGTCGACGCCAGATGACGTGTATGGAAGGGCCGCTGCCGGCGAGCCCTTGTCGACTCGCGGAGAGAGGGTGGCCAGGTAGGCGGCCCGAGCTCGCGGAAACCCGGCCGCGTTCCCGCGGGAACGTTTCGCTCCACCACGAGAAGATGATGACCACGATCCTTGAAGCGGTTCAGCCGGTCCTTGCGTCACGGGACGTCGAGGCGTCGATCACCTTCTACGAGCGCCTCGGCTTCAGCGAGACCTTCCGGGATCAGGCGGACGGGCCGCGGTATGCGGGGGTCGCGCGAGACGGCGTGGAGCTGCATCTGCAGTGGCACGACGAGACCCAGTGGGCCGCTTCGATCGACCGGCCTGTGTATCGCTTCGTGGTCCGCGACGTGGACGCTCCCTTCGCGGAGTTCGTGGAGACGGGCGGGGTCGGCGAGGATGGATCGCCCGGGAGCCCGTGGGGGCGGCCCGGGGACACGCCGTGGGGGACGCGGGAGTTTCATCTTCGTGACCCCGACGGGAACGGATTGCACTTCTACCGGGACCGGGGCTGAGTCTTCGGCGGGAGAGGTCGGGTGGTGCGACGCCCCCCGCCACGCCGGCGCGGGCACGGCGAAGACGAAGCGGATCAGACGGAGGGCCAGGCGGAACTCGGGGCCCGACACCCATCGTCCGGGCGAGAGAGCTCGGCCCGCCCGGGACGCCGCGTGGACCCCGACCAGCCACCGGGGGGCCATCACGCCGACTCCGGGTCGGTGTCGAACCCCATCCACATCCGCTCCAGCGCCGAGCGCGACGCGTGGGCGGCCAGCGCGCCCTGCGGCTCGACGCGCACGTGCCGGCGGGCCTTGCCGTCGCGTTCGGCGCGGGGCTCGCCCAGCCAGGTGGAGATGTGTCCCTTCTCCTCGAGCCGTCGGAGCGTCAGGTTGAACGGGCGGAACGGCGGATCGACGTGGGCCTGTCGCTCAATGTGGCGCGTCCTTCGGGGGTCTCTTCCGAGCCGCTGGGCGGATGCAGGATTCGCTGATCTTCACGATGCCGGTCGATGCACGCCTCCTGCCGCGGCGTTGAGGCCCTCGGAGAGTGTCGGATGCACGTGGATCATCCGGGCCAGATCCGCAGCGTCGGCTTCGAGCATGAGTGCAAGGGCGATCTCGTGGATCAACTCGCCTGCTGAGGGTCCCAGGATGTGTCCGCCGAGGAGACGGCCCGAGTCGCGGTCCCCGACCAGCTTGATCAGACCGGCGATCGTGCCGGCTGCCTTCGCACGAGCCACGCCCCGGAAGGCCTGGACGTTGACGGATACGTCGAAACCCTCTTCCCGGGCCGCAGCTTCCGTGAGGCCGACCGAGGCGATCTCGGGATCCGTGAAGACCGCGTGGGGCACTACCCGTCCGTCAGCGGTGGCGTCCGCGTCCTCCTTCATGAGGATCCGGTAAAGGAGGTCGGCATCGTCCCGAGCGGTATGGGTGAACATCGGCTCGCCCGTCACGTCGCCGATGGCGTGCACCCCGTCCGCCGTGGTCTGGAATCGGCCATCCACACGGATGAAGCCGTCCGCGTCGGTTGCCACGCCGGCCGCCTCGAGGCCGAGGTCATCGGTGTTGGGCAGACGCCCGGTCGCCACGAGCAGGTGAGAGCCGTCCACCCGGATCTCGTCGCCCTTCCGGCGAAGGAGGACCCGGACGCCTTCGTCGGTGGCTTCTGCGCGGATGGCTTCAGTCGAGGTGTGGACCGTAATCCCTTCGTCCTCGAAGACCTCCGCGAGACCTTCCCCGATCTCGGGTTCCTCGCCGGGGACGAGGCGCTCACCCCTCTGCACCACCGTGACCCGGCTGCCGAAGCGCGCATACATCTGGGCAAATTCGACGCCCACGTATCCACCCCCGATCACCAGGAGATGCTCCGGAAGCTGCCGAAGTTCGAGAGCTTCGCGGCTGGTGAGGAAGGGGAGATCGGCGAGGCCCTCGATCTTCGGGTCTCCCGGACGCGCCCCGACATTGACGACGATCCGGGTCGCCTGCAGGACTCGCTCACCCACCCTCACCCGGCTCGCGCCCTCGAGCCGTGCCACGCCTTCCACGAGTGTGAGCTTCTCGTTCTTCTCGGCTCCCCGGTAGGCACCCTCCCGGATGCCCGTCATGATCCGGTCCTTGCGATCGACCACGGCGCCGAGATCCACTTCGGGTTTGCCCGCTCGGACGCCGTATTCGCTCGCCCGCCGCACGGTCTGGGCCACCGCGGCACATGCGATCATCGCCTTGGTCGGAATGCAGCCTCGATTGAGGCACGTCCCGCCGAGCAGCTCCCGCTCGACGAGCGCCGTGGTGAAGCCCTTGTGCACAGCTTTCATCGCCAGAGGGAGGCCGGCCATGCCCCCGCCGATCACGATGAGATCGTGGGTCATGAGGCCGGCCCCGAGGTGGCCGCGGATCGCCCGAAGAGCGGGAATGTCCCAGTCAGGCGTTCCGTCGGCATCGACTCTTCCTCATGGAGTACACAGGGTCGAATCCTGAAGGCAGGGTCCATACCACGGTACGGAGTCAAGAGGACGTTACCGCGGTAACGCGGCCCCGGGTGGCACTCGACTGCGCGTGTTCAGGGCAGGGAGTTTCCCTCGGAGAGGGTGATCGAGATCGGCTCGCGGTAGCGCATCGCGCCCAGCGGGGTGTTGATCGTCGGGCGCGCCTGGAGGGTGATCGCCATCGGTTCGACCGGTTGTCCCGCGAGCGCGAGGGCGAGGCGGACCAGATCCTGCGCGCTTCCCTCGACGAAGTTGACGAGATCGAGCGACATGAGGACCGGAACCCGTTGTGGCACGCCCGGCTCGAGGAGGTACTCCTCCTCGACGAGTCCGTCGAAGGCCTCCCGATCCTCGATGAAGAGCGCCCACTCCATCCGGGTGAGGCGCGCATCCACATCGTTCGACGCCGGATTCTCGGCGCGAAGCTGCAGCTCCATCTCGAGCGGGAGTTCGTTGCGTTCGACGGCTCCGACGATCCGGGCCACCTGGGTCAGGGTCAGATCCTGCCAGGAGTGCACTCCCGCGAGATCCACCCCCGCGAGGCGTGCGCCGGAGATCCCCTCGAGCTGGAAGTCGACCTGGCCGAGGGCCCGGATCTCCTGGAGGGTCGCGCATCCCGAGAGGGCGGGGAGGAGGATCAGGAGCGCGGCGAGCGGAGAGGCCGCGTGGGTGCGTGTCATCCGAGGGGGACCGGGTTGGGAAGAGGGGGGTGCGCCGAGAGGGTCAGCACGCTCGGCACGCGAAGATCTGGATCCGGTTGTTCCCGAAATCTACCACGTAGACCTCGCCCCCGGGCCCCGTGGCGATGTCGGTGGGGCGGTCGAAGGCGCCCTCCGCCTCGCCGGGCTCCCCCCACTCGGCCACGAAGGTCCCGGACGCGCCGAACGCCTGGACCCGGTCGTTGAAGAAGTCGGCGACGAAGACCCGGCCCCGGGCATCGACGTGGACGCCGGTGGCCACACTGAACCATCCCTTCCAGCGCCCGGGAATCCCGAGCCCGAGCGGCCCGCCCCAGCTGTCGAGGTGTCGGCCGTCGGCCGCGAAGCGCTGGATGCGGTGGTTGTAGGCGTCGGCCACGTACGCGCTGCCGTCGGGGGCGAAGGCGACATCGGTGGGATAGTGCAGACGGCCCGGGAGGCCGCGACCGCTCGACCCGACGCTCCGCAGGTACGTCCCCTCCTTCCCGTATACGGCCACCCGGTGATGGAAGAAGTCGGCGATCCACACCTCCTCGCCGTCCGGCGCGAAGGCGAGGCCGCCGGGAGCGTCCAGCCCGCCGGGGGCGTCCGGCCCGCCACCTGCCGACGCGGTATCCTCGTCGAGGATCGCCGCCGGGGTCCCGTCGAGGCGGAAGGCCTGGAGACGGTCGTTCAGGTACTCCGCCACGTAGAGGAGGCTGTCCCCCACGAGCTGCAGGTGCATCGGACGCCGGAGCGCTCCGGGCGCCTCCCCCGTCCCGCCCCACTCCCTCACGAAGCGGCCGTCGGCCGTGAACTTCTGAATCCGGTCGTTTCCCGCGTCGCTCACGTAGACGAAGCCGGACCCATCCACGGCGATCCCGATCGGACCCCGGAACTCACCGGGTCCTGATCCGGCGCTCCCCCACGCGGCGCGCCACTCGTAGACTTCCTGGTCGTGACGGAGGAGCGTCGGCACGACCGCCACCGCGACCGCGGCGAGGAGAAGCACCCCCGCCGATCCGGCCCCCACCGTCCAGGACGGCGCGCAGCGCAGCCTCGTCACCGCTCGCTCGCGTCGCTTCGCTCCGGCGCGCCACCCGGTTCAGGCCGCCGGATCTCGCCCGGGGTGAAGCCGGCCCGGTCCACCGTGCGCCGGACCTCCTCGTCGGAGAGCTCCTCTCCGGAGTTGAGCCAGAGGTGCACGGTGTTCTCCTGGAGCGCCACGAAGACCGAGTCGACCTCGGGACGCTCGACGAATTTCTTCTCGATCCCGAAGGCGCAGAAGGGGCACGAGAGCCCATTCACCTCCACCACGATGTCGGGGGGAGGCTCCTGCGGGAGTGCGGCGAGAAGGACGAGGAAGAGCGTGGCGGTCGCGAGGCGGGTCATGATCGTCTCCATCCTGAGTGTGGGTGTCTCGTTCATCGAAGGATCGAGAAGCGGTAGCGGGTCCCGATCTGCACCCGGGTGTCGTACTCGAGCTGGGTCCCATCCAGCTCCTGGAGGACGGGCAGCTGCACCGACACCTCGAAGAGGAGCGAGGGCGTGGGGATCCACTGGAGCGCCGGGCTCAGGAAGAGGAGGTGGCCTCCCGAATCGGGATTCCGGACCCCGTCGACTTCGTCCCGGCGCGAGACCTCTCCATTCAACTCGAGGTATGCGACCCAGGTCTGATCCCTCATGCTCTGATACACGTCGGGGAAGAGTCTGGCTCCGACGGCGAGGTTGTAGAGGAAGAGATCGCCGGCCTCGAATCCGTCGTCGCTCCCATTGAAGCGCCATCCGGCGTTCCCGTGAAAGCCCCAGCGCCCCGGCGTCGTCGCCGTGAAGAGGAGCGTCGGCTCGAAGTCCCACGAGCCCGTGCCCACCTGAAGCGGGCGCGGCGCCTCCTCTCCCGAGGGGAGGCGGGCGTCGGTGCTCCCGAGCGGCACCTTCAGGCGCCCCTGGATCCCCACGCGGGTCGTGGCGCCCGGCCGGTCCTCCCGGTAGAAGATCCACTTGCTCTGGAGAAAGGCGTCGCCCACCCCCGAGGTCGAGACGTGCGCCCGGCCTCCGCCGGGGGCGGTGAAGTCCATCTCCTTTCGCACCCAGGGGAGCACGACCTCCCACGTCCACAGCGGGGTGAAGCTTCCCACCACGGCCCCGGTCACGACGGCGATCGCCGAGATCTCCCGATCCATCGGGTCGTCGATCGACGTCCCGTTCCGGACCAGGCCGGAGCGACCGAGAATGCTCACGAAGTGGCGGGCGGCGTTTTCGTTGAACCCCGAGGTGAGCCCCGTCGGGGTGTGAAAGGGAAGCGCCTGCGCCGCTGTGGGGATGGGGGTGAGGAGCGCGAGGGCCGCCGAGAGGAACGCCGGGATCGGCGGTCGTCGCGCCTTCGAAGGGGTGCGCCTCGGGGACCTCATCCCGGCTCTTCTCCTCACGTTCGCGTCACAGCACTCCCCTCATTCTAAACCCTGCAGAGAGGTGCGGAGTCAAGAGGTCGCCTCGCGCTCCGCTCTCGAGGCCGCCCCCGCTGGTCCTCCCGCGGCGCCGTGGCTACCCTTCGATTTCCGCGAGGGATCGGCACTTCGGCTGCTCTGCGGACGCTGACTTTGCGCCTTGAGGGAGTGATGTGGACGACGCTCTTCGACACGGTCAATGGGGTGGGTGGGGCGCTCGAGCGCTCCGGACTCCCGCTCGTGCGTTTCGAACCCGAAAGCCTCCTCGACACCGCCCGGCGCCGCACCGGGCTCGATGACTTCGGCGATCCCGCCTTCCGCGAGCCCTTCGAGCGGCTCGTCGAAGCGTACGCCTCGGCGCCGCACCTCAAGACGCTCGGACGCGTCGCGGCGCGCGTCGATCTCCTCCGGCTCCTCACCAACCGACTCCACCTGGTGGACGACCGGAAGCGGAACCCCGCGATCGCCGAGGTCCCGATCGAGCGCCCGATCTTCATCGTCAGCCTTCCGCGGACGGGGACGACCTTCCTGCACGGGCTCCTCGCGGCGGATCCGGCGAATCGGATCCCGCGGAGCTGGGAGGTCATGTATCCCTCGCCGCCCCCGGTGGA
>JAVVEY010000047.1:0-4939 GCA_032250675.1 Longimicrobiales bacterium | reverse complement strand
GGCGGATCGCGCGCGTTCGGCGCGAGTTCGGGTGGTTCCACCGGATGACGCCCGACTACCAGGCGGCGCACCCGATCGGTCCCGAGCTCGGCCAGGAGTGCATGGCGATCACCGAGCTCTCCTTCGAGAGCCCGCGATTCGACCGCACGCACCGCCTGCCGGACTACCGCGACTGGCTCAGCGGACGGGATCGCCTGCACAGCTACCGGATCCACCGCGAGGTGCTGCAGCATCTCTCGTGGCGCGGCCCCCGGGGGCGCTGGGTGCTCAAGAATCCGCCGCACTCCTTCTGGCTCGACGCGCTCTGGACGCTCTACCCCGACGCCCTCTTCGTGCAGACGCACCGCGATCCCTTCACCGTGATGGCGTCGTTTGCGAGCCACAACAGCCGGATCCGCCGCTCCTTCACCCGCCCCGACGACGCGGGCGAGGGGCCGGTGATCGCGGAGCGGTGGGCGATGGGGATGGAGCGCGTCATAGCGTTCCGGGACCGCGCCGACGTCCCAGCGGATCGATGGATCGATATCGCCTACCCCGACCTCATCGCGGATCCGGTGGGCGAGGTGAGCCGGATCTACTCTCACTTCGGGCTTCCCCTCGAGGCGACGACCGAGAGCCGGATTCGCGCCTGGGCCGAGGCTCACCCGCAGTACGAATTCGGGGTGCACGACTACGATCCCCGACGCTTCGGCCTCGACCCCGAGCGGCACGGCGCGCTCTTCGCCCGCTACCGGGAGCGCTTCGAGATCGAGCCGACCGCCGAGGACCGGCGCCTGGTGGAGACGGGCTCGAAGGGGGTGGGGCGATGAGCGGGGGAGCGCGGGACTCCGGCGGCACCGGGGCGGAGCGACGCACCGTGGTGGTGACCGGGACGAGCTCGGGGATCGGGCGCGCGATCGCGCGGCAGATCGCCGAGGAGGGGCACCGCGTGCTGATGGTCTGCCGGAATGAGGAGCGCGGCCGCGAGGCGCTCGACGAGATCGTGGAGCGGACCGGCAACGAGGACGTCGAGCTCCTCCTCGCCGACCTCTCGTCGCAGGCCGATCTCCGCGCGCTCGCGAAGCGGATCGAGGCGCTTACGCCCCGCCTCGATGTCCTCCTCCACAACGCGGGCACCTTCATGCGCGACCGGCGGGAGAGCGCGGACGGGATCGAGATGCAGCTCGCGGTGAACTACCTCGCCCCCTTCCTCCTCACGCGCCTCCTCCACCCCCTCCTCGAGCGGAGCGCCCCGTCGCGCGTCGTCGTCGTCTCGTCGATGGAGCACCGCCTCGGGCGGATCGACTTCGACGACCTGCAGCTCGCCCGGCGCTACAGCGGGGGGAAGGCGTACCGCCAGTCGAAGCTCGCCACCGTCCTCTTCACGCGGGAGGCGGCGAAGCGCTTCGAGGGGACGGGGGTGACGGTGAACGCCGTCCACCCGGGGGTGGCGTACACGGGGCTCGTCGACAGCATCAGCCGCCTCTCGCGGCTGGTGACGTGGGCGCTCAAGACCCCGGATGAGGCCGCCCGGGGGCCCGTCCACCTGGCGCTCGCGCGGGAAATCGCGGGGCGCTCGGGGGTGTACCATCGGGGGAGCCGCGTCACGCGCCCCGCCGCCCGGGCACGCGACGACCGCGCGGCCGAGCGGCTCTGGGAGGTCAGCGAGCGGCTGACCGGGCTGCGATGAGCGAAGCCGGCGGGCCGGGGGGCGTTTCGCTCGTCCTCGGAGCGCACTACTTCGTGGGGATCCACGTGGCCCTCGCGGTCGCCCGCGAGGAGGGCCGCCTCCGGTGCCTGGCGCCCGACCCGGCGGCGGTGCCGTCCGCCGTGCGCGACGCGATCGGGCCGGCGGCCACGTGGGAGGCGGGCTCGGCGGGCGACGCCCGGGGGGTCGAGGGTCTGACCCGCGCGATGGAGGGGGTCCGCACCCTCTATCACTGCGACGAGGACTACCGGACCTGGGCGCGCGATCCGCGCGAGATCTACCGGCACAATGTGGACGGGACGGCGCGGGTGCTCGACGCGGCGCGCGCCGCGGGCGTCGAGCGCGTCGTCTACACGAGCTCGGTCGGCGCGCTGGGGCGGATCGGCGACGGCACCCTCGCCGACGAGGAGACACCGGCACGACTGGAGGCGATGGTGGGACACTATCAGAGGAGCAAGTTCATGGCGGATCGCCTCGTGGAGGAGCGGGTGCGCGAGGGCGCGCCGGTCGTCACCGTGCACCCCCCCGCCTCGGTGGGGGAGTTCGACCTGCAGCCGACCCCGGTCGGCAAGCTCATCGTGGACTTCGTCAGCGGGCGCATCCCGGCGACGATGGAGAGCGGGAGGAACTTCCTCGATGTGCGCGAGGCCGCCCGGGGGCACCTCCTCGCGGCGCGTCGCGGACGGGTGGGGCGGCGCTACGTCCTCGGCGGCGAGAACCTCACGGTGCGCGACTTCCTCGAGAGGCTGGGCCGGGTGACGGGGCGCGCCGCGCCGACCCGCACCCTCCCGCAGTGGGTGGCGCGCGCCTTCGCCGCCACGCAGGAGGCGCGCTCCCGCTTCACCGGACGCCCCCCCCGGGTGTCGATCGAGAGCGTCCGCGCGGCGAGCCAGAAGATGTTCTTCAGCACCGCGCGCGCCGAGGAGGAGCTCGGCTTCCGGGCAGCCCCGCTGGAGCCGTCGCTCGAGCGGGCGGTGGAGTGGTTCCGCAGCGTCGGGCTCATCGAGCGGCAGGCCGCGGGGGGTGTCCGGTGACCTGCGCGATGCGCTCGGCGACCGCCAGGGGGGCACGGTGACTCCTTCCGGCGCGCGGGGGGCGTGGGAGCGCTTCTTCGGTGTGGTCAACGCCGGGATGGAACTCGGGGCCCGGGTCGGACTCGGCGTGCACGAACTCGAGGTCGATGAGCTCCTCGAGACGGCTCACCGCCGCACGGGCCTCGACGACTTCGGGCCGAGGGACTTCGAGGAACCGCTCCGCGTGCTCGTCGCGGCCGTCCGGAGCGAGGCGCGCCTGACCGAGCTCGGCCGCCTCGCCACCCGACGCGACCTCCTCCGGCTCCTCACCAACCGGCTTCGCCTCGTCGACGACCGGAAGCGCCACCCCGAGATCGCCTCGGAGTCGATCCGCGCGCCGTGGATCATCACCGGGCTTCCGCGGACGGGCACGACGCTCCTCTTCAACCTCCTCGCGCTCGATCCCGCCAACCGGACCCCCCTCACCTGGGAGGTCATGGATTCGAGCCCTCCGCCCGGGCGCGCGGGGTCGGACGACGCCCGCGCGGCGGAGTGCGACCGGGCGCTCGACTGGTTCGGACGGATGGCGCCCGAGTACCGGAAGATCCACCCGATCGGGGCGCACCTCCCCCAGGAGTGCATCGCGATCACGAGCCACGCCTTCCGGAGCGTGCGGTTTCATCGCACCCACCACGTGCCGAGCTACCGGGCGTGGCTCGACGGGGCGGATATGACCCCCGCCTACCGCTGGCATCACGCCTCCCTGCAGCACCTCGGGTGGGGCACCGGGCGTGCGCGCTGGGTGCTCAAGACGCCCGCCCACCTCTTCGGGCTCGGCGCGCTCCTCGCCGTCTACCCCGACGCGCGGGTGGTGCAGACGCACCGCGATCCCCTCAAGTCGATCGCGTCGAACACGAGCCAGGTCGTCGTGCTGCGCCGGGCCTTCCGCGGCGCCGAGGCTCCGCTCGAGGTCGACGCCACGATGCGCCGGTGGTCGACGGCTCTGAACGAGATGATGGACCGCCGGGATCGCGGCGAGATCGGGAGGGCAGTCGATCTCTGGCACCGCGATCTCATCCGCGATCCGATCGAGGGCGTGCGCGCCGTCTACGCCGCCTTCGACGCCGAGCTTTCGCCCGACGCCGAGGCACGGATGCGCGCGTGGGTCGAGGCCCACCCCCGCGAGGAGCACGGCGCCCACCGCTACACGCTGGAGGGCTTCGGAATCGATCCCGAGCGGCACGGCGCGCTCTTCGCCCGATACCGGGAGCGTCATGGGGTATGATCGCCGCACGATGAACCGCCTTTTCCGCCTCGCCGCGCTCGCCGTCGGCCTCCTCGCCGCGCCGGGTGTCGCGCTCGGACAGGAGCCCGCGCCGGAGTCCGCGCCGGAGCCCGCGCCGGAGCAGGAGCCGGTGCGCCTCGTCTTCCTCGATGTGGGGCAGGGCGACGCGGTGCTGATCGTGAGCCCGGAGGGGAGATCGGCGCTCGTCGATGGCGGGCCGTCGAGGGGGCTCGTGGCGAAACTTCGCGACCTCGGGATCGAGGCGCTCGACCTCGTCGTGGCGACCCACCCGCACGCCGATCACATCGGGGGGCTGGGCGAGGTCGTCACGCAGATGCCGGTCGCCTTCTACATGGACAACGGGGTGCCGCACACGACGCAGACGTACCTGCGGTTGATGCGCGCGCTGCGCGAGCGACCCGAGGTGACGTACCTCGAGGCGAGCCCGCGCACGATCCGGCTCGGCTCGGTCGAGATCGAGGTGCTCCCCCTCCCTCAGCCGGGTGACAATCTCAACAACCGCTCGGTGACGCTGGTCGTGCGCCACGGCGACTTCGAGGCCTTCCTCTCGGGGGATTCCGAGGTGCCCCAGCTCGACTTCCTCCTCGCGCGGGGCGCCGTGCCCGACGTGGAGCTCTTCAAGGCCCCGCACCACGGCAGCGACGACGCCGTCTCACCGGCCTTCCTTCGCGCTGCCTCGCCCGAGGCGATCGTGATCTCGGTCGGCGCGGACAACCGGTTCGGGCACCCCCGCCCCGCCGCCCTCGCCGCCTACCGCTCCGCGACCGGCGGCCGGGTGCACCGCACCGATCTGGCGGGAAATGTGGTGGTGCTCGGGGAGGAGGACGGGAGCTTCACGGTGGGAGGGAGAGCGGCGATTCCGGGAGGGGCGGGTGGCGGCGGCGCCGTCGGAGGGGGCGTCGGTGTCGGTGTCGGCGCCGGCGTCGGCGCTCG
>JAVVEY010000183.1:0-3585 GCA_032250675.1 Longimicrobiales bacterium | reverse complement strand
CACTGCACCAACGAGATGCATGAAATATAAAGGGGGGTTTCGCGGCCTCCTGCAGCGCCGCTCAAGCGCGATCAGAGCCCTCGGAGATCTTCGAGAGAGACCGACGTCCGGCTCGCACGGCAGAGCGCGCGGAGGCGCGCGCCGACGCGATTCGCGGCACAGGTGCCGGACCTCGCCGACTCCGCCGACCCGAAATCCGTCCATGGCTCGATGGGACAGATGTCGATCTGAAGACGTCCGCGACGAAGGAAGCCTGGATGACGAGAGAGGGGGATCGCCGGGCGGGACAGAGGCCGACGAGCCCCGAACTTCACGCGCGACCGCGACCGGCGCACCGTCCGCGCGCCCATCCTGCTGCCCCCAGCGTTACCGCGGAAACGTCTCCGGCAGAAAAGGCCGCCTCGGCCGGGCACGGACTGCCGCCGGCTCCGGGGCGGCTGAATCGATCCACCGATCGACCCTATATTCCGACACCATGCGTGGATTCATCCTCCTCCTCACCGGACTCGCTCTCGCGGCGCTCTCCCTCCTCCTCTCCCGGGTGCCGGGAGTCGTGGAGTGGGGGTACGGGACGACGCTCGGGCCTGCGCTCGCCCGCAGACTCTCGCTCGCCACGGGGTGGATCCCGATCTCGGTCAGCCTCGGGGGGCTCCTTCTCCTCGTGGCGTGGGTGGGATGGCGCGCCGTGGCCGGGATCCGCGCCGTCCGCGCGGGGCGGATCAAGCCGCTCGAGGCGCTCGGCCGCGGAGCCGCCCGGGGAGGTGGCCTCGTCGGGGTGCTCCTGATCGCCTTCTACCTCCTCTGGGGGCTCAACTACGCGCGGGCGCCGCTCGAAGCCCGCCTCGACCTCGTCGTCCCCGAAGACGACCTCGCGACGCTCATCGCGCTCGCCGAACACGCCGTCGACCGCGTGAATGAGGCCTACGTCACGCTGCACGGTACCCCCGACGCAGACGCACCGACCGCGATCACTCTCGATCCGGCGCGGCTCTCGAGCGAGATGCGCACGGGGTGGATCCGGGTGGGCGACGCGCTCGGGATGGGGGGGTGGGCGGACCGACCCTACGGGCCGGTCAAGGTCCGGGGGTCGACGTGGTATCTCCAGGCGTTCGATCTCCTCGGCATCTACAGCCCCTTCACCGGGGAGGCGCACGTCAACGGCGCCGCACCCACGATCGTCGCGGCGGCGAGCATCGGACACGAGCAGGCGCACCAGCGCACGATCACGCGCGAGAGCGAGGCGACCTTCGCCGGCGCGCTCGCGGCGATCCACACCGACGACCCGCTGCTGCGGTACGCGGGGTGGGCGCGCATCGTCCGCTCGGTGCTCCGTGACCTGGGGGACGCCGACGCCGACGCGCGGGAGACGATGGGGGACCGTCTGCACCGGGGTGTGCTCCGCGACTGGCAGGACTACGCGCGCTGGTCGGAGGAGAACCGAAGCGTGGCAGGTCCGGTCGCGAGCGCCGTGAACGACGGCTATCTGCGCACCCACAGGGTGCCGGGAGGGATCCGGAGCTACGCGATGGATACGCGCCTCTTCACCGCATGGTTCGCGCGGCACGACGGGCGGCTCGTCCTCCCCGGCACACCCGGCGGCTGAGGCTCAAGGCGGTCGAGGAGCCGGGCGCAGCCGAGACGCCCGTCGGATGCCCGCTCCACCGGAGATCCGGCTCACCGACGCTACCAGCGCAGGAGCGCGCCCACGCCATCTCCCTCGGCGTCGATCCGGTCGGCACCGGGGCCCGAGAGCTCTTCGACATCGGCCCCCTGATCGAAGGCCGTCCCGATCATGCGATCGGCGTGATCGGTGTGCTCGTTGATGAAGCCTCGCGAGAGCACGAGGGTGTCGACCCTGCGCTCGCGCAACGCGCGCGTCGTCGCATCCTCGCAGAGCACGCCCCGGCCGCGGGCACGCGCCCGGTCGATGATCTGCGTCACGAGCCTGTCCTGGAAGCGCTGGGTGAGGAGTGTCGCCGCATCCTCGGTGGGTTCGCGGAGTTCGGCCGGAGTCATCTCGAGGTGCAGGCTCCGGAGCTCGATCGCTCGCTCGCGAAGCGTCGCGTCGAGCGCCTGCATGAGGTGAGCGCCCGTCTCTCGCGTGCCTCCGACCACCACGAACCCGTCGCTTCCCGCGCGCGTCTCGACACACGCGACCACCTCCCTGAGCATCCGCTCCGCCCGGACCTCCACCTGACGTCGGGCATCCTCGTGCGCATTCCCCCGCGTACCGGAGCGTTCCCCGGAACGACGCGAGCTCTGCGCGGGGGACGCCGCATCGAGCTCGCTCCCGGCGCGGAACTCATCGGTCCGGGTCACCTCGCCCTCACGGTAGGAGAAGATCCGCGCGTGGTGTCGATCGACGAGCGCGACCACGACCGGACGCTCCTGCTTGAGGGCGCGCACGTAGGGGGCCGCACGCAGACCGCGCTCCCACGCCACGAGGTCGGGCATCGGCACCGGAACGAACCCCGCATGCGCCACACCGTCGGGGGTGGCGAACCCGACCCATCCCCGGTCGGGCATGAAGCGGTGATACCCCTTCAGCGCCCCGAGAAGACGATCCCGCGCCGTCTCGAAGGCTTCGATCGATCCATTGCCCGTCCCCTCGATCTCGCGACGCCGATTCGCGAGCGCCGCCTCGAGACGGGTGCGCCACACCTGCCGCTCGGCGGGATCATGCTGGTCTCCGTCGATGTAGACACTGAGGACGTCCCGGTCCCGGAGATCGGCGTAGAGATCGGTGAGATCATCGTGGCTGAGCATCTGCACTCCTCGCGCTGTGGGGTTCGTTCACCTCTCCATCACTTCTTCTCCATGAATTCTTCCCCCGAGACCCCGCGACCGTTCCGGATCTCATCGAAGGACCGCTCCGCCGGACCGCACCGCCGGACCGCTCCGCCGGGGTGGAAGCGGACGATGCAGATGCGCAAACCCGGTCACGCCGCGAATGAAGCGATCGAGCCGGTCGTCGCATCACTCGCTTGCGTCGGCCGTCGTGGTGCGCAACCTTCACGCGTACCATGGCGTCGCGGGTGGTGTCGTCGCGCACACCGTGCCGGGAGCCGTTTCGGGGCGGATCACACGAAGACAGTCGAGGTGCTCATGACATCCACGCTTCGTTCCCTCATCGTCGCCTCGTGTGCCACCGTGATTATCGGATGCGCCACGGCGGTTCAGCCGGAATCCGATCCCGGACCCGCTCCTCCACCGGGACAGCAGGTGGTGGCGTGGACGGAACCTCTCCCATCACGGCCCGGCGTCGCACTCTTTTTTCGCAATGTCTCGACGAAGCCGGTCCGTATCGTCTCGATCACCCTCCATGAGTGCGCGAATGTCTCGGGGGGGTGCTCGGAGTACGACCCCGGGATCACGCTTCAGCCCGGAGAAACCCGACGGGCACGGACGATCAAACCTTTCGACCCGCTGAGACCTTTCCGGTACAACTGGAGGTATCGGGCGATGTCCGTATGGCGCGATGGAGGACACCCGCAGGTGGAAGACGCCTGATCGTGCATCGTTCACGGAGGGAGCACCCTGGCGCCGGCGTCGCGTCGCGCCGATGGCGGTTGGGCGTCACGCGCG
>JAVVEY010000046.1:0-21399 GCA_032250675.1 Longimicrobiales bacterium | reverse complement strand
GATGTTCGTGGGGGTGGGGGCGTCGCGGGTGCGCGACCTCTTCGAGCAGGGGAAGACGCACGCGCCGTGCATCATCTTCATCGATGAGATCGACGCGGTGGGGCGCCACCGCGGTGCGGGGCTCGGCGGCGGGCACGATGAGCGCGAGCAGACGCTCAACGCGCTCCTGGTCGAGATGGACGGCTTCGAGTCGAATGAGGGGGTCATCCTCCTCGCCGCCACGAATCGTCCCGATGTGCTCGATCCCGCGCTCCTCCGTCCCGGACGCTTCGATCGCCAGGTCGTCGTCGATGCTCCGGATGTGAGGGGGCGCGAGGCGATCCTGCGGGTGCACGCCAGGAAGCTTCCACTCGCCGCCGATGTGGAACTCGGCGTGATCGCGCGGGGCACCCCGGGTCTCTCCGGCGCGGATCTGGCCAATATCTGCAATGAGGCTGCCCTCCTCGCGGCTCGCTCGAATGCGGATCGTGTCTCGATGGATGACTTCGAGAACGCCAAGGACAAGGTCATGCTCGGCACGGAGCGACGGTCTCTCGTGCTCACCGAGCGCGAGCGCGAGTTGACCGCCTACCACGAGGCGGGGCACGCCGTGATCGGGCTCCGGGTCGAGGGACTCGATCCGGTGCACAAGGTCACGATCGTCCCGCGGGGCCGCGCTCTCGGCCTCACCTCCTCGCTCCCCGAGGAGGATCGCCACTCCTATACGCGGGCGTGGCTTCGCGGACAGCTCGTCATGCTCTTCGGCGGGCGCGTGGCCGAGGAGATGATCTTCGGGGAGGAGAATGTCACGACCGGAGCGGGCAACGACATCGAGCGCGCCACCTCGCTCGCGCGTCGGATGGTGACGTCCTTCGGGATGAGTGAGGTGATCGGTCTGATGTCGGTGGGTGACGCCGAGCATGAGGTCTTCCTCGGTCGAGAACTCTCGCAACGCCGCCACGTCTCGGAACACACGGCACAGCAGGTCGATCAGGAGATCAAGCGCCTCCTCGACGAGGCGCACGCCGAGGCGCAGGAGGTGATCGAGAAGAACCGGGACCTCCTGGAGTCGATCGCGCACGCCCTCCTCGAGCGCGAGACGATCGACCAGGAGGAGATCCGGATGCTCAGCGACGGGAAGACGCTGCCGCCGCCCGAAGTCCCGGCCGAGCCCCTCCTCGAGCCGCCCTCCGACGACACCGCGGATGCCCCTTCGCGACCCGCCCCGCGACCGGAGGGGGGGCTGATGCCTCCGCCGCATCCGGCGACGGGGGACTGAGCGCCCACCTTTCGAGAATTCGACCTGCGATGCCTACCCGGAGTGAGGAGCTCGCGTGACCCTTCTCGGCGACCTCGCCCTCCTGCGACCGGGATGGCTCGATCTCATCGAGATCCTCATCGTCGCGGCGATCCTCTATCGTCTCTTCCTCCTCGTGCAGCGGACGCGGGCGATGCAGATCCTCCTCGGACTCTTCGTCCTCGGCGGGATCTATCTCGCGTCCCGGACGCTCGGGCTCGACCTCATCCGGTCACTCCTCGAGAATGTCCTTCAGTACGGGGCGATTCTCGCCCTCGTCGTCTTCCAGCCCGAACTCCGGTCGGCGCTGGCTCGCATCGGTCGGAGCCGGATGATGCGCCTCTTCGCCACCCTCGAGGAGAGCCAGGTCGCCGATGAGGTCGCCGAAGCGGTCGACCGTCTCTCACGCTCGAAGATCGGTGCGATCATCGCGGTCGAGGGGGAGGTCGGACTCGACGAATACGCCGAGACGGGGAGCCGGGTGGAGGCACGCGTCTCGGCCGACATGCTCACCACGATCTTCACCCCGTATTCGCCGCTCCATGACGGAGCCGTGCTGATTCGTGGCGACCAGATCCGCTGCGCGGGGGCCATCCTCCCGCTCTCTCAGTATCCGCTGGCCGACAAATCGCTCGGCACCCGGCACCGCGCAGCGCTCGGACTCAGTGAAGAGACCGACGCGATCGTCGTTGTGGTTTCCGAGGAGTCGGCGCGGGTCAGCGTGGCGCGCGCGGGGCGGATGGAGAGGGACGTCACCCCCGATCGGCTCCGCGAGATTCTCACCGGTGCCGCGCGCGAGGGCCTCGGAGCACTCCAGGTGAAGGCGGTGTGAGAGGCCAATTCCCCCCGTGAGGCATGCCTGCCCCGATTCGGGAGGGAACCCCCCTCGCATCGACCGCGTTGACATGCTCGAAAGAGGTCCGGTACATTCCGACCGTTCACTCCCCAAACGCCGCGTCGCCGCATCGACGGCGGCCCAGCCCGAGGCCCCTTCTTGGAAAATCAATACGATCTCCTGACGCTCTTCGCCGATGGAGGGCCGATGATGTATCCCCTCATCCTCTGCTCTCTCGTCGCCCTCGGCGTCATCATCGCCAAGACCTGGACGCTCTTCGCCGCGCACCGCGGCACCCAGATGCTCCTCGTCGAGGTCGAGGAGGCCGCCCGTGACGGCCGGACCGCCGAGGCGATCGAGATCGCCGCGTCGACCCCCGGACCGACCGCCGCGATCCTCTACGCCGGGCTCCGTCGCATCGATGGTGGAAGCGTCATGGAAGGGGAGATCGACTACGCGATCAGCACCACGGGGACGATCGAGCTCTCCTTCCTCGAGCGCGGCCTCGTCGTCCTCGCGACGATCGCGAATGTGGCCCCGCTCATGGGCTTCCTCGGCACGGTCGCGGGGATGATCATCGCCTTCGACGCCATCGCGCGAGCCGGGAATGTCGATCCGACGCTCGTGGCTGGCGGAATCAAGGTCGCGCTCCTCACGACCGCCGCCGGACTCGTGATCGCCCTCCCCGTCAACATCGGGTACAACTACTTCGTGACCCGTATCGACGGCCTCATCCTCGACATGGAGCAGGGAGCCCAGCGGATCCTGAATATCGCGTGGGATCTCGAGAAGGACGGGCGCCTCACCGTGGTCAAGGAGAAGCGTGGGCACCTCGCCCGCGCAGAGCCGTCGGTCGCGCGTTCCAGCGGCACGCCGCCCTCGGGGGATGCCCCGGCGAACTGAGCCGGAACACCCCGCACACCCTCCGGTACTACCCTCAAGACACCCCAGACCCCGAGCCCCATGGCTGTTCTGCAGAAGAAGTCGAAGGTCAGCGACGAGATCCCCTCGTCCTCGATGGCGGACATCGCCTTCCTCCTCCTGATCTTCTTTCTCGTGACGACCGTCTTCCCCAAGGACAAGGGGCTGGCGATCGTGCTTCCCGAGCCGAACGCCGAGGAGCAGGAGATCAACCCCAAGAACCTCATGTTCTTCCTCGTCCAGCCGAATGGACAGATCGACGTGAAACGGGGTGAGTCGGAGCAGATCCAGGTGATCACCGCCCAGCAGGTCGAGGGGGTGTGGCGGACCGATTTCGCTCAGAACGCGAACCTGATCGCGGTGGTGCAGACGCACCCCGAGTCCGCCTACCGGCACATGATCAACGTGCTCGATGCGCTGCAGTCCGCGGGCGCGGACAAGATCTCCCTTCAGGTCCAGGAGTTGAACTGATGTCGATCAAGGGTGGCGGCTTCAGCCGCAAGTCGTCCGCGTCGGACAAGATACCCGATTCGTCGCTCGCCGACATCGCCTTCCTCCTCCTGATCTTCTTCATGGTCACGACGGTGTTCCGCACCGACAAGGAACAGGACATCGAGTGGCCGCAGGCCGAAGCGACGAAGCGAATCGACGAGAAGCGCGATGACATCCTCAACGTCTGGCTGACGCAGATGGGAGAGGTATTCATCAATGATCAGCCGCTCGCGATGGGTCAGGTCCGGCCGATCGTGGCCCCGATCTATGCGGAATCCGATCGCCGTCTCGTGGTGTCGATCCGCTCCGACCGGGAGGTTCCGTACCGGCTCGTGGACGAGCTGCAGGAGCAGTTGAAGGCGGCCGGCGTCGTCCGCGTCGTCTTCGCTACCGAACTCGAACAACGCATGACGAGGGCACGCCGATGAGTACACGACCCGTATCGGCCCCCGGGAGCAGCCTGGCCCCGGAGACGGCCAACGATCAGTTGAAGCGGGGGTGGGAGAGCTGGTTCTGGGGCTCGATGATGGCCGCGATCGCCTTCCACTTCACGATCTTCGCGTTCTGGCCCCAGATGACCGCCGAAGATGTCGCCATGGACAGCAACGAGCTCGAGGCGATCGATATCCCGCCCGAGGTCGAGATCCCGCCGCCGCCGGAGGCGATCCAGCGCCCCGCCACGCCGGTGATCGCCGAGGCGCATATCGACGAGGATATCACGATCGCGCCCACGACCTTCGAGGAGAACCCGATCGAGATGCTCCCGCCGCCGCCCGATGCGTCGAATACGGGGGGGCAGGGCACGGGCCCTCGCTTCATCCCCTTCGATGTGTCGCCCGTGCTCCAGAATCGGGGAGAGGTCGCGCGCGTGCTCCAGCGGGAGTACCCACCGATCCTCCGTGAGTCGGGGATCGGGGGTGTCGTGACCGTCTGGTTCTACATCGACGAGAATGGCGTCGTGCAGGAGCGCCAGGTCAACCAGTCGTCGGGATACGACGCCTTCGACGCGGCCGCCCTCGAGGTCGCGGACGTGATGAAGTTCTCGCCCGCCCAGAACCGCGACAAGCGGACCGCGGTGTGGGTCTCGATTCCGATTACCTTCAGCGTGGGTCGCTGACCGCGCCTGCCCCGGAGCGTGCAAGGCCCCGTCGGCGAGGTGCCGGCGGGGCCTTCTGCATTCATCTTGCGCCTTCCCGAGGAACCCCCGATCGATCCGGACCCGGATTCTCTCACTGAACGGATGTACGCCGAACGACTCGAGACGACGCTGCCCGCGGTACGGGCACGCATCGCGCGCGCCGCGGAGCGTGCGGGACGCGACCCGGGCGCGATCTCGCTCATCGCCGTGACGAAGAGCCACCCCTTCGCCGCCGTGCGCGCGGCGCTCGATGCGGGGCTTCGTGACCTCGGAGAGAACCGGGTGGGGGAGCTCGCGAAGAAGCGCGCGCACTTCGGTCCGGTCGACGACGTACGGTGGCACATGATCGGACCGATCCAGAGCCGGAAGGCATCCGAGCTTCCCGGGCTCGCCGATCTCGTCCACTCCGTGGGACGGATCAAGGTGGCCCGGAAGCTCTCGCAGGCGCTCGAAGCGGGAGCCCGGATCGGTGTACTGGCCCAGGTGAACACCTCGGGCGAAGATTCGAAGGGGGGGTTCGAGGGAGCGAGGGTCGTGGAGGAGGTCCTCGAGGTCGCCGACTTCGACGGGATCCGACTCGAGGGGCTGATGACGATGGCGCCGTTCGTCGAGGACGAAGCGGTGCTGCGATCCGCCTTCTGTCGTCTTCGGGAGACCCTCGACGAGGTGAGGCGACACGACCCCGAGGTGGGATCTACCCTCTCGATGGGGATGACGAACGACCTCGAAGTGGCGATCGAGGAAGGCAGCACGATGGTCCGGATCGGGACCGCGCTCTTCGGAGAGCGGCCCGGATTCGAGGCACGGTAACGAAGGGAACGGCTCCATGGAGCCGCTCCACACCAGGAGGTAGACGATGATCGATCTCACCCCACTCGACGTCCGAAAGAAGCGCGGCGACTTCGCGCGGGCACTTCGCGGCTACGAAGTCCAGCATGTGGACGGCTTCCTGGAGCTCGTGGCGGAGCGCCTCGAGGAGGTGGTCAAGGAGAACCTCACGCTGACCGAGCGAGTCGCGCGGCTGAGTGAACAGGTCGATGCCCAGTCGGGACGGGAGCGCGCGGTGAACGACGCCCTCGTCACGGCTCAACAGCTCCGTGAGGAGATCGGGCGCGCCGCCGAACGGGAGTCCGACGTGATCCGGCGTCAGGCGCAGGCCGAGGCGGAGCGACTCGTGGCGGATGCGCGTGCGCGTGTTGCCGAGCTCGAACGCGAACTCCACGAATTCGAGCGCCGTCGCTCCCGCTTCCTCGCCACCTTCCGGCAATTCCTCGAACGCGAACTCGATACCATCGAGGTGCAGGAAGGGCGGGGGATGGAAGGCGAGCGCGCCGTCGACCTCGACCTCGGCGTCTCGCGACGGGCTCCGGATCCAGGGACCGAGCCGGGATCGGGGATCGAGCCGTCCGACGCCGCACTCCACGGAGCGGCCGCGGGCCCGACCTCCGGCCACCTCGATCCCCAACCGCTCGGGGTGTTCGATCCCGTTGAGGACCTTCCGTCACCTCCCCATCGGTCGCGTCGCGCGGAAGGGGCCGAAGGCGAGGATGAGGGGGAGCGCCCCGGGGGCGAGGTCGACCCGGAACTCGGATTGCCACGCCCGGACGCGGATGTCCACCGCCTCGCCGCCGACCCCGACCTCTCCACCGACCCCGGGGAGGCCCCTCTGCGATGGGTGGACCCCCGGGACGACGACGAACGCTGAGCAGGCGACATCCGACGATGCGGTACCCAGAATACCCCGATTCACTCCAGCGTCTCGAGACCTCCACACTCGAGGTGTGGAGAGAGGAACGCCTCTTCGAGCGCGTCCAGGAGTCCACCGCCGATGGTGAGCCATGGGTCTTCTGGGAGGGCCCGCCCACCGCCAACGGGCGTCCGGGGCTCCACCACATCATCTCGCGCACGATCAAGGATCTCTTCTGTCGCTACCACGCGCTCCAGGGTCGGCAGGTGACGCGGATCGCGGGGTGGGACACGCACGGACTCCCCGTCGAACTCGAGGCGGAGCGCAAGCTCGGCATCAACGGCAAGCCCGAGATCGAGGCGGTCGGAATCGAGGCCTTCAACGAGGCGTGTCGGGACTCGGTCTTCACCTACAAGGAAGAGTGGGAGAGGCTCTCCGAGCGGATCGGCTACTGGCTCGACTACTCCCGTCCCTACGTCACCTTTCACACGCCGTACATCGAATCGGTGTGGGCGGTGCTCAAGGAACTCGCCGCGCGCGATCTCCTCTACCGCGGCCACAAGAGCGTGCCGTACTGTCCGAGGTGCGGCACGGCGCTCTCGTCGCACGAGGTCGCGCAGGGGTATCGCGAGGTCGACGATCCCTCGCTCTACTTCCTCGTGCCGGTGGTCGACGAGGATGGGGCGGATACCGGTCGATACTTCGTCGTCTGGACGACGACACCGTGGACCGTCCCGTCGAATGTCGGCCTCGCCGTGCACCCCGACCTGACCTACGCCGAGCTCCGCGACTCCGAGGGACGCACCCTGATCATGGAGGAGAGCCGGGTCGAGTGCGTGCTGGGGGAGGAGGCGAAGGTCGAGAAGCGGCGCTCCGGATCGGAACTCGTGGGCCTTCGGTATCGACGCCCGCTCGAGCTCGTACCGGCCCCGGACGACCCGCGGAATGCGTGGACGGTGGTCAGCGAGGCCTTCGTGAGCGCCGAGGAGGGCACGGGGATCGTGCACCTCGCCCCCGCCTTCGGCGCCGACGACCATGCCGCCGGGCTGCGGCACGATCTCCCGATGATCCGTCCTCTCGACGACGCCGCCGTCTTCACCGACGAGGTGGATCGGATCGGGGGCCTCTTCGTGAAGGACGCCGACCCGGTCGTGATCGACGCGCTCGACGAGGCCGGGCTCCTCCTGCGGGCGGAGCGCGCGCTGCACAACTACCCCCACTGCTGGCGCTGCAACTCTCCCCTGATCCATCTCGCGCGCGCGTCATGGTTCGCCGCCACCTCGACGCTGAAGGACGAGATGCTCGCCAACAACGACACCGTCGCCTGGCACCCCGCCGAGGTGGGCGAGAAGCGGTTCGGGGAGTGGCTGCGGGGGAATGTGGACTGGGCGCTCTCGCGGGACCGGTACTGGGGCACGCCGATCCCGGTCTGGGTGTGCGATCGCGACGATACGCATCTGCGGTGGATCGGATCGCTCGCCGAGCTCGACGAGGCGGTGGGAGGGCTCCCCGAGGGGTTCGATCCGCACCGCCCCTTCATCGACGCGCTCACCTGGCCGTGTGAGTGTGTCGACGGGTGCGAGGGGACGATGCGACGCACGCCGGGGGTCGTCGATGTCTGGTTCGACTCGGGTGCGATGCCGTATGCACAGTGGCACTATCCCTTCGAGAATCCGGAGGCCTTCGAACGCCACTACCCCGCCGACTTCATCTGCGAGGGGCTCGACCAGACGCGCGGGTGGTTCTACTCGCTGATGGCGATCGCGACGATGCTGGGCCGTGACGCACCCTACCGGAATGTGGTGGTCAATGACCTCCTCCTCGACGCCGACGGCCAGAAGATGTCGAAGTCGAAGGGGAATACGGTCGATCCGTGGCACGCCGTGGAGGGTCACGGCGCCGACTCGATCCGCTGGTCGATGATCGTGGCGTCGAACCCCTGGGTGCCGAAGCGGTGGGATCCCGAGGCGATCCGCGAAAACGAGCGCAAGTTCTTCGACACCCTCGCCAACACCTACCGCTTCCTCACCCTCTACGCGAATACGAGTGGGTGGACCCCGTCGGGCGCTGACCCGGCGCCGGCGGCACGGCACGTACTGGATCGCTGGGTGCTCTCGCGCCTGGCCACCCTCACCGCCGAGGTGCGCGACGAGCTCGACCGCTACGAGCCCACGCGTGCGTACCGCGCGGTGGCGGAGTTCGTCGACGAACTCTCGAATTGGTACGTCCGACGGTCTCGCTCGCGCTTCTGGGGAAGTGGGGAGAGCGCCGACGCGCGTGCCGCCTTTCGGACGCTCTGGGAGGCGCTCCGGACGATCGCGCTCCTCATCGCACCCGTGACGCCCTTCGTCGCGGACTGGCTACACCGAGCGCTGACGGGGGAGAGCGCGCACCTCGCCACCTTCCCGATTGCCGATGAAGACGACCGCGACGCCGCCCTCGAGGCGGAGATGGCGTCGGCGCGCACCCTCGTTTCGCTCGGTCGCGCCGCGCGCGAGGATGTCCGGATACGGGTTCGGCAGCCGCTGCGCCGGATGAAGGCGGTCGTCCCCTCGGGGGTGCGGGTGAGTGAGATCGTCCTCGAGCTCGTGCGTGACGAGCTGAACCTCAAGGAGGTGGAGTTCCTCGGGTCGGCCGAGGGGATCGTCAAGCTCGAGCCGCGCCCCAACTATCGCTCGCTCGGACCGCGCTTCGGAAAGGCGACGAATGACGCCGCCGAGGCCATCCGGGCCCTGGGACAGTCCGAGCTCGCCGCCTTTCGGGTGGGCACGCCGGTCACGATCTCCGCCGGCGACGTCACCGAGACGCTCTGCGCCGAAGATGTGGAGATCGTCGAGGTCGCGTCCGGCGACGAAGCGGTCCGGAGTGAATCCGGGCATACCGTCGCGCTCGACCCCTCGCTCGATGAAGAGCTCCTGCGTGAAGGGATGGCGCGAGAACTCGTGAACCGGATCCAGCGTCTCCGTCGCGACACCGACCTCGAGATCTCGGACCGGATCGCGCTCGGCGTATTCGGTCCCGATCCCGTCCTCTCGGCGGCGACCGCGTGGGAGTCGTTCGTGACGGGAGAGACGCTCGCCGTGGAGGTCGAGACCGCGCGGTCGGGGTCGGGCGACGACTGGCTCGCCTTTCGCGAGGTCGATCTCGATGGTGTGACCGCGCAGATCGGCCTGCGGCGGATCGACAGGTGACCGCGCCGGGAGATCACGTGCTCGTGGTCGGCGAGGGAGAGGTCGGCACCCGCCTCGACACCTGGCTTTCGGAGAGGCTCGGGGTGTCACGAACGCGGGTTCAGCGGTGGATCGTCGACGGTGGGGTGTGCCGCCTCGACGCCGAGGGGGCGGTGCGAAAGTCGGACCCGGTCGAGCCGGAGTGGCGTGTGCGGGTGACGATCCCGCCACTCGAGGAGACCGAGCTCGTCGCCGAGCCGATCCCCCTCGAGATCGTCCATGAGGACGACGCGCTCGCGATCGTCAACAAACCGGCCGGGATGGTGGTGCATCCCGGGCCGGGTCACCCGCGTGGCACGATGGTGAACGCGCTCCTCCACCACCTCGACACCCTCGGGAGCGTGGGGGGCCGCCTCCGTCCGGGGATCGTCCACCGTCTCGATCGCGACACCTCGGGTCTCCTCGTCGTGGCCAAGACCGATGAGGCGCAGATCGCCTTGCAGGAAGCGCTGCGCCGACGTCGGGTCAAGCGTCTCTACCGCGCGATGGCGTGGGGCGGGATCCGTTCGGAATCGTGGCCGCTGCGTATCGACGCGCCGATCGGGCGTGACGCCCGGGACCGCACGCGGATGACGGTTCGCGCCGATGGGCGACGGGCGGTTACACGGCTGCGGGTGCGCGAGGAATTCCCGGCGGCGCAGCTCCTCGATGTCGCGCTCCAGACGGGCCGCACGCACCAGATCCGGGTTCACCTCTGGCACATCGGCCATCCGATCGTGGCCGATCCTGTCTATTCGCGCGGAGGTGCACTCGGCATCTCCGGGCCGGCACAGGGATGGGCGCGCGCGCTCGAGCGGCGCACGCCCCGCCACTTCCTCCACGCCGCCGAGCTCGCCTTCGACCACCCCGTCACCGGGGAACGGATCCGCGTACACGCTCCCCTTCCCGACGACCTCGAAGGCGCCCTCGCCTGGGCGAGAGCGTCGATCGATCCGGATCGGAGATGACGCGCGTGTCGCTGTCCGGGGCTTTTGTTTCGGGGTCCGTATCCCGATACTACGAGCCTGTCGCCGGAGCGTGGCACGCGCCCGCGTCCGATGTGCCGCTTTCTCGCGATCACTCATGACGGATCTCGACCCAAAATCCACCTTCGAGACCTTTGTCGTCGGACCGGCCAATCGACTGGCGTCGGCGGCGGCCAGGCGCGCCGCGGAGTCTCCCGGCACCGCCTACAACCCCCTCTTCATCTATTCGGCGTCGGGTCTCGGGAAGTCGCACATCCTCATGGCGATGGCGCATCACTCTCAGCGGACGAATGAGCGGCTTCGCACGCGATACAAGACGCTCGAGGGCTTCCTCCAGGATCTCGAGTCGGCGCTCGAAGCCGGGAATCGGGAAAGCCTGCGAGACGCCTATCGCGACCTCGACATCCTCCTTCTCGACGATATCCAGTTTCTGGCGGGTCAGCCCGAGGCGCAGGAGATGCTCCTGACCACCCTGGACGCCCTGAGCGCGTCGGAGTCGCAGATCGTGCTCGCGAGTGACCGTCCTCCCGCCGAGATCGATGGGCTCGATGCACGACTCGTCTCGCGCTTCTCCGGGGGGCTCATCGTCGACATCGCGCCTCCCGAACTCGAGACGCGCATCGCGATCATCCACCGCAAGGTGCACGAGAGGGGCCAGACACTCGAACCCGGCGTGGCCGAAGCGCTCGGGCGGTATCCCTTCCGCAACATCCGCGAACTCGGCGGCGCGCTCAACCGGGTGCTGGCCACGCAGGAGCTCGAGGAGCGGCGCCTCGCGGCGGAGGAGATCCCCGCGATCATGGGGGTCACCGTCGAGATCGAGGCCGAAACGGGGGTTGAGGCGACCGACGCGACGAGCGACGCCGCCGCGGCGGGGGTCGATGCCGAGGTCGAGATTCGCGAGGAGCCGTGGCGAAAGCGGACGCGGGAGACGATCGAGGCGGCCGAGCGAGAGGGATACCGGACGACCCGGATCGCGGGGCTCCTCGAGGAGGACGCGGAGCCAGCGGAGTGGGAAGCGACGCTCATGCGGTACGGGGAGGATATCTCGCGCCTGCGCGAAATCGATCGCGAGCTCACCCGCCTCGGAAATCCGTGGCCGGAGGCGTCCGATGCCCTCCTGCGCGATCCCGACCGTCGCGAGGAGGCCGAGGCCTTCATCGCCTCGGTCCGCGAACGCATGCGTCCCTTCCCCAAGCTCTCGGAGGGCCCCGATCTGGATCACCTCGACGCCGAGTTTCCGGGAATCGCCCTGAAGGCGGCGCGCCAGATCATCGGCCCCGAGCGACCGGAGTACAACCCCCTCTTCCTCTGGTCCGGCGGGGGAGAGGCGGCCACACACCTCCTCGCGGCGGCGGGGCGGAGCTGGGGCGCTCACCGCCCCGACGAACGGATGGCGGTGACCTCGGTCCGGGCCTTCTCCGAGGACTTCATCCGGGCGCTGGGAGGGGGGGTCGCCGGTGCGTGGCGGGAGCGGTGGTGGACGGTCGATCTCCTCCTCGTCTACGGCGCGGAAGCGCTCTCCGACACCGAACGCGCGCAGGATGAGTTCTTCCACCTCTTCGAGGCGCTCAAACGCCGCGGCTCGCGGGTGATCATGGCCGCCGACCGACCGCCGTCCGAGATCGAGAAGATCGACGAGCGTCTGCGTTCACGCTTCGAGGGCGGGCTCGTCCTCGAGGTCGCGGGTCGTGCGGATGGCGAGCCGCTGGAGGTGGCCTTCGAGGATCCCTCCCCCTCCGGCGCCGCCGAGTCCGGGTCGTCGTGGGACGACGTCGCGCGCGCCGCACGGATCGATGCGGAGTCCGGTGGTGAGGTGGGGGAGACGGTCGTTCCTCCACTCGAAGAGATCACCTTCGGAGACCGTGGCGGCCTCTTCGTGGACACAGCGGACGACGACGATCCGATGATCGTGGTGGCGGACGACGTCGTGCACGGTGATGCGGAGGCCCCCCAGCATGCGGAGGCGCCCGCGTCGATCGATGTTGCCGCCGAGGAGGACGAGCCCTCTCCCGCGACCACCGCCTGGCGGCCCTCGCGCGAGAAGGTGGTCTGGGTGTGGCCCGCCGTGATTGAACGACTCGTCCGGGAGCTCGACTGATGGCGATCGAAGGCGCGCTCCAGGACGTCGGACTGGCCGACATCTGTCAGCTCCTCTCGATGGGGAAGAAGACGGGATGCCTGAGTCTCACGGACCGATCCAACTTCGGGTATATCTACTTCGAGGAGGGACGGGTGATCTATGCCTCCGTCCTCAATCGTCCCGATCGGCTGGGTGAGCTCCTCGTGCGCAATCATGTGATCTCGCGCTCCGAGCTCTCCGAGGCGATGGAGGCGCAGGCGCACGAGCGGGGGGTGCGCCTCGGCGAGATTCTCGTCAGGGAAGGGACGATCGAGGAGACCGAACTCCACCGCTATATCAGCCTCCAGATCGAGGAGGCGGTCTACCACCTCTTCACCTGGGACCAGGGTGCCTTCCACTTCGATCCGGACCAGCGCCCCGACGAGGATGGGGTCTTCCTCGTGTCGATCCCGGTCGAGAACCTCCTCATGGAGGGAGCACGCCGCGTGGACGAGTGGAGTGTGATCGAGAAGAAGATCCCCTCACTCGACGCCGTCTTCGAGGTCGTCCGAAACCCCGAAGACGCCGACGACATCGAGCTTACCCGTCACCAGCGACGCGTGCTCCCCTTCCTCGACGGCCAGCGCACCGTACACGAGGTCGTCACCGAGTCCGGGCTGGTCGAGTTCGACGTCGGCAAGGCGCTCTATCCCCTGATCCAGGCGGCCTTCGTGGCACAGGCGGGGACCCGGACACGGACGGAGGGGGGCACGTCGGAAGATGATGCCCTCGCGCAGCAGCTGGAGCTCGGTACGGCCTTCCTGCGCTCCGGGATGTTCGAGGACGCCGGGCGTGAATTCCAGGAGGTCCTCGAGGCGGATCCCCGCAACGCGCACGCCCTCTTCCAGCTCGGGCTCCTCGCCTTCCATGCGGGACGGTACGAAGACACCCTCGCCTTCTTCGACCGGATCCCGGAGACGCTCCGTGGCTCGTACGCGGTCCTCCGGAATCGCGCGCTCGCCCTCGAGATGCTGCGGCGTTTCGATGAGGCGCTGGCGGTCCTCGATCAGGCGGAACCGGTGCGTCCACACGACCACGATCTCGCCCTGTCGCGAGGAATCGTCCTCCTGCGGAAGGGCGATCTCGGCGGCGCGCTCGAGGCGTTCGAAGCGTATCGGAACGATCCCGACCTCCGGACCCCGTCGGCCGCCTTCTATGCCTACAGCGTCCTCGCCGAGGGGATCGCCGGACGCTTCGAGCGTGCCGTCGCGAAGGGTCGCGAGGGACTCACGCACCACCCCGACTCGGGCCCCCTCCTCGTCAATCTGGCCGCGGTCCTCGAGAGGATCGGGGAGACCGGGGCGGCCGAGGCGCTCTACCTGAAAGCGATCCAGCTCTCGCCGGCACCGGCGCAGGCGCACAAGGCGCTGGGGGACCAGGCGCTCGCCCGGGGTGATCACGATGGCGCGAGGTCGCACTTCGAGAAGGCTCAGAAGCTCGATCCCCGACTCGGGGACGACCTCTACCTCAAGTTGGGATCCCTCGCGTACCGCGAGCATGACTTCGATGTGGCGCGCCTCCTGTGGGGAAGAGCACTCGAGATGAACCCCCGCAATGAGGCGGTGAAGGCCCATCTGGAGGCTCTCGACGCGGCGTCGTGATGCGCCGCCGGATCTGCGGCCGCGGTCTCCTCCCTGCGGCGTGGTCGCGTATCCTCCTCGTCACCCTCCTCGGAGGCGCGCTCTCGGCGCAGCCCGCAGCTTCGCAGGCGGACGATACCGCACGGGTTCGACCGCGTCCGGTGCCGCCCGAGGTGGCGATCCTCCTCCCCGACACCCTCGTCGAGGGACGCGTCACGATACGCTTCGAGTCCGCGGATTCCGCCCTTGCCCTCGCGCTCCTCGAGCGCCTCCGGACGGAGCCACCTCTCCCGGCACTCCCCGACTCCCTTCCGACGAGCGCGACGATCTTCCTCCCCCGGGAGGAAGGCGCGATCGATCTCCTTCTCCGGGGACGTCGCCCGGAGTGGAGCGCGGCACTGGCGCTCCCGGCCGAGGGATGGATCATCCTCCCCGCCGGGCGCGGAGAACCCACCGGACGACGCGACCTGATCGGGGAGGTCCTGCGGCACGAGTGGGCGCACCTCGCGCTGTACGAGGCCGCACGGGGGCATCGGGCGCCCCGGTGGTTCGTGGAGGGCTACGCGCAGTGGGCCGCGGGGTGGGACACCGAGGCGGCGTGGCGTCTCCGCATCGCCCTCGCCCTCGACGACGATCTCGGTCCGGCGCGTTTCGCTCTCGACTGGCCCGCCGGCCGCGCCGAGTCGGAGGTCGCCTACCTCCTCGCCGCCTCGGTGGTCGATTACCTCGTCGAGGCCTCCGGAGAAGCGGGGCTCGCTCTCTTCATCGAACGGTGGGGCGCGTCGGGACGGTTCGAGGAGTCACTTCGTCGGACGTGGGGTGTGTCGTCGGGCGCGCTCGAGGAGGACTGGGCCGCGTGGGCGCGCGAGCGGTACGGGTGGGTCTACGTCCTCACGCGCTCCGGGGTGGGGTGGGGGATCCTCGCCGGACTCCTCATCGCGATGGTGTGGGCGCGTCGGCGGTACCGGAAGGACCGAATGGCGGAGTTGCGTGCGCGTGAGATCCCCGATGCACCGGAGTGGTGGGTGATCCCCGAAGGCAGTGGGGTTGGACCGCACGCTCCGGGGGCGTACCCTCCATTACCCCGGGGTCGCACCGACGCGGGGGCACACGAAGACGGCGAGGAGGCGACGTGACGGGGCGGATCCTGATCGTGGATGACGAGGAGGGGCTCCGCGAAGCACTCGCGGACAAACTGCGAGCGGATGGATTCGAGGTCGAGACGGCCGACTCGGCGGAGACCGCGCTGGCGCGCGTCAACCGGGTCGATCCCGACCTCGTCCTCACCGACCTTCGCATGCCCGGGATCTCGGGGCTCGAACTCACTGCCCGGCTCCGCGAGAACCGACCTCGCACCGACGTCATCGTCATGACGGGTCACGAGGATATGTCGAGCGCGGTCGACGCGATGAAGGCCGGCGCCTTCGACTACCTCGTCAAGCCGGTCCGGCTCGCCGAGGTGACCGCACTCGTCGAGCGCTGCCTGCGGGAACAGGAGCTCGATCACGGCGATGCGGATGAGGACGCTGAATCTTCCGGGGAGGATGCCGACTCGATCGACGAGCCTCGCATCGTGGGACGCGACCCCCGCATGATCGAGATCTTCAAGATGATCGGCGTCCTCGCGCGCAACCGTGCGACGGTGCTGGTGCGCGGTGAAACGGGGACCGGAAAGGAGCTCATCGCGCACGCGATCCATGACCACTCCCAGCACGCGAAGGAACCCTTCATCGCGGTGAACTGCACCGCCGTCTCGGAGACCCTCCTCGAGTCCGAGCTCTTCGGGCACGTCAAGGGCGCCTTCACCGGGGCCGTGAGCTCACGGAGGGGGTACTTCGAACTCGCCGGGAGCGGCACGATCTTCCTCGATGAGATCGGAGACACCTCCCCCGACTTCCAGGCGAAGCTCCTGCGCGTGCTGCAGGAGCGTACCTTCTACCCGGTGGGAGGGGAGCAGCCCCGCACCACCGAGGCGCGCGTCGTGGCTGCCACGCACCAGCCCCTCGAGGAGCTCGTCGAGGAGGGAAGCTTCCGCGAAGACCTCTACTTCCGGCTTCGTGTGGTCGAGATCGTGGTGCCCCCCCTCCGGGAGCGGCGTGGGGATATCCCCGATCTCGCGCGCGCTCTCCTGGCGCGCATTCGCGCCGAGACGGGTGGGGAGGTCGAACGGATCGAGGACGCCGCGCTCGAGCGGCTGGAGGCGCATCGGTGGAAGGGGAATGTGCGGGAGCTCGAGAATGTACTCACGCGCGCGGCGATCGTGGCCCGGGGACGCACGATCACCGAGGCTCACCTTCACCTCGAGGTCGCCCCCGCGGTCTCCGGGAAGGGGGCGGGGGAGGACGCGCTCGATTCGATCATCGCCACGCATCTCCGTGACGTCCTCGAGCGCACCGGAGGGAACCGGAGCGAGGCGGCACGCGCCCTCGAGGTTTCACGTTCGCGACTCCAGCGCCTCATCGATCGCCTCGAGATCCGCGTCGACGGATGAGCGCGACCCGTCGGTCGCTTGATCGGCGGAGCGAAAGGCGAGAGCTTCGAGGTATGAATCGATCCTCGCACCCCCCCTCCCGCTCGAGCGACGCCACCCTCCAGTTCGGGAAGAAGAATGCGGTCTTCGCGCTCGCCGGTGTCGTCGCGCTCGTCGCCGGCTACGCACTCCTCGCGCAGGGCTCGATTACCCTGGCACCCCTCCTCCTCACCCTCGGCTACATCGTCCTGATTCCTCTCGCCGTGCTCGGCTGAAGGGACGGGAGAGGAGGGGCGCCGGCACACGGGCGCTTAGCTCAGCTGGTCAAGAGCACCTGCCTTACAAGCAGGGGGTCGGGGGTTCGAATCCCTCAGCGCCCATGGGAGCTGCGGAAGCCGGCGCAGCGGCGGCGGCGTACCGCCGAAATCGGCGTAGCTGCGCAGTGCGCGCTCCGCGATGTAAACCTTTTTCCAACTCGTGTCACATAGAAGGTAGAGGGATGCAGCGTCATGAGGACGCATCCCGGACTTCTACGATGGTGGACATGGGTATCATGGACGAGTTCTCCGATCAGTTCGGTCGAGCGTGGCAGGTGCGCGTGGGGAGCCTCCGACGTGCGGGGTCGCTCGCCGAGGTTCTCGGACAGCATGGAGCGGTGGCGGAGAGTGGGGAGGGAGACGAACGCCCGGGGGTGCAGCTCGTGCTTCACGGGCGTGAGGGCCAGACGGTGTGGTCCACCTGGCTCCCCTTTCGCAGCCACGATGAGGCGTGCGCGGCGGGCGACGATCTCGACTTCCTGCAGCGCGCCGTAGACGAGCTCTACTACCTCTCCAAGGCGTAAGAGCCGCGGGCGGCCCCCTCGGGGAGAGGAGAGGCCTCTCCGGGGCTTCTGGGGGGCTTTCCGGCCCTCTCCGGCCCTCTCCGGCCCTCTCCGGCCCTCTCCGGGGTGTACGGGGGCGCTGGATCGCCGTCTGTTGCGAGCGGGGTGCGATCCGGAGGTGACGCGGCGGGCGCGTCCGCCGAGCCTCCGTGCGTGCGGGAGGTCGCTCCGGAACGCGAATGGGGCGCCGGGGTTGTCGGTGGCTCCGATCCCTCCCTCTCCGCGACTCCGCATGTCCGATTCGGTCCTCTTCGCCCCCTTTCTGCTCGGCCCCCTCGCCCTCCCGAACCGCGCGGTGATGGCACCGATGACCCGCTGCCGGGCCGACGGCACCGTCCCGAACGCGCTGATGGCGGAGTACTACGCGCAGCGCGCCTCGGCCGGTCTGATCGTGACCGAGGGGGTGACGCCCGACCCCGATGGACGGGGCTACGCACGGATGCCCGGAATCTGGTCGGACGCGCACCTGGACGGGTGGCGCCTCGTGACCTCGGCGGTGCACGAGTCGGGGGGACGGATCTTCGTGCAGCTGATGCACGCGGGGCGGGTCGGACACCCGGCGAATCTCCCCGAGGGGGGCCGCCTCCTCGCGCCCTCGGCGGTGCCGCTTGCCGAGACGAAGATGTGGGTCGACGAGGCGGGCGGCGAAGAGCCGATCCCGACGGCGGAGGCGATGGATGCGGCCGAGGTCGAGGCGGCGATCGACGCCTTCGTGCGGGGCGCGCACAACGCGATCGCCGCGGGGTTCGACGGGGTGGAGCTGCACGGCGCGAACGGCTACCTGATCGAGCAGTTCCTGAACCCGCATACCAATCGACGCGACGACGCGTGGGGCGGCTCGGTCGAGGCGCGAGCCCGCTTCGCACTCGAGGTGGCCGAGCGCGTGGTCGACGCGATCGGGGGCGATCGCGTCGGGATGCGTCTCTCGCCGTGGGGGGTCTTCAACGAGATGCCGCACCACGACGAGATCGATGACACCTGTGCGCTCCTCGCCCGGCGCCTCGGCGAGATCGGACTCGTCTACCTGCACATCCTCGACCACTCGCCCCTCGGCGCGCCGGAGGTGCCGGCGTCGACGAAGGAGGGGATGCGCGAGGCCTTCCCCGGCGCGATCATCCTCGCCGGGGGATACGATCACGCTCGCGCGATCGAGGCGCTCGAGGCGGGGCGTGGCGACCTCATCGCCTTCGGCCGTCCCTTCCTCGCAAACCCCGATCTCCTCGAGCGCTACCGGCGGCGAGCGGCGCTCAACGAGCCGCGACCCGAATCCTTCCATACCCCAGGCGCCACGGGCTATATCGACTATCCGACGCTCGAGATCGGGGAGTGTGACGCGGCTCCGATGTAAACCTTTTTCGAAGTCGTGTCACGTAAAGGGTAGAGGGTGCACATCGGCGCGCCCGGACGGACCACCCGGAGACCCAGATGATCTCGAACCCCTTTCGCCTCCCCGCCGACGAGACCGTCCGGGAGGGCGACCTGCCCCCCCGGACGATCTCGCACGCCGCCTCACTCCGTGAGTTGCGGACGAATGCAGCGTTGCGCCACCGTGCCAAGATCTTCCTGGCCGGTGATCGGACTCGTGTGGACGACCACGTCACCGGCGATGACGAAGGCGGCGGGGACGGCATCTACGTCGAGCAGATCCGCCCCTCCGGGCGCGGCGACCACCCGCGCATCATCGTGTACGCGTCCCGCGAACTCCTCCGCCGCCGCGCTCGTCTCCGCCATCCAGACGACGTCGAGGGCGAGCCCGCCCTCATTGGCGGCGGCCTGCTCACGGGCGGCGCGGTCGCACGCCGGGCAGGTGGGGTCGAAGGCGATGAGGAGGGTGCACGACACACCCTCCGCCGAAAGCTCCCGCAGCTCCTCCGGGAGCTCCGCCGGCGTGGCGAACCCCGAGACGTAGGTGAGCGAGGCGGGGGCGGCGGTGCGCGCCCCGAGGTGAACGAAGGTGACGAAGGCGAGCGCCGTGATGAGCTTGTTTCCCATGATCGCGCCCCCCATCAGTCGTACAGCGCGGCGCAGTTGTCGCAGAAGAAGAAGCAGGAGGTGCAGCACCCCCCGAGGACGCCGTCCCCGGAGACGCACTCGACCCCCTTCTTCCCGCCGAAGGCGTCGGCGGGGGCGCCGGCGATCGCGAGGTTGGCGAGGATGAAGCCGGCGGCGAGCAGGACGCGAACGAACTTCTTCATGATGATACCTCCTGAGGTGTGATGATGCCGATCCGAGTGACCGACGGGTGCGGGGCGCCGACGCCGGTGCGGCATCGATCCCCCCACTCTCTACATGACACGAGGCGCCGAAAGGTTTACACAGCGTACCCGCGGAGGCGGGCGTGACCCCCGCCGATGCGAGGGGGCGACCCGAGCCTCTCGGCCGCGCGGTGGCGCTCACCCTCGCGCTCGTGGCGGCGCTCGTCGCGCTCGACCTCTGGACCACCCTCCGCCTCGGCCGGCAGGACGAGCCGCTCCTCTACGTACTCGAGCGCCTCTTCACCTTCCTCCCCCTCGGCGCGGCGCTCGTGGTGGGGCAGGCGCGGCGCCTCTCGATGCGCTCCGCGCTCGTCGTCTGCCTCGCCGCCACCGCGCTGATGGCCGCGCAGGATCTCGCCCCCCCGGGCGAGACGACGGTGCGCAAGCGCGAGGTGATGTACAGCCGACTCGAAGGCGTCTGGACCGAGGTCGCGGGGCCCGACCTCACCCGATGGGTCGAGGGGCGCACCCTCCCCATCGGGCTCGCCTACCTCGCGGGGCGGATCCCCCAGGCCGGGCTCACCTTCGAGGGGTACGGCGAGGCCTCCCCCCGGCTGCACGTCACCTACGGCCTCATGAAGCTCGCCTACCTCCTCGCCCCCTTCGTCGCGATCGGCTTCGTCCTCGGCGCGCGCGCCTGGGCGCACCGCAACCTGATGTTCCGCACGCGCGGCGGCGAGCGCACCCTCCTCTTCGTCGTCGCCTGGGCCGTGGGGCCCGCGGCGGCGACCCTCGTCGCCGGGGTGACCGACGCGGTGCAGCGCAACCTCCTCATCGAGGGCCCCCTCGCGCTCATCCTCCTCCCCGCGGCGACCCTCGCGGCGATCGCGGCGCTCGGGTGGCGCGCCGCCGCGCGCGAGGCGGCCGAGACCGCCGAGGTGCTCGCCCTCCCCGGCCGCGACTGACGGGGTGAACGCGCGTCGCGAGCGGGTCGCGAGGTGGGTCGACACCTTCGGCGGCGAACTCTACACCTACGCCTGCACCCTCACCTCGAGCGAGGAGGACGCGCGCGACCTCGTGCAGGAGGCGTGGATGCTCATCCTCGACGCCCCCGACGCGCTCCCCCCCGACGAGGACGCGCGCGCCTGGATCTACGCGATCGCCTCGCGGCTCGCGCTCCACCGGCTGCGCACCGAGCAGCGGCGCAACCGGGTGCTCGAGCGCTTCGCCGACGACCTCCCGGGCCCGCAGGGGTGGAAGCTTCCCGATCTCGACCGCCTCGCGCTCGCGCGATCGGTCCTCGGCGAGATCAACGCCCTCCCCGATCTGCAGCGGCGCGTCCTCTACGCGCGTCTCGTCGAGGGGCGCTCGGTGAAGGAGACCGCCGAGGCGCTGGGGCGCGCGACGGGGACGATCAAGGGATCGCTCAACCGCGGCGTGGCGGCGCTGCGCGAGCGCCTCGGCACCGACCTCGAGGCCGCGCTCCGGCGCGCCCCCCTCCGCGCCCGCGATCCCCGCGACTCCGTCGGCGGTTCCGATCCTCCCGACCCGCCCGACACCTCCGCCGAGTCACCCCCCCGAAATGGAACCCCGAATGGAGCTTCCCGA
>JAVVEY010000045.1:0-21510 GCA_032250675.1 Longimicrobiales bacterium | reverse complement strand
CGACACCACCCCCCCGGGTGTCAACTGGGGCGGGGTGTGCCGTGGCAGGGTGTGGAGGGCCCCGGGTGGCAGAGTCTGAATGAAGCCCACACACTTCACGTATCTTGCAGGAGCGATCCGTACCCCTCTCCACCCGTGAGCCTCCCATGGATCCCATCACCCTCATCGGCGTGCTCGCCGCCGCGGGCGTCGTCACGATCCTCTCGGCGCTCCGTGTCCTCTTCGAATACCAGCGCGGCGTCATCTTCCGCCTGGGGAAGCTCGTCGGCGGGCGCGGCCCCGGTCTCATCTTCCTCCTCCCCTTCGGGATCGAGAGGATGCGCAAGATGGATCTGCGCATCATCGCCCTCGACATCCCGCCGCAGGACACGATCACCAAGGACAACGTCTCGGTGACGGTCAACGCCGTGGTCTACTTCCGCGTGGCGGATCCGACGCGTGCCGTGGTCGAGATCGAGGACTACTACTTCGCGACAAGCCAGCTCGCCCAGACGACGCTCCGCTCCGTGATCGGACAGTCGGAGCTCGACGATCTCCTCGCGGAACGCGATCGCATCAACGACATCGTGCGCAAGATCATCGACGCCGGCACCGATCCGTGGGGGATCGAGGTCACCGGAGTCGAGATCAAGGACATCGGGCTGCCCCCCGAGATGAAGCGGGCGATGGCGCGACAGGCGGAGGCGGAGCGCGAGCGTCGCGCGAAGGTGATCAGCGCCGAGGGAGAGTTCCAGGCGTCGCGCCGGCTGTCGCAGGCGGCCCAGGCGCTCGAGAAGTACCCGGCGGCGCTGCAGCTCCGCTTTCTGCAGACCGTCGTGGAGATCGCGGCCGAGAACAACTCGACGACGCTCTTTCCGATCCCGATCGACATGTTCCGGCCCTTCGCCAAGCAGGCGGGTGGCGGCGGGGTCCCGTCGGAGCGGGACGCCGACGCCGACGCGGCGAGCGACGCATCGCTCGCGCTCCCGGGAGCCTCGGAGCTTCTGGAGAGTCTCGGCGTCGATCTCGAATCGGCGCTGAAGGCGCTCCCCGAGGGCGCGTCCCGCACGGAGATCGTCTCGGTCGCCCGACGGGCCCTCGGGCTCTCACCCGGTTCGAAGGAGGAGGAGGAGGACTCCGCCCTGCGCGACGGGGAGCGGTGAAGCGGCGAGTCGTGGGAAGGAGGGCACCCGGCGCGGGTGTCCTCCGCGCCTCTCACCGCGGCGCGAGCGTGTCGCCCGGCGGGGTGGAATCGCCCGCCTCATCGAAGCGGTAGAGGACCTCCCCGCCCCGGATCATCCCGAACTCTTCCCGCGCGAAGCGCTCGAGCACGGCCGGGTCATCGGCGAGGGAATCCGCCCACGCGCGGAGCGAGTCGTTGAGCGCGCGCACGCGCGCGAGTTCGGCCTCTGCCGCCGCGAGATCTCGATGCGCCCTGCGCAGCTCGAAGACCGACACCCGCCCGCCGAAGAAGGCGTAGTAGAGCCCGAGGAGGAGGAGCCCCGGGAGGAGGATTCGCGTCAGCCGTCCCACACGCCCCTCCCCGGGTAGCGCGCATCTTCACCCAGAGCTTCCTCGATCCGGAGGAGCTGATTGTACTTGGCGACGCGGTCGGTCCGCGACGCACTCCCCGTCTTGATCTGGCCCGCCGAGGTCGCGACCGCGAGGTCGGCGATGAAGGTGTCCTCCGTCTCACCCGAGCGGTGCGAGATCACCGATCGATACCCGGCGCCGGAAGCCATCTCGATCGCCTCGAAGGTCTCGGTCAGGGTACCGATCTGGTTGACCTTGATGAGGATCGCATTCGCGACCCCGGTCCGGATCCCCCGGCTCAGGCGCTCGGTGTTGGTCACGAAGAGGTCGTCCCCCACGATCTGCACCTCGTCGCCGACCGCCCGGGTCAGGCCTTCCCAGGCGTCCCAGTCGTTCTCGTCGAGCGGATCCTCGATCGACCGGATCGGGTAGGTGCGCACCCACTTCGTCCAGAACTCGATCATCGCCTCGGCGTCGCGCCGTTCCCCACCCGACCGGTGGAATGTGTATTCCCCATCGGCGAAGAACTCGGTGGCCGCCGCATCGATCGCGAGCACCACATCCTCTCCCGGACGGTATCCCGCCGTCTCGATCGCCCGGAGCACCGTCTCTGCCGCCTCTTCATTGCTGCCGAGATCGGGGGCAAAGCCCCCTTCGTCCCCCACCGCGGTGGAGCGACCCTGATCGGTGAGCACGTCGTGCAGCGCGTGGAAGATCTCGGCGCCGCAGCGCAGCGCCTCGGAGAAGGTGTCGAAGTTGACCGGCATGATCATGAATTCCTGCAGGTCGACATTGTTCGACGCGTGCGCTCCCCCATTGAGGATATTCATCATCGGGACGGGGAGGACGCCCTCACTCGCGTCCGCCGGCGCGAGGTACCGCCAGAGCGGGATCCTCATCTCGGCCGCCGCGGCCCGCGCCACCGCCATCGAGACCGCCAGGATCGCATTCGCGCCGAGGCGTCCCTTCCCGGGCGTACCGTCGAGCTCGATCATCGTGCGATCGATATCGAGCTGCTCGCGCGCCTCGAACCCGCGAAGGGCGTCGCGGATCTCGCCATTCAGATGCTCGACCGCCTTCAGCACGCCCTTCCCACGGAAGCGCTGCGGATCCCCGTCGCGCAGCTCGATCGCCTCGTATGCACCGGTGGATGCGCCACTCGGCACGGCGGCGCGCCCCCGAAATCCCTGTTCCAGCACGACCTCGGCTTCGACCGTCGGGTTGCCCCGGGAGTCGAGAATCTCGCGCCCTCTCACATCCACAATCGCCGACACGGCTAGACCTCACGTCCTTCAAGGGTGATCGGATGACCCAGGAGCGCTGCGACGCGACTCCGGGCCGTTGCCACGAGGACGTCACGATCGTCCTCGGTCATCTCTGTCACGGGGATCGGCTCCCCGATCCTCAATCTCATCGTTCCGGGGTGCACCAGGATGCTTCCCTTTCGCATGATCTCCCGACTCCCCACGACCGCGACGGGGATGATCGGAACGCCGATCTGCAGCGCGAGCATGAAGGCTCCCTTCTTGAACGGCTGCAGTGCACCGTCACGCGAGCGCGTGCCCTCCGGAAACATGACGATGACGCCGCCGTCGCGCCGAAGCGCTTCTCCCGCGTGCCGCAGCGACTCGATCGCGCTGCGACGATCCCTCCGGTCGATCGGGATATGCCCCGCGGCAAGCCACGCCGGGCCGAAGAAGGGGATCCTGACGATCTCGCGCTTCCCCACGAATCGCGTATCGACGGGGAGGTGGGTGAGGACGGCGAAGGTGTCGTACCACGACACATGGTTGCAGACGAGGACGGCCGGCTCGACGAGATGCTCGGCGCCTTCGACCTCGACCCGGACCCCGGCCCCGCGGAGGAGGGAATGGCCCCACGCGCGGGGAAGTTCGACGAGGCGGGGGTCCCGTTCCCCATCGGAGGTGCGCGCCGCGTACACCACACGAATCCCGTACCAGATCGTCGAGAGGATCGCCGTCGGGATGACCCGCAGGAGGTTCAGGACCCCGATCAGCGTGCGCCTCATTGATCCCTCCAGTGGCGATACCCCCCGCGCAGGGGCGAGCTCGATCCGTCGACACCCGAAATCTGAGCGCCCTCCCCCTCGGCAACCACCCCCACGCGGGTGAGCCGCACGGTGGTCGCGCCTTCGAACGCCTCGACGATCCCGTCGCCGTCGGGGGCCGCGAGGAGGAGCTCGAAGTCCTCGCCTCCCTCGAGCGCGAGACGGAGCGCATCGTCGGGCGAGGCGTGCGCGCGGACGACCTCGGCGACGGGGATCGAGGCGGCGTCGAAGTGGAGCGCCACCCGCGAGGCTCGCGCGAGGTGGCGCGCGTCGGCGGCCAGACCATCGGAGAGATCGATCGCGGCGGTGGCGTGGAGGGAGGCGCGGAGTGCGGGGACGAGATCGGTCCGGGGGATCGGATGGAGGAAGGCGTCTCGCGCCGCCGGCGGCGGTGTCTCGCCCCGCGCCCAGGCTTCCACGGCGAAGGCGGCGGCCCCGAGCGCGCCCGTCACCCAGAGCGCATCGCCGGGACGCGCGCCCGAGCGGAGGAAGGGAGGATCCTCGCCGAGGCTGCCGAGCACCGTGACGCTGATCGAGAGGGGCGATGCGGCGGCCACGAGGTCGCCGCCGACCAGGCGCGCACCGAAGGCCTCGGCGGCGGCGCGCGCGCCCCGTCCCGCCGCCACGAGTGCGTCGCGGTCCGGGCCGGTGAGCGCCACGAGGACCGCGTCGGCGCGCGCGCCCATCGCGGCGAGGTCGGAGAGGGCGGCGCGGGCGGCGCGTCCTCCTGCCTCCCGGGCGGAGACACGGTCGAGCCGGAAGTGGACTCCCTCGACCGAGGTGTCGACCGAGACGACGCGTCCCCCGGAGAGGAGCGCCGCGTCGTCCCCCGGTCCCTCCCCCGGCGCGCCGTCCCGTGCGCCGGCGACGATCGCCCGCACCGCGTCGAACTCGGGGGCGGATGCGAGCCCGTCGGCACCCGGGGTCGACGAGCCGTCGCGGGGGGGCGTCGTCATCGGATCGCTTCCGCATGGAAGCACACCCAGGGCGCCACCGCGGTCGTCGGAACCGCGCGCGCCGTGGCGATCGCGGCGGGGAGGTGGTCGACGACATCGATCGACTGGAGTCCCGAGCGGTATCCGGCCGCGCGCGCCGCCCCCGAGGTGAGCCAGAGACCGAGAGCGGCCGCGCTCTCCGCCTCGACCCCCTGCGAGATGAGCGACGCGATCGTGCCGGCGAGTACATCGCCGATCCCGGCGGTGGCGAGATCACTCGAACCGGACGGATCGAGACGACGATGGCGTCCCGCCACGAGGGAGGGGCTCCCCTTGAGGAGCACCACGCCTCCCGTCGTCGCGTGGATACGCTCGAGCGCCGCGAGCCGATCGCCCTGCACCTCGGCGGTGTCGCACCCCAGAATCCTCGCGGCCTCCCCGGGGTGCGGTGTGACCACGCTCCGCCCGTCATCCGGCCACGCGGCCGCGTCTTCCGAGAGGAGCGAGAGGGCATCGGCGTCGAGCACCCGGGGGCATCGCGAGGCGAGGATCGGATCGAGGGCGGCGCGGGCGGCGGCGTCCACGCCGATCCCCGGGCCCGCCACGACCGCATCGCTCGCTGCGAGCGCCTCCGCCAGCGCCCCCGCGTCGTCCCGCTCCACCCAGACCGCCTCGGGGAGCGCCGCCTGGACCACGGTGCGGTTCGAGGCGACCGACGCGATCCGCAGATACCCCGCGCCCGCCCGGAGCGCCGCACGGGCGGCGAGGATCGCCGCCCCCGCCATCCCCTCCGAGCCGGCCACCACGAGGACCGCGCCCGAGCGATACTTGTGGGCGTCGGGGGGTCGGTCGGGGAGATGCGCCGCGGCCCAGACCGGATCGAGCACCCCCCACCGCACCTCGTCCGGGAAGCCTCCCGGCGGCGGGTAGCCGATCTCGACCGCGTGGATCTCGCCGGCGACGCTCCGGCCGGGGTGAAGGAGTGTGCCGAGCTTGGGCCAACCGAAGGCGATCGTGGCGTCGGCGTGCACCGCGTGATCCACGACCCGGCCGGTGTCCGCGTCTACCCCGGTGGGGAGATCGAGCGCCACGATGCGTGGACGATTCGGATCGTCCGCGCGGAGCGCCCCGAGCGTCCGCGCCACCCGCAGCACCGGGCCGCGCAACTCTCCTGACGCGCCCGTCCCGAGCATACCGTCGAGGACGAGATCGGCGGCCGCGAGGCGTTGAGCGAGGAGCGCGTCGTCGATCGCCTCGACGGGGTCCGGCGAGAGGAACGAGCGCGTCAGGATCCCGGAGCGCGCATCCGGGGCGGTCTCGATGAGGTCGACACGGAAGCCCCAGGCTCGGAGACATCGCGCCGCGATGCGGGCGTCCCCTCCATTGTTTCCGCTCCCGGCCACCGCGACGACGCGCGCTCCCGGGGGGAGCCCGGAGTATCTCGCGACGATCTCGGCCGCGTGCGTACCGGCGCGCTCCATGAGGGAGGCCGAGGGCACGCCTGCGGTGTCGATCGCCCACGCGTCGAGGGCACGCGACTCGGTGCCCGTGGGCGCGGGAAGCGGGGAGGTGCGCCGGGCGAACTCACGCGATCGGCTCATCCCCGGAAACTACTTGAAGCTCTGCTCGACCGACTTGCCGAAGGAGATCTCTCCGTTGTCGATTCGGATGTTGAACCCGCAATCCGGACTCACGCAGACCCACGCCTTGAAGCGGATCGGTGCTCCATCCCGACCGTAGTCCGAAAGCGGCACCATCGGTGCCGATTCACACTTTCTGCACATGGGCAGCTCCTGCTCCCCCATCGCTCACCTCCCTCTTCGCCGTTGCGGCAATCTGATCAGATCCGGGCCCCCCACGGGTACCCACGCTCGAAGATCTCCCCGAAATCGAAGACATCCTCGAAATCCTCGATTCGATCGCCCTCCTGCTTCACGAGGACTCCCGCTTCCACGAGGTGGAAGACGATCGCTCCGAACTCCGCAGTCGAATGGACACCCCAGTGCTCCAGCACGGTGCGCGCCAGCACGCCGTAGCGTTCGAGCGCGAGGCGTCCCGCCTCCCGTGCCAACTCATCGGCCGAGATATGACGCGGCATGGCCAGGCGATCCATCATCGCCTGCAGCGCAGCGAGGACGTGGAGATACGCCCGCCGATCGAAGCGGCTGTCCCGCTCCTCCAGCTCGTGCAGCATCTCTTCAGCGAATTCGACGTACGGCATGGCGAAAAACTTCGTCGATCGGCAGGAGGAGCGCCACCCCCGAGATGGGCGGTTCCCTTCCGGAACGGGCGCCCGGATGCCCTTCAGCTTCCGGGGCGCGGGATCTCGGGATAGAGGGGGAAGGCGTCGCACATCTCCTCGACTTCGGCGCGAGTGCGCGTGAGGAGCGCCCCATCGGTCGGGGAGGCGAGCACGCGGGCGATCCACTCGCCGATCCGGTGCATCTCCGCCTCGCCCATCCCCCGCGTCGTGAGCGCCGGGGTCCCGATTCGCAGCCCCGAGGTCACGAAGGGAGAGCGCGTCTCGCCGGGCACCGTGTTCTTGTTCACCGTGATCCCGGCCGTCTCGAGCGCGTGCTCGGCCTCCTTCCCGGAGAGCTCGGGGAGGCTCGGGCGCAGATCGACGAGGAGGAGGTGGTTGTCGGTCCCGCCCGAGACGAGATGGAAGTCCCGGGTGAGGAGCGCGTCCGCGAGCGCGCGCGCATTCGCGACGACGCGCCCGGCCCAGGTGTGAAAGGAGGGCTGCAACGCCTCCTGCAGCGCGACCGCCTTGGCGGCGATGACGTGCATGAGGGGGCCCCCCTGAAGACCCGGAAAGACCGCCTTGTCGAGCGCCTTGGCGTGCTCCTCCGTCGTGAGGATCATCCCTCCTCGCGGCCCGCGGAGCGTCTTGTGCGTCGTGGTCGTGACGGCGTCGGCGTGCGGCACCGGGGAGGGGTGGAATCCGGCCGCCACCAGCCCCGCGATATGCGCCATGTCGACGAGGAGCCGTGCCCCCACCTCCTTCGCGACCGAGGCGAAGGCCTCGAAGTCGAGGGTGCGAGGGTAGGCGCTCGCGCCCGCCACGATCAGCCGGGGCCGGACCTCCTTCGCGGTGTCCCGGAGCGCGTCGTAGTCGATCCGTCCATCCGACTCCCGTACCCCGTAGAAGTGCGCCTCGTAGTGCTTGCCCGACACATTCACATGGGAGCCGTGCGTGAGGTGGCCCCCATGGCTCAGATCCATCCCGAGCGTGCGGTCGCCCGGTTCGAGGAAGGCGAGATAGACGGCCTGGTTCGCCTGCGCGCCGGAGTGGGGCTGTACATTGGCGTGCTCCGCCTCGAAGAGATCACACGCCCTCGCTCGCGCCAGATCCTCGGCAACGTCGACGAATTCACACCCCCCGTAGTAGCGCTTCCCCGGCAGCCCCTCCGCGTACTTGTTGGTGAGCACCGACCCCATCGCCTCGATGACGGCGAGCGAGGTGAAGTTCTCACTCGCGATCATCTCGAGCTGCCTCGCCTGGCGTGCGGTTTCGGCAAGCACGATGTCGTGGATCGCCGGATCGACGGCGGCGAGATGCTCGTAGTTCATCACGTTGGCGTCACACGAAGGTTCGGTTGAGGTGGCGTGCGTTCCGGATCCGTTGTTCCGCGACCCGATCGGCAGCCTCGGAGGTCGGGATATCCGCCTCCTCCGCCAATTCGAAGATCTCCAGACATGTTCCGCGAATCTCCTCGGCCTTCCGCTTGCCCCGCTCGGGTGACCACTCGTTCAGCTCGCCGTAGACATTGATGAGCCCCCCGGCGTTGACCACGTAGTCGGGCGCGTAGAGGATCCCCGCCTCGTGCACCGCCTCTCCGTGCCCGGATCGGGCGAGCTGATTGTTGGCGGCTCCACAGATCACCTCGAAGGCGAAGTTGGGGAGGGTGTCGTCGTTGATGACCGCACCGAGCGCGCACGGCGCGAAGATCTCGGCTTCGACGCGATAGATCTCGTCCGTGCCGACCTTCTTCGCTCCGAAGTCCTCGATGACCCGCTGGATGCGGCTCTCGTCGATATCGGTCACGACGAGCCCGGCGCCCGCTTCGTGGAGGTAGCGGCAGAGGTGGTACCCGACGTGCCCCAGCCCCTGCACGGCGACCGTCCGGCCAGTGAGATCCTCGCTCTGCCACCGGTGCGCAGCGGTCGCGCGGATCCCCATGAAGACGCCCCACGCAGTCACCGGAGACGGATCACCGGAGCGCCCCATGATCCCCGTGACATGCTCGGTCTCCATCAGCACGAAGTCCATGTCATCGGGAGAGGTGCCGACATCCTCGGCGGTGATGTAGCGTCCCGAGAGCGATTCCACGGCGCGGCCGTGGGCCCGGAAGATCATCTCGCGGTTGCGCGTCCTGTTGTCGCCGATGATGACCGACTTGCCGCCGCCGAGATTGAGACCCGCGACCGCCGCCTTGTAGGTCATCCCCCGCGCGAGACGCAGCGCGTCGACGATCGCCTCCTCATCGGAGTCGTAGTTCATGAATCGCGTGCCGCCGAGCGCCGGCCCCAGCGTCGTGTCGTGGATCGCGATGATCCCCTTGTATCCGAACTCGGGCTCACTCCAGAGCACCAGCTGCTCGTGCTCGTGTCTGGCCATCCGCTCGAAAATCTCCATGCCCTCTCCGCTCTGATGCGTTGGATGTATGTGGTCGGGCCGGCGGCTCACGAAGTCCGTGCCGACTCGAGAAGTTCCTCCGTGACGACGCGCCGCAGCGCCTCGCTCGTCCCCGCGATCACCTCCAGCCCCTTGGCGTCCCGCATGCGCTTCTCCACGGGGTAGTCGCGCATGTAACCGTATCCTCCGAAGATCTGTACCGCCTCGTCGGCGGCGAACATCGCCGTGCCGGTGGCGACGAGCTTCGCGGCGGCTGCCCGGGCCGCAGCTCCGGGCCCGCTGCCGATGACCTTGGCGACCTCACGGGTCAAGGCTTCGGCCGCCGCGCTCCGCGCAGCGACCTCCGCGAGCTTGGCCTGCACCGCGTCGAAGCTGGAGATCGACCGCCCGAACTGCGCCCGTTCCTCCGCGTAGCGGAGCGCGTGGGCAAGTGAGGCGCGGGCGACTCCGACCGCCACCGCCGCGACGCCCAGGCGCCGACGCGCGACGAGGTCTCCGAGACGATCGCGACCCTCCACCCGCGCCGCGCCGGCGCCGTCGAAGACGAGCGTAGAGAAGTCGAGCGCGGCGAGCCCCATCGTCGCGCGCCGGCCGTCTGCGCGCACCTCGTCTGAAACCCGCTCGACGCACACGATCGCGATCTCGCCCTCGATCTGCGCGGTCACGCAGATCACTCCCGCACGCGCGGCATTCACGACGGCGCGCTTGGTGCCGTGAAGTCGCGATCCGTCGAAGGTCGTCGCGAGGTGCGTGGTGGTCTCGTCGGCTCCGGATTCGAGGATCGCGGTCGTCGCGAGCGCCTCGCCCGCGGCGAGCCGGGCGACGGCGTCGTCATGCCCCGATGATGCGGCGAGCGTCGCGGCAACCGCGCCGTGCTCGGCGAGCGTCAGCGCAACCGCCGGGTCGAATTCCGCGAGGATCGAGAGCACCTCGTGGTAGGTCACCGGATCGAGCCCGAGTCCTCCGGCCGAATCGGGAAGTGCCATCGCGAAGAACCCCATCTCGCCGAGCGTCCCGAAGAGTGCGTCCGGGAGCGCGCGCGCGGCGTCTCGCTCGGCTTCGTGGGGGCCGAGTTCACCCCGGGCGAACTCGCGCGCGAGCTCGAGGAGCTCGGCGTGCTCCGTCGAGGCGCTCATGCCGCGTACTCATGAAAGCCGCGCCCACTCTTCCGGCCGAGCCACCCCGCCGCGACATACTTGCGCAGGAGTGGGCATGGCCGGTAGCGGTCGTCGCCGAGTTCGCGATGCAGGACCTCGAGGATATTGAGGCAGGTATCGAGTCCGATCAGATCCGCGAGTGTGAGCGGGCCCATCGGATGCGCCATCCCGAGTGTCATCACCTGATCGATCGCCTCGGCACCGGCGACCCCCTCCATGAGGGCGAAGATCGCCTCGTTGACCATCGGCATCAGGACGCGATTCGAGACGAACCCCGGGAAGTCGTTGACCTCCACCGGGGTCTTGCCGAGCGCACGAGCGAGGTCGATCGTCGCGCTCGCCGTCTCGTCGGTCGTGGCGAGACCGCGCACGACCTCGACGAGCTGCATGACGGGCACCGGGTTCATGAAGTGCATCCCGATCACCGCACCGGGGCGTTCCGTGCGCGCCGCGATCTCGGTGATCGAGATCGACGAGGTGTTCGACGCGAGGATCGCACCGGAGGGCGCGTGCGCGTCGATCTCGGCGAAGAGCTCGTACTTGAGCTCCGCCTTCTCCGGGACCGCCTCGATCACGATCTCCGCCTCGGCCACGCCGTCCCGGACGGAGGTCGAGGGGGTGATCCGCGCGAGCGCCGCGTCGCGTTCGTCGGCGGTGAGGCGCTCCTTCGCCACCTGCCGCTCCATATTCCGGCCGATCGTGGCGATCCCGTGGTCGAGCGCTTCCCGCGACAGATCGATCAGCACCACCTGAAGCCCACTCTGGGCAGCGACGTGGGCGATCCCGTTGCCCATCGTACCCCCACCGACCACCGCCACGCGGGTGAGGGGACTCATACACGCTCCACCGAGAGCGCCACCGCATTCCCGCCGCCGAGGCAGAGGGTCGCGAGGCCCGTCGACTCGTCGCGATCCTCCATCGCGTGGATCAGGGTGACGAGGATGCGGGCGCCGCTCGCGCCGATCGGGTGGCCGAGCGCCACGGCGCCGCCGTGGACGTTGACGCGTTCCTCATCCATCCCGAGCTCGCGCATGTCGGCGATCGCCTGTACGGCGAAGGCCTCATTGACCTCGATGAGGTCGTAGTCCCCGATCGTGGCCCCGGTCTTCTCCATGAGGTTCCGCACCGCCTGGATCGGAGCGAAGAAGAGGTCCTTCGGTTCGCCTCCGCCGGCGGCATACCCGGTGATGCGCGCGCGGATCGTGAGACCCTGCGCTTCGGCGAAGTCCTCGGAACAGACCACGAGCGCAGCGGCGCCATCGTTGAGTCCCGGAGCATTCCCGGCGGTCACGACGAGCTCTTCGATCCCTTCGGGCGCGTCACGCGGGAAGGCCGGACGGAGACGCGCGAGCGCCTCCATCGAGGTGTCGGCGCGGGGCGCCTCGTCGGTGTCGACCACCGTATCTCCCTTCCGCCCCGGGATCGTCACCGGAACGATCTCGTCGGCGAACTTCCCCCCCTCGATCGCGGCGATCGCCTTCTCGTGCGAGCGGAGCGCGAAGGCGTCGGCGTCGTCCCGGGTGATCCCCGCCTTGTCGGCGGTGTATTCGGCGTGCCCCCCCATGTGGCAGGCGCCGAAGGAGCACCAGAGACCGTCGTGCACGAGCCCGTCGATGAGCTTCTGATCGCCGAGCTTCACTCCGTCGCGTATCCCGCGCAGGTAGAAGGGGACATTCGACATCGATTCGAGCCCGCCCGCGATCGCGACCCGCAGATCGCCGGCCCGGATCGCCTGGGCGGCGAGCATCACGGCCTTGAGGCCGGAGCCGCAGACCTTGTTGATCGTGACCGCGGGCACCGTGCCGGGCACCCCGGCGTGGATGGCCGCCTGGCGCGCGGGCGCCTGTCCCCCGCCCCCCTGGAGCACATTGCCGAGGATGACCTCGTCGAGCACGCTGGCCTCGATCCCGGCGCGCTGGATCGCGGCCTTCACGACGACGGCACCGAGGTCGGTGGCAGCCAGCGGGCTCAGACCTCCGAGGAATCGTCCGATCGGCGTCCGTGCGGTGCTCGCGATCACGGGGGTACGTGCTTTGTCACTCATGGTCTGACCAGATCTTCCAGGCGAAGTCGGGAGACGAACCGATCCATCGGGACCGGAGTCGAAGCCCAGAAAAATAGAAAGATTCCCGAGGTCGGTCACCCCGGGGAGTCCGAGCACCGCCGATCCCCCGATCCCGCCCGGAATCTCGGGCGTTGGATCGAGCGCGTTACCCTCGTTCGACGAGTGTCGGGCGGTCCTCGTCCGGATCGAGCCACCCCCACGGGATGACGGGGTCGTGCTCGAAGATCAGACGCCATCCCTCGCGCCGCGCCCGCTCCCAGAGCGACCGCTTCGACTCGAGGGTGACGAGGGGCTCGAGATCGTATCCCATGATCCACGGGAGGGGAAGGTGCGCCGTCGTGGGACAGACATCGGCGAGGAAGACCGCGCTCTCTCCCGAGTCCTCGATCCAGACCGACTGGTGATGCGGGGTATGACCCGGGGTGCACTCGACGCGCACCCCGCGCGTCACCTCCTCTTCACCCTCCAGGAAGCGCCAGCGATCCCGGGGCACCGGATCGATGTTGGGCGCGAGGTAGCTCGCCCGGATGCGTTCGTTCCCGCTCTGCGCGAAATCGAACTCGCGTCGCTGCACGACGTAGGTGGCATTCGCGAATGCGGGCACGATCTCGCCGTCATCCCGCCGTACGGTATTCCCCCCGGCGTGGTCGAAGTGGAGGTGGGTCGACAGCACGAGATCGACGGCGTCGGGCGCGTGGCCCGCCGCCCGGATGCCGTCTTCGAGACGCGTCGGCGATCCCGCATTCTCGATCCCGTAGATCGAGACGAACTTCTCATTCTCCTTGTTGCCCGCTCCGGTGTCGACGAGGACGAGGGCGTTGGGCGCCTCGATGAGGAGACACCGCATCGCGAGCGGGATCCGGTTGCGTCCGTCCGGGGCGATCCGACGCTCCCAGAGCGGCCTGGGAACGACACCGAACATCGCCCCCCCGTCGAGGCGCTGCAGTCCCGCTTCGATCGCATGCACCGTGAGATCCCCCACGCGGAAGGTCCGCACGAGGGGAAGGTCGTCGAGTGTGGTCACTGGTCCTCCTCGGAACGGCGTGAGCGGGAGCGGCGACGCCCCCGTCGGGCACGGAGCTTCTTTCGCAAGGTGGCGAGATCGGCGATCCCCTGCACCCCGGCCTCGTCGAGGAGACGGAGGAGCACGCCCGCCGTCGCCCGTGCATCTCCCCACGCGCGATGCCGACCCTCGATCCGGATGTCGTAGTGCCGGCAGAGCGCATCGAGATTCCGGCGCCGCAGGGCGGGAAGGAGCGCGCGGGAGAGTTGCACCGTACAGAGCGAGGTCACCGAAGGCGCCTCGCCCTCGGCCTCGACGAGTTCGTTCCGGACGAAGCCCAGATCGAAGCCGGCGTTGTGCGCGACGAAGATCCGCCCCTCGAGCCGCGCCGATACCTCCGGGGCGATCTCCTCGAAGCGCGGGGCCGACGCCACCATCCCGGGGGTGATCCCGGTGAGCGCCGTGACGGCAGGGTGGATCGAGCGTCCGGGGTTCACGAGGGTGGTCCACTCGTCAACGATGCGCCCGTACTCGAGGAGCACGATCGCGATCTCCGTGATCCGATGTCCCCGGTGTACCCCACCCCCGGTCGTCTCGATGTCGACCACGGCCCACGGCAGATCGAAGAGCGGTGCCGTGGCGGGGCTCTCTCCGAGCGACCAGACGCCCTCGGTGTCCACCTCGAAGCGGAGGTCCTCACCGAGGAGCGCGAAGACCGCGGCCGAGGCCGCGCCGGGGTGTCCCGAGAGCCCGAGCACCTCCCGCGCGATCTCGAGGGTGTGCGCCCTCCCCTCACGCAGCCGCGCCTCCACGCGCGCGGAGAGCCCGCCCGCTTCACTCACGACGCGGTCGCCGTGCACGGCGGATCTTCGTCGGCATCTCCCTCGATTCCCTTCACCGTGAGGGCGAAGGCGAGCGCCTCGAGCTCCATGACCATGTTCACATCCTGGACCGCCACACCCGTCGGGGCGTGGAGTCGACGAGGCGCAAAGTTGAGCACCCCCCGGACCCCGGCCGTCACCACGGCGTCGACCATCTCCTGGGCGACCTCAACCGGAACCGCCACGATCGCGAGTTCGATCGCCCGCTCCCGGATCGACTCGACCACGCGCGAGGGGGGCTCGATCGTGACCCCCTCCCGGACGGTGCCGATCTTGGCGGGATCGGAGTCGAAGATCGCCACGATGTCGAAACCGCGGTCCCGGAAGGCACCGTAGGCGTGCAGCGCCGAGCCGATCCGCCCCGCGCCGAGAAGCGCGACGCGCCACCGGCGCGTGAGCCCCATGATCGTGCGGATCCGTGTGACGAGATCGCCGGTCGGGTATCCGAGCCCGCGCTTTCCGAACGATCCGAAGAGGGAGAGGTCCTTGCGCACCTGCGCGGCCGTCGTCCCCGCTTCACGGGCAAGCTGCTCGCTCGAGAGGGTGGAGGCCTGATCCACGCGCCGCTCCAGGGCACGCAGGTAGTGCGAGAGGCGACGGACGGTGGACTCCGAGATCTTTCGCGACACGGGAGAGGCTACGAGGAGGCGAGAGTGAAGCGACTCGACGGGATGAGGCGGCGGCGAGCTTGTGAAACACTTCACAAGCATACCCGGAGGGGGATTCCGGCGGAACCCCGAGATGCCCCCCCGGGCCCGACTCATGGGAGTTCACGCGAGAGCGCGAGCAGCTCGTCGGGCGGGAAGGTCTCGGGGCGCCGCGAGAGGTCGGTCGAACGCGCGAGGCGTCCGACCACCTCCCGCGGCAACGCCAGATCGGGGTGGTCACGCAGCGTCTTCTGCATCTGCTTCCGCCGCCACTGGAAGACCGCACGGGTGAGCCGGCGCAATCGGAACTCGTCGTGCGTCGAGAGGGTGGGAGGGTGATGGGGTTCGACGCGCACGATCGCGGAATCGACGCGCGGGACTGGACGGAATGCGCCTCGGGGAACGCCGAAGAGGAGCTCGACATTCGCGACCGACTGCACCCCCACCGAGAGCGCTCCGTAGCCCTCCGCGCCCGCCTTCGCCACGATCCGGTCGGCGACTTCGCGCTGGACCATCAGCACGATCTCGGCGGGTCGCGGGCGTTCGAGGAGGTGGAAGAGGATCGGGGTGGTGATGTTGTAGGGGATATTCCCGATCACCGACGCTCCTTCCCACCCCTCGATCCTGCCCGGAAGGTCGACCTCGAGGATGTCTTCATTCCACACCTCGACGCCGCGTCGATCACCGAGCCGCTCGGCGAGGCGCGTGGCGAGTGCGGTATCGAGTTCGATGAGCACGAGACGCTCGACACGCCCCGCGAGGTGATCGGTGAGCGCCCCCGGTCCGGGGCCGATCTCGACGACGAGGTCGCCGGGCCCGGGGTTCAGCGCCGCAACGATCTTGCGCTGCAGATTCCCGTCGACCAGGAAGTTCTGCCCGAGCGACCGCTTGGCACGCGGCAGCCGCTCGGCCACCCTCACACCCCCGTGACCACCAGGGCGGTCCGGTCGTCCGACGGAATCGAGGGTGTGGCACAGCGCGCCCTCTCGAAGAGCGCATCGACGATCGATTCGGGGGTCTCCGTGCGGTGAGCTCGGATCGTCTCGAGCACCACCGCCTCCCCATCCGGGGTCTCCTCGGAGGTGAGGGTATCGGAGAGACCATCGGTGAAGAGGAGGAGGAGATCCGCATCGGGATCCCACTTCACGCACGCCTCGGAGTAGGCATCGGGACCGGCGAACCCCACCGGAGGATCGGTCGCCAGGAGACGGGAGGCGTCTTCCCTTCTCGGGAAGAGGAAGGCGTGCGGATGTCCGGCGTTGGCGTAGGTGAGGGTCCGCGCCTTCGGGTCGAGCACGCCGTAGAAGAGGGTGAGATACATCTCGGTGGTCTCGAGCTCGTCCTTGAGCGCGTCGTCCATCTCCCGCAGCACGCGCGCGGGCGAGATGTGTTCGGTGGCATAGATCGAGGCGGCGCTCATCGTGAGCGCCATGATGAGCGCGGCGGGGAATCCGTGGGTCGAGACATCCCCGATCATCACGCCGATCCGTCCCTCCGGCAGCCGGAGGACCTGGTAGAAATCACCGCCGACGAGCTCGGCGGGCTCGACCCGGGCCGAGATGCTCGCGCGATCGAAGCGCTCGACGGGAGGGAGGAGCTTCTGCTGCAGATCGTGCGCGAGCTCCATCTCGCGCGCCATCCGCTCGCGCTGCAGGCTCTGGTGCACGAGTCGGTTGTTCTCGAGCGCGGCGCCCACCTGACTGGCGACCGCGGCGAGGAGCTTCTGGTCGGCGGCGGTGAAGCTCCCTCCGTTACGTCGTCCGATGAGGTTGATCACCCCCACGGTCCGCGATTCACCCGAGGGGGGGGTGTAGCGGATCGGAACCGCGAGGATCGAATCGTCGTCGCCGATGGCCAGCCCCGGGAGCGCCGCCGCGCCGATCTGCTCACGCCCCGCGATCGTGGGGCGTCCACTGCGATAGACCTTCGCCGTGACCGCATTCGAGTCGTGGATGTCGAGCGGCCCCCGCAGCCCCTCCTCCCCGACCGACGCCCTGAGCACGAGCACGCCTCGATCGGGTTCCGCGACCCAGAGCGCGCCCCGCCTCGCACCGAGCACATCGCACAACTCCTCGAGGATGCGGCGCGCGGCGTCGTCGAGGACAAGGACCGACCCGAGCGTCTCGGAGATCGAGTAGAGGAGGTTGATCTCCTCGTAGCGCTCGGAGAGCTCGTCGGTGAAGAAGGTCACCTCCTGCGCGAACTCGAGGATCCGCGACACCGTTCCGACCACGAGCCCGCTGATCGCACCGGGATCACATCCGTCGCGCGTGGCGATCTCGAGGCGGTACGCGCGTCCCGGCCGACCGCGGAGGGGAACCTCGCGACCGCACCGGAGCGGGGCGGCGTCGTGGTGAGGCCAGAGGCACGCCGAGCCCTCGGCCTCGTCGTCGACCCAGAGCCTGAGATCGAGGACGAGGTGGTCCGAGAGATCGCTGAGCGTTTCACGGACAGTCGATGACAGTCCGGCCCGCCGCAGCGGACCCACATTCATGCCGAGGCGACGTCGTCGAGCTGCGCGGGCGGCTCGAGGTGGAGGACGAGGGTGACCGAATTGCCGATCTCATTGAAGTGAACTTCATCCATCAGCTCACGCATGAGAAAGAGGCCCCGGCCACCGGGTCGCTCGATATTCTCGGGCGTCGTCGGATCGGGTACCGTGCAGGGATCGAACCCCGGACCCTGGTCGGTGACCCGCGCCTCGATCCGCTTGGCGAGGAAGATGATCTCGAGTCGGATCCGCTTGCTCGGGTCTTTCTCGCTCCCGTAGAGGACAGCGTTGGCGAGCGCTTCGGTGAGGCCCACCCGGAAGTTCAGTTCGAGCTTCCTGCGGCAGTAGTCGCTCCCGTCACACCGGCGCACGACGAGATCGACGGCATTCTGGATCGCTGCCGGATCGCTGGGGATTTCGAGCACCAGGTCGTGTCGCATGAGAGGCTCGGACAGGAGACTCAGAACCCTTCGAGAGCTGCCGCCTTGTCGTCCGCGATCCGGAAGAGGGTGTCCAGCTTGGTCAGTTCGAAGAGTGTCCGGAGATCTTCGTTCAGGCTCGAGAGGCGAAGCTCGCCCCCCTTCTCGCGGATCTTCTTGGAGAGGCTCACGAGCACACCGAGCCCCGAGGAATCGATGTATCCGGTCTCGGAGAAATCGATGACGAACTTGCGGGCCCCACCGGCGAGGTCATCGAGGACCCGTTGCTTGAGCTCCTGTCGGTTTCCGACGATGAGCTGTCCATCTACGTCCACGACGGTGACGTCGCCCTGATTCGACACGGTGAACCCCATACTCTGCTCCGACCGGATGTGCGGCGTGACTCGATGTGTGAGGAGGTCTCCCCCTTCACGAGAGATGCACAGGAGGATACCGCAAACGCCGGGATCCGATCAAGGCCATCGCGCGAGGAGTGGATGCCTTCCACGTCAAACATATGTTTTCCCGCGCGAATACGCACCTGTCGAAGTGGCGAAGGGGTGACGGGATCCGCCTCTTCAACCGCCCGAGAGGAGCGCGGCCACGCAGGCGGCATCGACGACCTCGGGCTCGCGCGCGCCCCGACTGAGGTCGTTCACGGGGAGCGCGAGACCCTGCAGCACCGGACCGACCGCGCGTGCACCCGCGAGCCGTTCGACGAGCTTGTAGGCGATATTGGCGGCGTCGAGGTTCGGAAAGACGAGGAGGTTCGCGCGCCCCTCGAGGGGCGAGTCGGACGCCTTGCGCCGGGCGACGTCGGGGACGAGCGCGGCGTCGGCCTGCATCTCGCCGTCGGCCGCCACTCCGGGCATCCGCTCGCGGAAGCGCTCGAGCGCCGCGCGCACCCGTGCGACCGAGGCGCCCGCCGCGCTCCCCCGCGTGGCGTACGAGAGGAAGGCGACGCGCGGCTCATCTCCAACGATCTTCCGTCGGGCGCGCACCGCCTCGATCGCGATCTCGGCGAGCTGATCGACGCTCGGTTCGGGCACGACGGCGCAGTCGGTGAAGGTCAGCGTCACCTCATCCTTCGCGCCCGGCGGAACGAGGCTCATGTAGAAGGCCGAGGAGATCGTGCGGGTCCCGGGCGCGGGTCCGATCAGGTGGAGAGCGCCCCGGAGCACTTCCGAGGTGGTATGCACCGCCCCCGCCACGCACCCATCCACGCGCCCCGTGCGGAGCGCGAGGAGTGCGTGCGTCAGCGGCGTGGATGCGGCGGTCTGCGCCTCCGCCTCCGAGATGCGATCCCCCCGGGCGTCGAAGAGCGCTGCGGTCGCCCACTCCGCCCCCTCCACCGGATCGAGGCACTCGACCCCTCCAGGCGCGCCGGCGGCGGCGAGCGCGGCTTCGATCTCGCGCGGCGATCCCACCGCCACGGGGTGCACGAGGCCGTCACGGACGAGGCGCGTGATCGCCCCCGCGACGCGCGGATCGGTCGCCTCGGGGAGCGCGATACGCCGCTTCAGCGGCGCGGCACGGCGGTGGAGCTGCTCGCTCAGCTGCGTGGTGCTCACCCGTCCCGATCCTCTCGTTGGTGCGCCTGCAGGCGCCGGAGTACCGGGTGGGAGACGAAGGTCGACACATCGCCCCCGAGACGTGCGACTTCACGCACGAGTGAGGCCGAGAGGAAGGAGTACTGCACATCGGGAGCGAGGAAGCAGGTCTCGAAATCTCCGCCCAGCTCCTGGTTCATCTGCGCCATCTGCAGCTCGTACTCGAAGTCCGACACGGCCCGGAGCCCGCGCACGACCATCGCCGCGCCCTGCGCCCTGCAGAAATCGACGAGGAGTCCCTCGAAGGCGATCACGCGGATGCGGGGCTCCCCGGCGAAGACCTCCTCGAGGAGTTCGATCCGTTCCTCGACCGGGAAGAGACCCGTCTTGTACTGCGTGGCGGTGTGCGCCACCCCGACCACGAGTTCGTCGGCGAGTCGGAGCGATCGTCGCGCGATGTCCTCGTGTCCCCGGGTAACGGGGTCGAAGGAACCGGGATAGACGGCGCGGAGGGGGCGTTCAACGCTCATGACGCACGATCGGGAGGAGGGAGGAGGGTCGTGACCGCCGCTCCGCCGTAGCTCCGGGAGCGGTGCACGAATCGAGAGGCGAGTGGACGAGAGGAAGGATGCTCCACCCAGAGCGCCCCGGCAAATGCCGAACGATCCCAGCGGCGCACGAGTTCCTCGTGCCACCCCCCCTCCCACGGCGGATCCGCGAGCGCGAGATCGGCGAGCGGTTCCGAGGGAGCGAGGGCGTCGATCCAGGCGAGGGCGTCGGTGTCGACGACGGTGAAGCGCGTCGGGTCGGCGCCGACCCGTGAGAGGTTCTCGCGAATCACCTCGAGCGCGTGTGGATGACGCTCCACGAAGGTCACATGCTCCGCGCCCCGACTCAGCGACTCGAGGCCGAGCGCACCCGTCCCGGCGAAGAGGTCGAGGACGCGCCGTGCGTCGAGGCGTCCGCCCATCGCCGAGAACCACGCCTCCCGGACACGGTCGATCGTGGGACGAATCCGATCGTCGGGGAGCTCCACGAGGCGCCGCCCGCGCCACTCGCCCGCGATGATCCTCATCCTTCTCTCTCTATCTCTTCCCCCGAGGGGCGGATGTCGAGGAGCGTCATCTGGGGTGAGCGCCGGCCCTTCCACTCGTTGACGGTGAGGTGAAAGACGAGATCCACGTCGCTCCCGGCGAGCTTCGCGGTATCGACGCGCTCCGCGAGGCCGAATCCGATCCCGTCGAGGCGGGCACGCCCCACGGCGACACCCACCTTCAGATGGCCTCCGCGGAGCTCGCGGGCCTCGGCCACGCGAACCCCGCGGGAGAGGAAGACGGGACGCGGGTTGCCGATCCCGTGCGGCCCGAGCCACTGCGCGCGGTCGGCGAGCTCGAGGGTGGCGGAGGCGGCGTCGAGTTCGAGGTCGATGCGGGTACGGGGGCGAAGGTCGCGTCCCTCGAGCCGCGCGCGCGCCACCGCGTTGAACCCCTCCCGCAGATCGCGCAGGCGGTCGCGTTCGATCTCGAGTCCGGCCGCCTGCGCGTGTCCCCCGAAGCGACCGAGTCGATCGGCGAGGGTGACGAGCGCGTCGTGGAGGTGAAACCCGGGGATCGAGCGGGCGCTTCCCCGCCCCCGCTCCCCGTCGAGGGCGATGAGGATCGTCGGTCGGTGGATCCGTTCCACGACGCGCGACGCCACGATCCCGATCACACCGGGGTGCCATCCCTCGCCCGCGAGCACCACCCCATGATCCCGCGCGGGATCGTACGTCGCTTCGAGCTGCGCGAGCGCCTCGTCGAGGGTGCGGCGGTCCTCCTCCCGTCGCGCGCGGTTGAGATCGTCGAGGAGCCGCGCGAGCCGAAGCGCCTCCTCGCGGTCCTCGGTGAGGAGGAGCTGGAGCGCGTCGGCGGTCTCTCCCACCCGTCCCGCCGCATTGATCCTCGGAGCCAGCACGAACCCCACCCGCCCCGACGCGATCGGAGGACCCTCGCTCGCCGGGAGGGCCGGATCGATGAGTTCGCACACCTCGAGGAGGGCACGGAGACCCACATTTCCGGTGCGTCCGAGCGCGCGCAGCCCGAAGCGCACGAGGGGACGATTGCATCCCTCGAGGGGGACGAGGTCGGCGATGGTGGCGAGCCCG
>JAVVEY010000044.1:0-21610 GCA_032250675.1 Longimicrobiales bacterium | reverse complement strand
CCGGTGCCGCGGGCGAAGCCGACGCCGCGGGCGAAGCCGACGCCGCGGGCGAAGCAGGCGGCGATGTTCTGGCCCGTGACCCTGAGGGCGCCGATCACCCGCCGTCGTGAGCGACGCCGGATCGCCGCCTGCGGCCCCATCGAAGGGGCGATCGCCAGCCAGGGTGAAGCGCACCCGAGTGGACGCCCGACGACAGGAAGTGGATCGCCGCCACCCTCGGAGGTGACCGACTTCTTCAGCGACCCCCGCCGCGTGCACGATCTGCGCGTCGCGTTCCTCGACGACGGGCAGCGGGCTCGGCCCTGCTGACCGCGTGCCCACCCACCCCCCGCAAGACCGCTGTCGGCGGCGGCTGTAAATGTCTCACTTCTGGCGGACGAAAATGTGCCACTCGGACAGTTCCGTGCGCTCTTCTCGGTGGCCTGGCGACATGGCACAGCGCCCAACCCAAGCGCCGTGCCGACGCATCGTTGAAAATCCCGACCCGCGAGGGTCACGAAGCGCTCAGATATCCAGCCTGAGCTCCTCGGGGTGCACGCGGCTGTCGGTCTCGTCGCCATCCACCACGATCCCCTCGTGGCGCAGGAGAAAGCTCTTGCGCTCCAACCCGCCGGAGTAGCCGTGGAGGGTGTGGTCCGAACCGATCACGCGGTGACACGGGATCACGATCGCGACGGGGTTGGCGCCGACCGCCTGCCCGACGGCGCGCGCGCCTCCGGGGCCGGCACCGAGCTCCTCGGCGATCGCCCCGTACGTCGTCACCTTGCCGAACCCCAACTCGAGGAGGCGGGCGTACACCCGCTTCTGGAAGGGCGTGAGGGCGCCGAGATCGAGGGGGATCTCGAAGGATCGACACTCGCCCGCGAAGTACGCGACGAGCTGCGCCAGCGCGTCCTCGACGAGGGGAGGGGAGGGGTCGGTCGAGAGGCGCTCGTCCGCGCGGACGATATCGGGGCCGTGGCGGAAATCGAGACGCCGCACACCGCGCTCCGTCGCCCAGAGTCGGAGGGTGCCGACGGGGGTCCCCGAGAGATGTCCGGCATACACCGTCGTGACGCTCACCCGAGCCTCCTCGCCACGCGTGGCGGCAGACGCATCGTTCTTCCGGAGACCCCGCGTCCTCGTCTTCTCAGGTCGAGGCGCCGATCTCCCTGAGCGCTTCCTGGAGGGCGTCGAACCCGAGGAGCGCACACTTGACCCGCACCGGGAACTTACTCACCCCGGCGAGCGCCCGCAGGTCTCCCATCGAACGATCCTTCTCCGCCTCCTCGTCGCCGTGCATCATCTCGGTGAAGCGGTCGGCGAGATGCCCCGCGTCGTCGAGTGGACGGTCCTCGAGGAGCTTGGTCATCATCGAGACGGCGGCCTGGCTGATCGAGCACCCCTGGCCCTCGTGCTTCACCTCGGCGATCCGCCCGTCCTCGACCCGCAGCGTGAGATGGATCTCGTCGCCGCAGGTGGGATTCTGCATATGCACCTCGACGGTCGGGTCATCGACCACCCCGCGGTTCCTGGGGCTGCGGTAGTGTTCGAGGATGAGCTGCTTGTAGAGCGAGTTGAGTTTCGGTTCGCCGTAGTGCGCGGACTTATCCAAAGAGAGCCTCCACCTCGCCGAGTGCGTCGACGAGTCGGTCGACGTCCCCGGTCGTGTTGTACATGCAGAACGATGCGCGGGCCGTGGCCGGCACGCCGTAGCGCTTCATCACGAGTTGCGCGCAGTGATGCCCGGCGCGGATCGCGACCCCTTCCGCGTCGACGATCGTGGCGATGTCGTGCGGGTGCGCGAAGTCGAGCGAGAAGGAGACGACACCGCTCCTCCGGTCGAGATCCGAGGGGCCCCAGATCCGGATCCGCTCGCCGAAGCGGGCCGTCAGCTGCTCGATCGCGTAGCCGATGACCTTGTGTTCGTGGGCGCGGATCGCCGGCTTGCCGATCGCCTCGATATAGTCGATCGCCGCGCCCATCCCGACCGCGCCCGCGATATTCGGCGTGCCCGCCTCGAACTTGTGCGGCACCGCGGCCCACGTCGAACTCTCGCGCTCGACGACCGAGATCATCTCGCCACCACCCTGCCACGGCTCCATCCGCTCGAGGAAGTCGCGGCGCGCCCAGAGCCCCCCGATCCCGGTCGGCCCCATCGCCTTGTGGCCGCTGAAGGCGTAGGCGTCGATGCCGAGCGCCTGCACATCGATATCGAGGTGCGCGAGCGCCTGGGCGCCGTCGAGGAGGATCACCGCCTCGGGGGCGTGCTCGCGGACGTATGCGGTGACCCGCTCCACCGGGTTGATCGTGCCGAGGGCGTTCGAGACGTGGCTGAGCGCCACGATCCGCGTGCGCCCGGTGACGAGCGAGGGGAGGTCGTCGAGGATCCACTCCCCCTCATCGTCGATCTCGATGTAGCGAAGCTGTGCTCTCGTCGCCGCCGCCGTGAGCTGCCACGGCACGAGGTTGGAGTGGTGCTCGAGCACCGAGAGGAGGATCTCGTCGCCGGGCTCGAGCGTCTGACGGCCCCACGCCTGTGCGACGAGGTTGATCGACTCGGTCGTCCCGCGCGTCCAGATCACCTCGCTCGCGTCGCTCGCGTGGATCGACTCGGCCACCTTCGCGCGCGCGCCTTCGTACGCCTCGGTGGCGCGCCGGCTCAGTTCATGAATCCCGCGGTGGACATTCGCGTTGTCACGCTCGTAGTAGCGGTCCATCACGTCGAGCACGAGGTCGGGCTTCTGCGTGGTGGCCGCGTTGTCGAGGTAGACGAGGGGCTTCGTCCCGACCTCCTGATCGAGGGCGGGGAAGTCGGCGCGGATCGTCTCCACGTCGTAGGTCCCGTCTGCGAGTGTAATCATGAGGCTCACCCCAGGTGGATGAAGATCTCGCCGTCCCGGATCTCGACATCATAGCTCGGGACCGGGCGGATCGCCGGGAGGCAGAGCGCCCGGCCGCTGCACACGTCGAAGCGCGCCCCGTGGTGCGCACACTCGATCTCGGTGCCTTCCAGCGTTCCGTCATTCAGGGGGAAGTCGGCGTGCGAACACCGGTCCTGCAGCGCGTAGATCTCACCGTCGACATTGGCGAGCACCACGCGCGCACGGTTGATCTCCACCCCATGGAGCGTACCCGGCGAGACCGCGTCGAGTGCAGCCGCCCGAACCCACTCGGCCATCAGTGGTTCTCGAGTTTGCGTTCGATCTCGCGCGTGACCTTCTCGATCACTCCACCGAGCGAGAGTCGGGAGAGCACTTCGCCGAGGAAGCCGAGCACCACGAGGCGCTCGGCGCGTGCCTCGGGGATCCCGCGACTCATCAGGTAGAAGAGCGAATCCTCGTCGAGCTGTCCGACGGTGGCGCCGTGCGAGCACTTCACGTCGTCGGCCTCGATCTCGAGGTTCGGCAGCGTGTTCGCCGCAGCGTCCTCCGAGAGGAGGAGGTTCCGGTTCGTCTGATAGGCGTCGGTCTGCTGCGCCTTCGGGTGCACGCGGATGATTCCGCGGAAGACCGCGCGCGCGCGCTCGTCGAGTGCGCCCTTGAAGAGGAGGTCGCTGAAGGCGTTGGGCGCGACGTGGTCCTGACTCGTGTTGTGATCGAAGTGCTGGTCGCCGTCTCCGAAGTAGAGCCCGAGCAACTCGGCGCGCGACCCGGGTCCGATCATCTGCGTGTTCAGGTCGAGGCGGCTCGTGGTGGCACCCAGCGAGACGTGCAGCGAGTCGGAGGTCGCGTCGCGGTGCACCAGCGTGCGGTGCTCGGTGTGGTTGAAGGCGTTCCGGCCGAGGCGCTGTACCTGGACGAAGTGCACCTGCGCGCCATCGCGCGCGATGACCTCGGCGACATTCGACACGAAGGTGTGCGACGCGAGGTCGTCGGAGAGCACCTCGTCGACCACCGTCACCTGCGACGCCTCGCTGGCGAGGACGAGCACGCGGTCGAGGTGGGCCACGCCGGGTGTCGAGACCCAGCGCGTCACCCGGATCGGGAGGTCGACGTGCACACCTCGCGGCACGCGCACGAAGACTCCATCGAGGAAGAGCGCGGCGTTGAGCGCGGCGAACTTCCCCCGCTCGGGGCTCACCGCCTGGGTGGCGAGGTACTCACGAGAGTCCTCCCACATATCGTCGTCGTGGACCGCCCGGGCGAGCGACTCCACGACCACACCCTTGGCCGCGAGCGCAGGATCGAGGTCGGTGTGGACGACGGCGCCGTCGATGAGCACGATGTGCGCCGACGCCTCCCGGTCGTCGTCCATCGCGGCCCGCAGCCCGGCCGGCCACGCCGCGGGGTCGTCCGCGACCTCCGCAGGTCGGCCCGGCTCGAGCGCCTCGAGATCGAGCTTGTCGCGCAGATCGGTGTAGCGCCACTCCTCGAGCCGCGTCGTCGGCATCGGGGTGCGCTGGTAGACGTCGGCAGCGTGCAGACGGCGCTCGCGCAGCCACTCGGGGTCTCTCTCGGCGCGCGCGGCGACCTCGGCGCGATCGAGCTCCACAAGGCCTCGCTCGCCCGTCACGATTCCTTCACTCATCCGACACTCCCTTCCATCTCGAGCTCGATCAGACGGTTCAACTCCACGGCGTACTCCAGCGGGAGGAGCTTCGCGATCGGCTCGATGAAGCCGCGCACGATCAGCGCCATCGCTTCCTCCTCGTCCATCCCCCGGCTCATCAGGTAGAAGAGCTGCTCGTCGCCGATCTTCGAGACGGTCGCCTCGTGTCCGATGTGCGCCGACTTCTCGTTGATCTCGATGTAGGGGTAGGTGTCGGTCCGTGCGTTCTCGTCGATGAGGAGGGCATCACACTCCACATTCGAGCGCGCGTTGCGCGCGCCCTCGTGCACCTGCAGGAGCCCGCGATACGAGGAGCGCCCCGTCCCCTTCGAGATCGACTTCGATACGATCGAGGAGGTCGTGTTGGGGGCGGCGTGCACGACCTTGCCGCCGGTGTCCTGGTGCTGCCCGTCTCCGGCGTACGCGATCGAGAGGATATTGCCGTGGGCGCCCTCCCCGATGAGGTAGCACGACGGATACTTCATCGTGAGCTTCGAGCCGAGGTTGCCGTCGAGCCACTCCATCGTCGCGCCCTCGTTCACCAGCGCACGCTGGGTGACGAGGTTGTACATGTTGTTCGACCAGTTCTGGATCGTGGTGTAGCGGAAGTGCGCGTTCTTCTCGACGACGATCTCGATCACCCCGGAGTGGAACGACTCGGTCGAGTAGACCGGCGCGGTGCACCCCTCGATGTAGTGGGCGCGCGAGCCCTCGCCCGCGATGATCAGCGTCCTCTCGAACTGGCCCATCCGCTCCTGGTTGACCCGGAAGTACGCCTGGAGCGGGGTTTCGAGCTCGACACCCGGCGGGATGTAGACGAAGGATCCGCCGGACCACACCGCCGAGTTCATCGCGCTGAACTTGTTGTCCGCCGTGGGGATGACGGTGCCGAAGTACTTCCGGAAGATCTCCGGATGATTCTTCAGCCCGTCCTCGATCGAGTCGAAGATGACCCCCTTGTCGTCCCACTCCTTCTTGAGCGAGTGGTAGACCATCTCGGACTCGTACTGGGCGCCCACGCCGGCAAGCACCTTCTGTTCGGCCTCGGGGATCCCGAGCTTCTCGAAGGTCTCCTTGATGTCGGCCGGCACGTCGTCCCACGAGCGCTCCATCTGGTCCTGCGGCCGGACGTAGAAGTAGATCTCCTTCAGCGTCTCCTCGAGCTTCGAGAGGTCGCCACCCCACGTCGGCATCGGCTTCGATTCGTAGATCTCGAGCGCCTTGAGCCGGAGATCGAGCATCCACTCAGGCTCGTCCTTGTGCCCGGAGATCTGCCGCACGACCTCTTCGCTGAGGCCGGGCTTCGTCCGGAAGACATGCTTCTCGCTGTCGACGAAGTCGTACTTGTACTCGTCGAGATTGAGGTCCTGTACCGCTTCGTTGCGTGGCATCAGCTCATCACCTCCGCTTCGGCTTCAACACCCTGCCAGCTCTTGTAGCCTTCCTCCTCGAGGCGCAGCGCGACGTCGGCACCTCCCGACTCCACGATGCGTCCCTGGACCATCACATGCACATGGTCGGGCTTGATGTAGTTGAGGAGGCGCTGGTAGTGCGTGATGAGGAGCACCGTCATCTCGGGATTCTCCTCGCGCAGCGTGTTCACGCCGTGCGCGACCACCTGGAGCGCGTCGATATCCAGCCCCGAATCGGTCTCGTCCATGAGCGCGAGGGTCGGGTGGAGGCACGCCATCTGGAGGATTTCGTTGCGCTTCTTCTCGCCGCCGCTGAAGCCGTCGTTGACGGAGCGCTCGGCGAAGCTCGGGTCCATGTCGAGGAGCTCCATCTTCTCCATCAGGAGATCCTGGAACTCGAAGAGGTCGAGATCCTCCTCCTCGGAGCGCGCCTGCAGCGCGGTCCGCAGGAAGTTGGCGATCGAGACGCCCGGGATCTCGACCGGGTACTGGAAGGCGAGGAAGACGCCGGCACGGGAGCGCTCATCGGGTTCGAGCTCGAGGATGTCGCTCCCCTGGAAGGTGACGCTCCCCCCCGTGACCTCGTAGCCGGGGTGTCCCGCGAGCACCTTCGCCAGCGTGCTCTTCCCCGAGCCGTTCGGACCCATGATCGCATGGATCTCGCCGCGAGCAAGCTCGAGGTCGACGCCCCGGAGGATCTGGAGGTCCTCGTCGGCGACCTTGGCCTGAAGATTCTTGATCGTGAGGAGGGGTGCGCTCATGGGGGTGTCGTGGGATGGAGGTGAAAGGCCCCCGGCAGGAGTGCCTTATCAAGAATGATTCCGGGTACCAAAACCTAGGGGTCTCCCCGCCACGGGTCAATGCGTCCGCGACGATATCGGGAGAGGTGAATCCAGCCTGGTGAGGTGCAGCGCACGCAACGACCCTCATGAAGGGACGGGCGGATACCCGCGGGGCGTGGAGGGGATCCGCCGGGACGTGGTGGGGATCGGCCCGGGATCCGGCGGGGCGGTCTTCGAACCGCGAAGGGGGCCCGCCACGGCTTCGGTGCGAGATCCGGCGTCAGTCTCAGTCGTCCGGGGGGTGCCGGGCGATCGTCGCCACCACCTCGTCCATGACCCGCTGGACGACCGGTGCGGGGAGCCCCGACCCATTCGTGAGGATCGAGAAGATCAGGGTGCGCCCGGCGGCATCGTCGAGGTAGCCGGAGAGCGCGTTCACATTGGAGATCGTTCCCGTCTTCGCCTGGAGCGTCGCCTCGAAGCCGCCGAGACGGTGCTCGAGCGTCGACTCCTCTTCTCCGGGTGCGGCGAGGGCATCGCGCCACCCCGCGGCCCAGGGCGTCTCGAGCATGCGGGCCAGGATCGCGGTGAGCGCCTGCGGGGTCACGAGGTTGTACGCCGAGAGCCCGGATCCGTCCCGCAGCGAGAGGTCGAGGGTATCGACCCCGGCCTCGCGCGCGAGGATCGCGACGATCGTGTCGCGCGCCGCCACCCTCGAGGCGAGAGGCCCCGCGTCGGCGCCGAGCGACCGCATCACCTGCTCGGTGATCCAGTTCTGGCTCGGCTCGAGGAGCGCCCGGGTGATCTCGAGGAGGGTGGGCGATTCGAGGCGGACGAGCGGCACCGCCCCCTCGCAGCCGCGAACACTCCCCGCGAGGCAGCCGCCCCCCACCGTCGCCGCGGTGTCGGCGACGAGACGCACCCCGTCGCGCACGGGGATCCCCGCCGAATCAAGGAGCTGGAGGAGTCGGACGCCGGCTTCCCGCTCGGCGAGACGGGTCGCGATCGCGAGGGTGTCGACGCGCTCGACGTGCCATCCGCCGCGGATGCGGTGCACCCCCGACTCGGGGCGCCAGTCGAACTCGATCTCGTTGGCCGTGGTGTCACTCCGCGCGACCGACACGACCTCGCCGGTCACGAAGCCGGGCGTCCCTCCGCCCAGGCGCCGCACGACCGCGGGCTCGCCCACCTCCTCGGCGCCCCGGATCTCGACGCGCGTCGCCCCCTCACCGATCGCGAAGGTCGCCGGAGCCGCCGAGAACCCCTCGGCGATATTCCCGACCATCCACGAGCCCGGAACCGCCAGGGTGTCCCACGCCGACCGATCGATCACGAGCGCCCCGTCGACCGAGGTGATCCCCCGGGCGCGGAGCGAATCGACGAGCGCGCGGAGTGGGGCTTCATCGTCGTCGTGGAAGCGCGCGGAGAGCGTCGGGTCCCCGGTGGCGGGGATCACCAGATTCCCGCGCACGCGCCCGGCCTCGTCGACCGGCGCCACGCTCCAGATCTCGGTCGTGAAGCGCCACTCGGGACCCCGCGCGAGGAGCGCGGCGGCGCTCACGGCGATCTTCATGTTCGAGGCGGGGACGAAGCGCTTCCGCGCGTTCTTCGCGTAGAGCACCGCTCCCGTGCCGGCATCGACGACGTGGATCCCCCAGTGCACGCCGTCGAGCGGGGGGCGCTCGGTGATCGTCTCGATCGCGCGGGCGAGGCTCGGCGCGCTCCCGCCCTCCCCCTCATTCCCGGGGAGCGCCTGCGCGGCAATCGCCCGGGCGGCGCCCCCCTGCACGGTGAAGGCGAGCGCGAGTGCCGCGGAGCCCGACGCGAAGGCCCGGCGGGCAGCGCGACGGCACGCGCGAGCGCAGCGGCCGGGGGTGCCCGACCCGCAGGAGACGCCGTGCCTCACTCGCCCCGCCTCACTCGATGGGCTCCAGCTGGACGGCGGTGCCGTAGGCGAGCATCTCGGCCGCGCCCTTCATCACCTCGCACGTCTCGAAGCGCATCGCGACGATCGCGTCGGCGTCGAGCGTCCCCGCATCCTCGATCATCCGGTCGACCGCCTCCTCGCGGGCCTCGGCGAGCATCTTGGTGTACTCACGGACCTCTCCGCCGGCGATATTCCGGAAGACCGCCTGGATGTCGCGGCCGATGTGGCGCGCGCGGATGGTGTTCCCGCGCACGAGTCCGAGGACGCGCGAGATGCGTCGCCCCGGAACGTCGGGGCTCGTCACAACGATCATCGTACAAGGTCCCGGTAGGGGTCGGTCTGCCACTCGATCCATCGCTCATGGATCGTGGTGGCCAGGAGGAGGGTCACGCCGATGACGATCGCGCCGGCGGCGAGCTTCGCCACAACGGCCTCGTCCGAGGTGAAGTACACCCACCCGGCCCATCCAGTCCAGAGGAGCGAGCCGGCCAGCAGCATGATCCATCCGAGAGGGCGGGTCACGCGGCGGCGGATCGAACTCCAGATCCCGCGAGAGTGCACGCCGCTGCCGAGCGACTTCACCTCGGCCTTCAGGATGCGGTAGCGGGCGAGATCCCGCTGGAGTTCGGTGGATGCCGCGATGCGGCGCTCGATGCGCGCACGCTCCACGGCGTCGAGTTCGTCGTCGAGGAACTTCATCAGCTCCTCCTTCGTCACTTCGGGAATCATCCTTCGTCTCCGCTCCCGACGCCCGCGTAGCCGAGCTCGATCAGCGCTTCGCGCAGCGCGCGACGTGCGTGGTAGAGCCGGCTCGCGACCGTGCCTTCAGGAATGTCGAGAATCTCCGCGATCTCGTGGTATCTGAAATCCTCGAGCTCCTTGAGCACGAGGATCTCCCTCTGGTCCTCCCCCACGACCTCCAACCCCTCCCAGATGATGCGGGTTGCCTCGCTCCGCTCCATCTGCCGACCCGGGTCCCATCGGGCACCCGCGGGGCGCTCCTCGAGGCGTTCGTCGTGACCTTCGTGGCGGGCGCGCGCCCGCCGACTGCGCAGCATGTCACGGCACTGGTTCCGGAGGATCTGGAAGAACCAGGGCCCGAAACTCCGCTCGAGGTCGAAGTGGTCGAGCTTCCGGAAGACCTTCACGAAGCTCTCCTGGAGCGCGTCGTGGGCCGCGTCGGGGTCGCGCATCATCCCCACCGCCACGCGCATCCCCGGTCCCTCGTACGCATACACCAGCGGCTCGAACCACCGCGCGTCGCCCGCGCGGCACTTCCGGATCAGCTCGCGCTCGACCTCGGCGGTGAGCTCCGCCCCGCGCGGGGAGGTCGGCGAAGAGAGGGCGGCGTGGCCATCGAATCGTACCGCCTCGGCCGTTGATCGTTCGATCGATTCCGAGTGTGTCATGCGTCGGATACGAGATGAGCCAGAAGATCCATCGATCGATCCACCTCCTCCTCGGTGTTGTAGTAGTGGGGCGAGAGCCGGAGCGCCGTCTCCACCCCCTTCTCCTCGAAGTCGAGGAGCGCGCCCTCGCGCGTGAGCCACGAGGTGTGTACCCCCTCGGCGCGCAGTCCGTCCCGGAGTCGCTCGGCCGAAACCGTCTCGTGCGCCAGGGTGACGATCCCGCAGAGCCGGGCGCCGCGGTCGAGGAGGCGCACGCCCGGGATCTCGCGCGCGGCGTCCCGGAGGCGCTCGGCCAGCGCGACCACGCGCTCGTGGATCGCCTCGAGCCCGACGGCGCGGGCGTAGCGGGCGGCCTCGCCGAGCCCGAGCACGAGCGCCCACGAGAACTCCCACGTCTCGAAGCGGGTGGCGTCGGGCGCGGGCTGCGTGAGGTCGTCCGCGATCCAGTCGGTGCCGCGGAGGTCGGGGAAGAGCGGAGTGAGGCCGGCGTCGAGCGCGCGGCGTGACACCCAGAGGAGGCCGGTGCCCCGGGGCCCCCGCAGATACTTGCGTCCGGTGGCGGAGAGGAAGTCCGCCCCGATCGCCTCGGGCGAGACCGGCATCTGCCCGACCGACTGGCAGGCGTCGACGAGGAAGAGGGTGTCGCGCTCGCGGCATGCCGCCCCGACCGCCGTGACGTCCTGTACCAGACCGGAGTTGGTGGGGATGTGCGTCATCGCCACCACCCGGGGACGGCGGCGGTGGATGATCTCGCGCATCGCCTCCACATCGGCCCCGCCTTCCGGCGCGTCGGGCGCGCGCACCACCTCGATCCCGAGGCGCTCGGCGAGCGTCAGGTACTGGATCTGGTTGGAGGAGTAGTCGTGCCGCGTGGTGAGGAGGAGGTCGCCGCGCCGGAGGGGGATCGAGGAGAGCGCCGCCACGAACCCCTGGGTGGCGTGCTCGACGAGCGCGACCTGGTCGGGGCGCGTCTCGAGGAGGTCGGCGACCGCCCCGCGCGCCGCGTCGATCGCTTCGGCCGCGGCGTCGGCCGCCTCATATCCCCCGAGCGCCTCTTCGAGCCGGAGGTGCTCGATGACGCGCTCCACGACGGGGGCGGGCTGAAGCGACGCGCCGGCGTTGTTGAGGTGCGCGACGCGCGCGGTCGCGGGGGTCTCGGCGCGGAGTCGATCGAGATTCACGGAGCCTTCGTGCGGAGCCTCAGCGCGATCCGTCCTCCGTCACGCGCTCGGCCTTCGCCGCCTCGACCATCGCACGCACATCGGCGAGGAGCTGCCGGGCGTCGTAGACGATCCCGTCCTTGATCGTGTAGGCGATCCCGCCGACGCGCTCCACCGCACCCGTCTCGTCGTTCAGCTTCACCGCGCCGGTGCCGTAGAGCACCTTGAGGTTCTCGAGGGGGTTCTCCTCGACGAGCACCATGTCGGCCTTCATCCCCTCGCGCAGGATCCCGAAGTCGAGCTCGTTCTCGAGCCCCCGGGGCGCGTGCAGCTCCTGCGCGCCGTAGAGCGTCGCCGAGCGGATCACCTCGACCGGGTGGAACCCCGCCTCGCGCAGCAGCTCGAGCTCGCGGATGTAGTCGAAGCCGAAGAGCTTGTAGATGAAGCCCGAGTCCGAACCCGTCGTGACGATCCCGCCGCGGTTCTTGTACTCGTTCAGGAAGCGCATCCATTTCTGGTAGAAGCGCTTCCAGTGGTACTCGTCCTCACTCGTCCAGTAGAACCAGTACGAGCCGTGCGCCGCGCGCGAGGGCTGGTAGAAGTCCCACATCGAGGGGAGGGTGTATTCGTCGTGCCACTCCGCTTCGCGGGCGCGCATCACGTCGCGGCTCGCCTCGTAGATCGTCATCGTCGGATCGATCCCGAAGCCGAGCGCGAGCATCGAGTCCATCACGGCGTTCCACCGCTCCGAGCCGGGCTCGGCGGACTGCTCCCAGAGGCGCGCGACCTGCCCGAAGCGGTGCTGCTCATTGTTGTAGTTGTAGTCGAGCGGCCAGTCCTGGATCGAGTAGTCGGTCAGCATCGACTCGAAGAGACCGTAGTAGTGCGTCATCATGTCGAGCCCGACCGTGGCGGCGTCGAGCGCGGTCATGCGCGCCACCCCCATCTGCCCGAGGTGCGCCACCGTGCCGAGGCCGTGCCGATGCGCCTCGTCGATGAGCGCCTCCATGATCGGAGGATCGAAGGAGGTGAGCTTGAGTCCGTCGACGCGCGCGCCGTCGACCTCGAAGTCGGCGATGAAGCGCACCCAGGCGCGCGCCTGCTCGGGGGAGTCGATCGGCCCGCCTTCCCACGCCTCGCCGGGGCGCGCGTAGGTGAACATCCGGGGTGCGACGATCTCGTTGCGCTCGGCGAGCGCCTTCTCCTGCAGCGCCCACCGGACGGGCCCGTGCCCCACGCCTCGCGACGTCGTCACCCCGTGCCCCATCCAGAGCTTGTAGACGTACTCCGCCTGCGGCGCCTTCGGCGCACCCCCCGTGTGCGCGTGCATGTCGACGAAGCCGGGGAGCACCCACCGACCCTCCCAGTCGATCTCGTGGTCGGGATCGTCGGGGCGCCGGCGCTCCCGGAGGGGAAGCCCCGGAAAGCCCACCGAGCGGATCTCGACGATCCGGTCGCCGCGCACCACGATATCGACCGGCCCCTGCGGGGGCGCGCCGGTGCCGTCGACGTACATCGCGCCCCGGATCACGAACTCGTCGAAGGGCCCGAGGCCCTCGTTCGCGCCGCGGCGCGTGGTCTCCTCCATCTGGGCGGAGAGGGGGAGGGTGGTGAGCGCCGCAGCGAGGGCGACGAGGAGGGCGAAGGGGGTACGGGCGCGACGAAGCATGGCGGGTCCGAAGTGCGGGAGGGTGACGGTGCAACGCTCCCGAGAATGACGGCCCGCAGGGCGTCGCGCAACGATTCGGGGCGACGGATCGAGACGCTTCGGCAGGGCGGGAAGGGTGTTGAAGACGCCGGGCAGGCCGCGTCACCCCCGTCGCCCGACCGGGCATCGACTCCGGGCATCGACCGGCCCGGCGTCAGACGTGGGCGAGCGCCTGCTCCAGATCGGCGACGATGTCGTCGGGGTGCTCCACCCCGACGCTGATGCGGACCATCGCGGGGGTGATCCCCATCTCGAGCTGCGCCGCGGGCGGCACGTCGGAGTGCGTCATCGAGGCCGGGTGCTCGGCGAGCGACTCGGTGCCTCCGAGACTCACCGCGAGCTTCACCAGCTTGAGGGCGTTGAGGAAGCGGAACGCCTCCGCTTCACCCCCCTCAATCTCGAAGGAGATCATCCCGCCCGCGCCCTCGCACTGCCGGCGATAGACCTCGTACTGCGCGTCGCCATCCTCCAGGTGTCCGAGGTAGTGGACGCGCGCCACCCGATCGTGCGCGCGCAGCGCGTCGGCGACCACGCGCGCGCCTTCGGTCTGGCTCGTCATCCTCAGCTTGAGCGTTTCGAGGCTGCGCATGAGGAGCCACGACGTCCACGGCCCCGCCATCGTCCCGAAGATCGTGCGGTGCAGCTTGATCGAGCCGATCAGTTCGTCCGACCCGAGGCACGCCCCCGCGATGACGTCCGAATGCCCCCCGACGTACTTCGTGAGCGAGTAGAGGACGAGGTCGGCGCCGAGCTTGAGCGGGTGCTGGAAGACGGGCCCCAGGAAGGTGTTGTCGACCGCGACGACGACGCGCCGGGGACCCCTCTCCCCCGCGTCAGGCGCCGCGCGATCCGCTTCGGGCGCCGCGGCCTCCGCGTCGGACGCCGCGCGTTCCACCTCGCGGGCGATCGCCACGCACCCCGCGATGTCGATCAGATCGTTGGTGGGGTTGGAGGGGGTCTCGAGGTGGATCATCCGGAGGCTCCGGGCGAGCTCGGCGTCGGTGAGCGCCTCGCGCAGCCCGTCGAGCCCGAGCCGCGCCGGAAAGCCGACGGCGCGGATCCCGAATTGCGGAAGCACCTCGCGGAAGAGGTACTCCGTCCCCCCGTACACCGGCTCCGGATAGATCACCGCGTCGCCGGGGCGGAGGAGCGCCATGACGGTGGTGGTGATCGCCGACATTCCGCTCTCGAAGACGGCGGCGGCCTCGGCCCCGTCCCAGAGCGTCAGTCGATCCTCCAGGATCTCGAGCCCGGGGTTGTTGAGGCGCGAGTAGATGAGTCCGGGCCGCTCACCGGGGTCCCGCTCGCGCAGCCCGTAGGCGATCTCGAAGAAGGCCTTCCCGGCTTCGGCGGACTCGAAGACGAAGGTCGAGGTCTGGAAGATCGGCGGCTTGACGGCCCCCTCCGACCAGCTCGGCTCGTAGCCGTACCTCATCATCAGGCTCTCGGGCCGCAACTCGCGGTCTCCGAGCTTCCTTCGCCTCGCCTCGTCCTCGTGCGCCACGTCACCTCCGCTTCAACAGGTCCAGGGCCGCTCCGCGGCGGCGAAGACCCCGGACCGGCGCCGGAGCCTCATGATCGCAAGGCATACCGAAAGCGGGGGGCGTCCCGCAAGCGGGGATATCCCGCGACGGAGGGCGCCGACGGATCGGCCTCGCGCTCCGCGGGTCCTCGAAGGCGACGCGAAGCGGGTCTTCGGTCCCTGTAGCATGGGCCCCTGTAGCGCCGGTCACCCTCTCTCCACTCTCTCCGCCTCCATCCGCGCCCCGAGCTTCACCGCACCGCTGGAGGTGCCGATCATGGCGAATCCCAGCGCGATCAGCGCCGGAATGGGTGCGTGGGAGGGAGATGAGGGGAGGCGCCGCCGTCGTCGGACCGAGGAGGCGCGGAAGCGGTGCCCGGAAGTGGAAAACACCACACTTTTTCTACTTATCTTACCGTTGACGCCGCTTTGAAGTGGAATTTGAGGCGATATTCCACTCAGATGATGAGACGACCGTCGCATAGATGGAAAAAGAGTGGGATATTCCATCTCGGATTCGAAGATGAGCGGACCCGGCGGACCCGACACGCCCGGCGCGGCAGACGCCTCCCCGCCGCGGCGGCCACGGAGGCACTGACCTTTCGGGCCGCTCGGGCTAGTTTTGTCGGTCGAGTCCCCGCCGCCCCCGCGCTTCCAGATGACACGACCCTTCGAGTTCGACGTCGATGCGCTCTCCGAGGCGGAAGCGCGTGACGCTGCTCGCGCGCTCCGCGCGGATCTGCACCGGCACGCGCGGCTCTACTATGTGGAGGCGAGACCGGAGATCTCCGACCCCGAGTACGACCGACGCTTCCGGCTGCTGCAGGAGATCGAGGCGCGCTTCACGGAGCTCGCCACGCCCGACTCGCCGACGCAGCGCGTGGGCGCCGAGCCGGCCGAGGCGTTCGAGACGGTCGAGCACCTCGCCCCGATGCTCTCGCTCGATTCCAGCGAGGACCCCGCCGCGCTCCGGCGTTTCGACGAGCGCATCCGGAAGGCGCTGGGCGACGAGGTCGAGATCCGCTACCTCCTCGAGCCCAAGCTGGACGGCGCCTCGATCGAGCTCGTCTACGAGGAGGGGGTGCTCGTCCGGGCGGTCACGCGCGGCAATGGGCGCGCCGGCGAGGGGGTGACGGCGAACCTGCGCACGGTGCCCTCGGTACCGCTCCGCCTGAACGACGAGGAGCGCCGTGCGCCCGCGCGGCTCGCGGTGCGGGGCGAGGTGATGATGTACATCTCGGCCTTCGAGCGCTTCAATGCGGCGCTGGTCGCGGACGGCAAGGAGCCGTACGCGTCGCCGCGGAACTCGGCGGCGGGCGCGATCCGGCAGCTCGACTCGCGCCTCACGGCGGCGCGGGAGCTCGTCTGTCTGGCGTACGACATCCTCGCGGTCGAGGGCGCGGAGTTCGAACGGGACGCGGAGAGCGTCGAGGCGCTCGCCGCGTGGGGGTTCCTCCTCCCCGAGCGGATCGAGGTGGTCACCACGGTCGACGAGATCCTCGCCTACCACCGCGACTTCGAGGCGGCGCGCGACACCCTCGACTACGAGATCGACGGGATCGTGGTCAAGCTCGACGACCTCGACGCGCGCGCCGAGCTCGGCGCGACCTCACATCACCCGCGCGGAGCGATCGCGCTCAAGTTCGAGCCCCGCAAGGAGGTCACGCGGATCGAGCAGATCGCGATCTCGGTGGGGCGTACCGGGGTGCTCACCCCGGTGGCGCTCCTCCGCCCGGTCGAGGTCGGCGGGGTGACGGTGAGCCGCGCCTCGCTCCACAACCGCGAGGAGGTCGCGCGCAAGGATGTGCGGGCGGGCGACACGGTGCGCGTGCAGCGGGCGGGCGACGTGATCCCCCAGGTGGTCGAGCGGATCGAGGTGGAGGGCGAGGCGAGAGGCGCGCCCTTCCGCATGCCCGAGCGCTGCCCGTCGTGCGACGCTCCGGTTCACGAGAACGGGCCACGCACCGTCTGCCCGAACACCTTCGGCTGCCCCGCGCAGCTCACCGCCCGCCTCGTCCACTTCGGCGCGAGGGGCGCGCTCGACATCGAGGGGCTCGGCGAGGAGACCGCCCAGCTCCTCGTCGATCGCGAGCTCGTCACCGAGCTCTCGGGGCTCTTCGAGCTCGACGCCGCGCGCCTCGTCGAGCTCCCCGGCTTCGCCGAAAAGTCAGCCACGGCGCTCGTCGAGGCGATCGACCGCCGCCGCTCGACCGAGCTCGCGCGCTTCCTGCACGGGCTCGGGATCCCCGAGGTCGGCCAGACGGTCGCGCGCGACCTCGCCCGGCACTTTCGCTCCTTCGAAGCGATCCGTGCCGCCGAGCCCGCCGCACTCGAGGCGGTGCACGGGATCGGGCCCCGCATGTCGGAGTCGATCCGTGGCTTCTTCGAGAACGAGCAGGTCGCCCGGCAGCTCGACGCCGTCCTCGAGCGGATGCGCGAACTCACGCCTCCCCCCGAGGCTCCCGCGCTCGTCGACTCGCCGCTTGCGGGGAAGCGCTTCGTCCTCACCGGGACCCTCGCCACCCTCACCCGCTCGGCGGCGAAGAAGCTCATCGAGGGGGTCGGCGGGAAGGTGACCGGCTCGGTCTCGAAGTCGACCGACTACGTGGTCGTGGGTGAGGACCCGGGCGGGAAGCACGACGACGCCGTGAAGCTCGGCATCGAGACCCTCGACGAAACGGCGTTCGTCGCGCTCATCGAGAGCGCGGAGGCGAGCCGTGTCGAGGGCGCGGAGGCGGTCGCCGACGAGAGCGCGACATCGACCCCCGACGAGGCCTGAGGTGGAGAACCTCGACGTCGCACGCACCCTCGGCGAGGTCGCCGACCTCCTCGAGATCCAGGGCGCCAACCCCTTCCGGGTGCGCGCCTACCGCAACGCCGTGCGCACCGTCGAATCGCTCACGCGCCCCCTCACCGAGATGGTGGAGAAGGGCGACGACCTCACCGAACTGCAGGGAGTGGGCAAGCAGGTCGACGCGCACATCCGCGAGCTGCTGCAGACGGGCCAGCTCACCGTGCTCGACGAGATCACGCGCGAGATCCCCCGCACCCTCACCCAGCTCGTGCGACTCGACGGGGTGGGACCGAAGAAGGCGAGGAAGCTCTACGAGGAGCTCGGGGTGGAGTCGGTCGAGGGCCTCGAGGCCGAGATCGAGCGGGGCACGGTGGAAGCGCTCGCGGGCTTCGGGACGAAGAGCGTGCAGAAAATCGCCGCGGCGATCGAGGAGTACCGGCACCACCGCGGCCGCTTCCTCCGGGCCGAGGCCGAGGATCTCATCCGCGGGCTCCTCACCTGGATGGAGCGCGCACCCCACGTGACGCAGCTCGAGGTCGCGGGGAGCTACCGTCGCCGGAAGGAGACCGTCGGCGACATCGACCTCCTCGCGCGCGCCGACGAGGGCCGGGGCGAGGTCGTCGCCCACTTCACCGCCTTCCCCTCCGCGGTCCGCGTCGAGGCGGCGGGCGAGACGAAGGGGAACATCGTGCTGCCCTCGGGGCTCTCCGTCGACCTGCGCGTGATCCCCTCCGAGTCGTACGGCGCCGCGCTCCACTACTTCACCGGATCGAGGGAGCACAATGTGCGCGTCCGGACGATGGCGGTGAAGGCGGGACTCCGCGTGAACGAATGGGGGGTCTTCCGACTCCCCGCGGACGTGGACCCCGAGACGCTCGGCAGGACCGATGGCGAGCGCATCGGGGGCCGCACCGAAGAAGAGGTCTTCGGATCGCTCGAGCTCCCGTGGATCCCGCCCGAACTCCGCGAGGACCGGGGCGAGTTCGACGCCGCGGCGGCGGACGCCCTCCCCGAGCTCGTCATCCTCGACGAAATCCGGGGGGATCTGCACATGCACACGACGTGGTCCGACGGCACGGCGTCGGTGCTCGAGATGGCCGAGGCGTGCCGGGACCGGGGCTACGGCTACATGGCGATCACCGACCACTCGAAGGCGCTGACGATGGTCGGGGGACTCACCCCCGAGCGGGTCCGGGCGCAGGGCGAGGAGATCGCGGAGGCGCAGGAGGAGATCGGCGACGCGGTGCGGATCCTGCGCGGACAGGAGGTCGACATCCTCCGGGACGGCTCGCTCGATCAGCCCGATGACCTCCTCGAGGAACTCGACCTCGTCGTGATTGCGGTACACTCCTTCATGGATATGGAACGCGAGGCGATGACCGAGCGCGTGCTGCGCGCGATGAACCACCCCCAGGTGGACATCCTCGCGCACCCCACGGGGCGCCTCCTCAACCGGCGCGACGCGTACCCGATCGAAATCGAGGCGGTGCTCGAGAAGGCCGCCGAGCGCGGGATCGCGATCGAGATCAACGCGCACCCGCGACGGCTCGACGTGACCGATCGCGTCGCGGCCCGCGCGCGGGAGCTCGGTGTGCGTATCGTGATCGATTCCGACGCGCACGCCGTGCGAGGTCTCGACGTGATGCGCTACGGAGTCGATCAGGCGCGCCGGGCGGGGCTCGAGCGGGGCCACGTACTCAACTGCGGACGACGTGAGGAGGTGCTCGGGTGGCTGGGACGAGATCGCGGATGAGGCTCGGATGACGCCCTTCACGATGAACGTCCTCCTCCTCGTGGGAGGGGTGGGGATCCTCTACATCGGGGCCGACTGGCTCGTGCGCGGGTCGTCGCGCCTGGCCACATCGTTCGGGATCTCACCGATCGTGGTGGGGCTCACCGTCGTCTCCTTCGGGACCTCGGCCCCCGAACTCGTCGTCGCCCTCATCGCCGCACTCAACGACAACCCCGATCTGGCGATGGGAAATGTGATGGGCTCGAACCTCGCCAATATCGGGCTCATCCTCGGGCTGACCGCGATGATCCGTCCGATGGAGGTCGCGCGGCGGGTCGTGTCGAGCGAGATCCCGATCATGCTCGCCTTTACGGCCCTCCTCTTCCCCCTCCTCCACGACGCCCGGCTCGGGCTCTTCGACGGGCTGCTCCTCTTCGGGCTCCTCCTCGTCTACCTCCGCTTCGTGAACCGCTTCGCGCAGCGCGAGCCCGCGGTGGTCGGGGCCGCCTTTCAGACCTTCGCCGAAGTGCGGCGGCAGGTGTCGATCGGCACCGCCGGGCGAGACGCACTCCTGGTGATCGGCGGCGTGGGTGCACTCGTGCTCGGAGGCAAGGCGATCGTCGACTCGGCTGAATTCCTCGCGAGAGCGCTCGGGGTCTCCGACGTCGTGGTGGGGCTGACCGTCGTGGCGATCGGCACCTCGCTCCCCGAACTCGCGACCGCCGTCGTCGCCGCGTTGCGCCGCGAGGTCGATATCGCGGTCGGCAACATCATCGGGTCGAATATCTTCAACATCGCCGCGATCCTCGGAATCACCTCGATCGTCACCCCCATCCACGTCTCTCCCGAGGTGATCACGCGCGAGCTTCCGGCGGTTTTCGTGCTCTCGTTCCTCATCCTCCCGCTCACCCGCCGAAACTTTTGTGTGCACCGGTGGGAGGGGGGGCTCCTCCTCGTGACCTACGCCGTGCTCACCACCTGGCTGGTGCTCTACTGAGGCTGCGCGACCGAGGCTGCACGGACGACCGGTGGAACAGCGATCGCGGCAAACGTCGACGCATCCCCGGGGCCGGCCTACCTTGAGACCGATTCGCCGCACCCCCCGATCCCACTCTCCCACGCTGACCTCATGCTCTCTCTCGATCTCTCCGGAAAAAACGCCTTCGTGGCGGGAGTCGCCGATGACCGCGGTTTCGGGTGGGCGATCGCCCGCCACCTGGCCGCGGCGGGTGCAAAGGTGCGCGTGGGCACCTGGCCGCCGGCGCTCGGGATCTTCACGAAGAGCCTCGAACGCGAGAAGCTCGACATGAGCCTCCCGGGCGGGGGGGAGTGGAGCCCCATTGCGATCCACCCCTTCGACGCCGAATTCGACACCCCCGCGGATGTACCCCCCGAGGTGGCCGAGAGCAAGCGCTACGCCGGGATCGAGAGGTTCACCATCTCGGAGGTCGCCGAGGAGATCGCGCGCGAACTCGGCGACGCGAAGCTCGATATCCTCGTGCACTCGCTCGCCAACGGCCCCGAGGTCCAGAACGACCTCCTCGACACGAGTCGGGCGGGGTATCTCGCGGCGGTGAGCGCGAGCGCCTACTCGATGGTCTCGATGGTGCAGCGCTTCGGCCCGATCATGTCGGAGCGGGGCGCGGTCCTCTCGCTCACCTACCTCGCCGGAGAGCGCGCGATCCCCGGATACGGCGGGGGGATGAGCTCGGCGAAGTCGGCCCTCGAGGGAGACACCCGGACCCTCGCCTTCGAGGCGGGGCGGCGGTGGGGACTGCGCGTCAACACGATCAGCGCGGGGCCGCTGGCGAGTCGCGCCGCGAAGGCGATCGGGACGATCGATCGGATGGTCGACTACTACGCACGCAACGCGCCGATCGCGCGCGTCCTCAACGCCGACGAGGTGGGCGCGGCGGCGGCCTTCCTCTGCAGCCCCCTGGCCTCGGCGATCTCCGGTGAGACGCTCCACGTCGATCTCGGGTACCACGCGATGGGGATGATCGCCGATCCGGATCTCCTGACCTCCGGGTGATCCGTCGGTGCGCGACGACCCGGTCCGTCCCTTCGGGGAGCGCCTCCCCGACCTCCGGGTCCCGCCACCCGGTCCGCGGTCGCGCGAGCTTCTCGCGCGGCTGAGCGCGGTCGAGTCGCGCAACGTCACCTGGCAGGACCCCGAGGGTCGCGCGGCGTGGCCGATCGTATGGTCCGAAGCGAAGGGCGCGAATGTCCGCGACGCCGACGGGAACACCTGCCTCGACCTCACGGCCGCCTTCGGCGTGGCGCTCGCCGGACACCGGCCGCGCGCCGTGGAGGCCGCCGTGATGGAGCAGGCGGGGCGCCTCGTGCACGGGATGGGCGATGTCCACCCGCCCGACGCCAAGGTCCACCTCCTCGAGGCGCTCGCGGCGCTCCTCCCGTGGGAGGGCGCGCGCGCGACCCTCGCGACCTCGGGGAGCGAGGCGGTCGAGATCGCGCTCAAGACCGCCGAACTCGCCACCGCCGATGCCGCACACCCGACGGGACGCCCCGGCATCATCGCCTTCGAGGGGGGCTACCACGGGCTAACCCTCGGCTCGCTCGCCGCCACGCACCGCGAGGCGTTTCGCGCGCCCTTCCGAGGGCGGGTGTGGGGTG
>JAVVEY010000182.1:0-3681 GCA_032250675.1 Longimicrobiales bacterium | reverse complement strand
TTACCGTGCCTTCATGCGTAACGAAGAATTTGGCCAGAACGCATCACGCGCCCACCCAGACCATCGCCGTACCCGCGAACACCATGCGGTCTCGCCGAACGTGACGGAAGAATAACATCGCACCAGAACACACCACGAAGCTGAGGACGGCCCAGAACTGCAGCTTCGACACCATCGACATCCCTCCCTATTGCGCCGCCCCCCCGGGACCATTCAGCGGGGACGGTCGTGGATACCCCTCCATCGCCTATCGTCGTAGCACGTTATCGACCCGCTATGAGCAGAGCCAGACCGCATCCAGGAACTCCGGAGCCTGTCAACACCGATGAGACGGATGGCGGTCAATAATTGGTGGGCATCCTCGTGGTCCTGGGGTGGGGGTGGGTTGATCCAGGCAGCGGAGGGCAGATTGGGGGGCTCGGGCACAGGCCCTGTACGAAGCGGTCGGGGTGCGCCGGGTAGGCGGCGGCCAGCACCTGAGCGCGCTGGTGACGCCTGGCCATCCAGACCGCACCTGTGGCCGAGCCCGAGACCCGGGTCGCACCTGGCCAGCCGGAGACCCGGGTCGCACCCGACCGAGCCGATCGCTCGCGCCTCGGGAGAAGTGACGTCAACTGACCATTCGAGGGCTTTGCTTTCGTGGGAGGTCTCGTAGCGGCAACTATCGTCAATAAGGTGACACGACCCGAACGTCGGGTTGGACGGAGGGCAGTTGACCTCAATATCCGACGCCAAGTGACACCAGAATTCTCGGACACCCGGTCGGGGTCACTTTGCGTCCCCCACGCCGCGATCGCGCGTCCATACCGGGGTCCGTCGCCCTCGTGACTTCGTAGTTTCTCCCGTCTACTCCGTCTCACCGGATCTTGGCAGAGAGGGGGCTACATGCTCGGCGGGATGCAGTTCCGCGCGCTCCACGACGAGCTCGTCGGGTCGGGGCGCATGAGCGACACCGAGTTCCACGACGCCGTGCTCCGCAACGGACGGATGCCGGTCGAGATGGTCCGCGCGCTCCTCACCGGCGAGGAGCTTTCGCGGGCGTTCACCTCGACGTGGAGGTTCGCGGGGTAGGGGAGGAGGCCCCGGCGTCGACGTCCCGGCGCTTCACTCCGCGTCGTCGCGTCCGCCGGAAGACCTTGCCGTGCAGAACGAAGCCCAGGAGGAAGACCAGGCTGGTCACGATGTGGGCGATCGCCATCGCGCGCAGCCACCCCGGGTGGGTGATCACCTGGATCAGGTACCCGGTGACGACCATCGGGCCCCCGACGACCATCGCGGTCAGGCCGCTCGCTCGCCCCGCGCGCGTCCCGGACCGGAAGTGCTTCCAGATGTGATTCGTGGTGACGAGGCCGATCGCGAAGACGAGAAGCGGCGCGGTCACGATGTGCGCCCGGAGCAGCCACGGCTCGATCGGGTGCGCGACCACGTCCCACGGCTGCGCGGGCTCCATGAAGTACTTCACCCAGAAGTACGCCACGCCTGTCGCGCCGACCAGCGCGGTCGAGATCCAGAGGAGCCACTTCTCGAACGGCTTCACGGGGCTCGCCTCCTGACGCTCATGGCCTGAGCGCCGCCCCCGCGCCCTCGAAGGGGCGCACGACCGAGTGAAGGGCGAGCACCCGGCGCGCCGCGTCGACCATCGCCCGGGCGGTGAGCGTCGCCCCCGCCATCCCGATGATCCCGCCCCGGAGCGAGAGGTCCCGGTCGAGCGCCCGACCCTCGAGCTGCTCGATCCAGCCCTCCGGAGCGAGGTAGTCGGGGGGCTCCGCGAACTTCAGCACCTCGATCCGGCGGATGCGGTCGTCGGGCCCGATCACGATCATGAGCACCTCCTCCTTCGTGCGCACCCGGTGCGCGTCGAAGTAGGCGACCCCCACGTACGCCTCGCCGCGACGCGCCAGGTAGTACGGGACGACCGACTGCCTCACCTCCACATCCGACCCCGCCGTCTCCCCCGCACGCGCCACCTCCGCTTCCGTCAGGAAGGCCGTGTGGCGCTCGATCTCGGCGTCCGGGAAGGCGAGCGCGAGCGCCTCGTCCTGCGTCATGAACACCTGCGCCGAAGCGCCCGGCGCCCAGAGGACGCCGGACGCCAGGCCCATGAGGAGGCGCGCCCACCGGCGACATCGCCGTGACCCCGGCGCCCTCATCGCCTCAACCCCCTCGACACGATTCGCGGCCACCCCTTCGACATGATCAGAAGAGGTACCCGATCGCGACATTGAACTGGTCCACACCGGTGTCCGCCTCGGTCGTGCGGATCTGGTAGTCGGCCTTGAAGACCACCTGCGGGATCGGCTTCCACGCCGTGCCGAGCGAGACGATCGTCTCGTCGTTCGCCGGATTGGCCAAAAAGCCGGTGGGAACGTCTTCCTGGGTGTTCACCTCCTCGAAGCGCACGTACGGGATGAGCTGGTGAACGGTCGGCACGTCCCGAAGCACATTGTATCCGGCCTGGAGGTACCACCCGATCATCGTCTCCCCGACGCTCTCGGACCCGGTGAAGCCCTTGAGTTCGTTGATCTGCTCGGCGTCGTCGACGGTGGCCAGCGCGAAGAGGCCGCGCAGCTCGAGGCCGTGCGCCTGGTAGTCGGCGTGCCCCTCCCAGATGAAGGTGCGCGCGTCGACCGTCTCCCCGCTGTCGAGCGTGCGGTTCTGGCCACTATTGCCCACGTAGGCCGAGGTGCCCACGGTCAGACCGAGCGTGCCGACGTAATCGACCCGACCGACCACGCCGAGGTCCTCGGCAACGGACTTGGAGCCCTTCTGGCGACCGCCGCGCAGCCCGCCGTCGCTGAAGCCGCTGGCGTTGGATGTGCCGCCCCCGATCCCGTCGAAGCCGCTCATGGCGTACGCCCGCCAGGCGATCTGGTCGTTGCCGCCGAAGAGCCCGATCCCATTCTCGCGCCATGTGGACGGGATGATGCGGTTCTCGGTCACGGGTCGCTCGGTGCCGAGGAAGACCGGCGGCTCGTGCAGCTCATTCAGAAAGCCCATCGGTGAGAGGAGGAGTCCGGCGCGGACGCCGAGGCCCCCGGTGATCATGTAGTCGAGGTAGGCGAACTCGAGCGACGCCGATCCGGCCTGGCCGGTGGAGGCGTGCTCGAATTCGATCTCGGAGTTGAAGATCAGGCGGTCGTTGAATTTGTATCCGACGTACACGATAGCCCGGAGCGCGTCGAATTGATCCGTCTTGCCCGAGGGCGTGTTGTTCTCCCGCTCGTCGGAGAAGTTCTCGTAGAGGACCTCTCCGTACCCGCCGATCGAGACCCCCTCGTTCACCCTGTAGACCTTCGAGGCCGCCGGCCCGAAGCCCATGACGCTCGAGTCGGCCTCCGGCGCCACCTCACGGCCCAGTCGGAGCGCTTCGAGCTCGCGACTGATCGCCTCGATCCGCCGGTTGAGATCCTCCACGTCGATCGTGTCCGGCGGCTCCTGCGCTTCGAGAGATCCCGCGGGCATCCACGCTCCGAGCGCCGCCAGGAGCAGAAGACCCTTCAGTATCGTTCGTCTCATCGGTCGTGCCCTCGTTCAGTGTATTGTGTGTGTCGTGTGTGGTTCGAATTCCGCGCCGTCGCGGACGAGAAGCGTGTCCAGCGCCGGATTCCAGCGCGCCCGCAAGCCATCCGGGCGGTCCTCCAGGATCAGCACCCCCACCCCCTCCCCACCCCACGCTTCGGC
>JAVVEY010000181.1:0-3686 GCA_032250675.1 Longimicrobiales bacterium | reverse complement strand
CGTCAGGTCCGTTGGACTCTCATTCTACCTGGATCAGATTCCGGGGGGCAGGCCAAGGGCGCCGTCACCCGCGCCGACGCCGTTTGCGCCGATGCTCCGGCCGACGAGGCCAGAAGAAGGAGAACACCCAACACCGCCGACGGTACACGCATCGAACTACCTCGGGCCTGCATGACGGTGCGTTTACGAGATCGTGCCCCGGCGACGATCTCACCCGCCATGACGCGCTTGATACCTTCACTCCAATCCAATAATCTCTCGACATCTCGCGCGCAAGGATTTCCTTTTCGGAGGCTCGTCCCATGTCCGCTCCCTCCGCACCCCCGGGGCCCCTCACGCTGCCGCCCGCGATCTCGCGGGAGTTCCTCCTGCAGAAGGGATGCTGCCCGCTCGAGATCGACCCGCGCGGCGCGCTCGTCGTCGCCGTCGCGCACACGATCCGCGACGACACGCTGCGCCAGATCGCCGACCTCTACGGGTGCGCCGTGTCCGTCCGGCGCGTCGCGCCCGACGCGCTCCCCGTGCTCGTCGAGCGGATCGCCACGCGCTCGGCGCCGACGTCGGGCGGACACCCCCCGGCCGGCGACGGTGCCGAGCTCGGATGGGAGGCGCGCGATCTCGCCACGCAGGCGCCCGTCGTGCGCTTCCTGAACCTCCTCATCCGCGACGCCGTCGACGCGCGAGCGAGCGATGTGCACCTCGAGAGCACGAGGGGCGGCGTCGTCGCCCGCTACCGGGTGGACGGCGTGCTCACGCCGGCGCTCGCCCCGCCGCCGGATGTGGCGCCCGGCGTCATCTCGCGCGTCAAGCTGCTCGCCGATGGATGTAGCCGTGAATGCCGAACCCGTGGTACAATGGGCTGGTGGACATGATGGGGGCCGTGGGTGGAGGAAGAGTTGTCAGCTTGACTCCTCCCAAGGTTTCTGTCATGGCCACCTCTTCGATATCTCCCCTGCCGTCCACACGCTTCGGACTCATTCCGACCCGCATACGCAATCGGGTGAAGGACCTGAACGAATTCGTATTCCGCCGCGACACGTGAACCCGATCAGACCATGACCAACAAGCCGAGCGGCGAGTTCAATCCACTATCGTTGCCCTCCCTGGCAGAGAGCGTGGTAACCGCTCTCATGCGACAGCCCGTCCATCCCCTGCCACCCGAGGAGACGTTCCCTGGGAGCGGCATCTACGCGATCTACATGCTGCATCCGCTCGATCCGTATACTCGCCTCGCGGACTACAACGATCCGTCATCCGATCGGTTCGACTGGCCCGTGTACGTCGGCAAGGCCGTTCCCCATGGCTCCCGGAAGGGTGGGGTTGAGTTTGAAGCCGGAACTGGGCGAGCGATCTACACCCGACTCCGCCAGCATGGGAACTCTGTGGCCGCGGCGACCAATCTGGATGAGGAGAACTTCAGGTGCCGGTTCCTCGTTACCGCACCCGTCTGGATTCGGCTCGCGGAGAGCGTCGTCATCGACCGATATCAACCGGTGTGGAACGCTGTCTTGGATGGGTTCGGAAATCACGATCCGGGGGGACGCCGCGCCACGCAACACCGCTCCAAGTGGGACGTTCTCCATCCAGGCCGCCAGTGGGCGGAGAAGCTGGCGGACCCGGAGACCACTCAGGCGCAAGTCGGGGCGGAGGTGAGGGCCTTCCTGGACGCCCATGACCCAGATTGAGCTCATCGCCGGGCATCGATCACTTCAGCGATCCGGCCTGCCACGGCTTCGACGCTTCGGAGGACGTCACTCTCCCACACCCTGATCACGCGCCAGCCGAGCTGCTCCAACTCCCGCGTGACACGTTCATCCCGGGCCATGTTGCCTTCGATCTTGTCAACCCACCACTCGGTGTTCGACGGGAACAAGTCGGCGAGACAATCACGCTCACGCACACGCCAAGCATTCCCATGCCAGAAGTCACCATCGACGAACACCACCACCCTCGAAGGTCCGAACACGAGGTCTGGACACCCCGGGAGATCACGGCGGTGGATTCGATATCGGTATCCGCGCTTCCAAAGTTCTTTCCTGACCAGCATCTCCGGTCGCGTGTCCTTGGAGCGGACCCGCGACATGATCCGGTGGGTCGTGTCTGGGTCGCGGGGAACCAACGGCCTTCCTAGAGAATGGCGAGTTGCTTCTCGTGCACGAGATCGACATGGGGAGAGGTGTACCCTCCGACCGAGAGGTCTTCATCCTCCAAGCGGATGCGGATAGCGTTGGCGATCTCCTCGCAGACCGGTGTCGGAGCGGCATTCCCGATCTGCCGCATCGCTTCGGATCTACTACCGCAGAATTCGTACTCTTCCGGAAATCCCTGGAGCAGAGCGGCTTCGTGAACGGTGAAATATCGCACGGCGCCGTCATCGTCTCTGAGCATGTTCTCACCCCCCGGCACTCCGTGGACGCCCGCCTTGAGCGCCTTCGCCGGCTCGTCCCACGGGCTCCCGGTATGTCCCGGATACGACTTCGCCCCAGGGACGCCGACATGGTTCGGGTGGCAGGAGTGCGCGACTCCATCCGACGGTACGGGGAGGTGGCGGAGCGTGTCCCGCACCGTGCGCCATGGTTGACTGGATGGAGCCAACTCGGGGACCCGGTGTCCGTTCGGATGAGGTTGTGGCAGGCCGTGACGATCCCAATACGCGCCCGACTTGAATTGATCGTAGATCAAGCGCTCCTTGGCATGCGAACCCCTGGGTACGGCGAGCGGATCTTCGTGGTCGGTACGGATGGCGATCATGAAGACGCGGCCTCGGCGCTGGGGTAGCCCGAAGTCGGCGCATTCTCGCAAGCCCAACTTCACATGATAGGTGGGCGCGTCTCCGAACTCATCTCGCTCGAGTGACACGAAGAGCCGGTCCTTGTGGTCGCGCCACCCCTCCCCTTCCATCGGCTTGATACCCGGAAGAGCCAGCTGGAGCAGGATGTACTCGAGATAGGGTCGGAAGGCCTTCCGGGCGAGTCCTCTGACGTTTTCCAGGAGCACCGCGCGCGGTTGCAGAGCCCGTTGAGCCCGGAATACCTCCGGGAAGAGGTTCCGTCGATCCTTCTGCCCGGCATGCTTGCCGCCGAGGGAGAACGGTTGGCACGGAGCTCCGCCCGCCAAGAGATCGATAGACTCCTCGATACGAGAATAGTCGAACTCCGTGACATCCGTAATCTCGATCGGCAGGTCCGCCCGGACTCCGGTGCCCGACTTGGCGTTGTGGACGAGCGTGTCGACCGCGTGACGGTTCCGCTCGAGGAGCGCTACATGATGAAACCCGGCGCGGTCGGTCCCCAAGGCCATACCGCCCCCACCCGCGAACAGTTCTACCGCCCTCAATTCACTCGATCCCATTGGCGCTCCTTTCGAAGGGTAGCGTCAGGTTCGCTCGTCGTGCGAGCATCCGCTCGACGCTCCGTTCGTCGACGACCCAGTCCCTTCCCAGCTTTTGTCCCTCCAGCGAGCCCTGCCGAATCAGCCTCCGCACATGCTGGACCGTGTAGCCCAGCTGGTGCGCGGCCTCGATACTCGTCAACAAACGTGTCATGGGTGTCGGGGCGATGGCATGTTCTCATGGGAACATGACACAATGTTCCCTGGGGAACATGGAGTCAAGGGGACGATTCGATTCCCCTTGCACGGGAGAGCGTCTGGGCCGCACCAAGGGCCGACGGCTCACGCGGCCGGTC
>JAVVEY010000180.1:0-3702 GCA_032250675.1 Longimicrobiales bacterium | reverse complement strand
GCCCCCCCGTTCCGCGCGGGCATCGTGGCTCCCCGCGCGTCACCCCCCTCCCCTCCCGCGAGGCCGCCATGCGCACCGTCGCCCTCCCCCGCTCTCCTCGTCTCGTTCTGCCTCCCCTCGCCGCGGCCGCGCTCCTCCTCGCGGCGGGGTGCGCCCCCGCCGAGCCCGAGTGGGGCCGGGTCTTCGACGGATCGGCGGGGCGGTGGGTGGATCTGAGCCATGCCTTCGGGCCCTCGACCATCTACTGGCCCACCGACACCCTCGGATTCCAGCTCGAGGAACTCGCCTGGGGCCGCACCGAGGAGGGGTGGTTCTACGCGGCGTACGCCTTCGCCGGCGCGGAGCACGGGGGCACCCACCTCGACGCCCCCATCCACTTCGCCGAGGGGCGGCGCACCGCGGACGAGATCCCGCTCTCCGACCTGATGGGGCCGGCGGTGGTGGTCGATGTCACGGCCCGGGCCCACGCGGACTACCGGGTGAGCGTCGCCGACCTCGAGGCGTGGGAGTCCGCGCACGGACGGATCCCCGACGGCGCCATCCTCCTCCTCCGCACCGGGTGGGGCGCGCGCTGGGGCGACCGCGCGGCCTACCTGGGAACCGACGCCGTCGGGCCGGAGGCGGTCGCCGACCTCCACTTCCCGGGGCTCGACCCGGAGGCGGCCGCCTGGCTGGTGGCGAACCGGGCGGTCGTGGCGGTCGGGATCGACACGCCCAGCATCGACTACGGCCAGTCCGCGGACTTCCGCGCGCACGCCGCGCTCTACGAGGCGAATATCGCCGGCTTCGAGAATGTGGCGCGTCTCGAGGCGCTCCCCGAGGAGGGGGCCCACGTGGTGGCGCTCCCGATGAAGATCGAGGGCGGGAGCGGGGGCCCGCTCCGCATCGCGGCCTTCGTGCCCGGGGGCGCCGGGCAATAAACGCCGGCCGTGTCTACTCCGCCGTGGGGTCTCCCACCAGCCCGGTGAAGAGCACCGTGCCGGAGATGCGGTCGCGGATGGCGAAGAGGAAGGGGCGATCCGCGACCACCTGCGGCGGAACCGAGACGACTCCGAACTCCACCGAGGTGACGGCGGCGGCCCGGGTCCCGGCCTCGTCCACCTCGATGAAGGACTTCTGCATGACCCGGTTGATGAAGAGTTGATCCCCCTGGGGCGAGAGGTTGGTGAAGTCCGCCCCGCCCGGGGTGAACGCCTCCTCCATCCCCATCGCCTTGAGGGCGTCGTTCAGCGCCGTCCCCCAGGTGAGGGTGAAGCGGGGGAGCGCGATGCGGTCCACCTCCGCCTCGGCGAGGCCGTCCACCAGCCCCTCCCACCAGGGCGCGCTCAACTCCGCCGCGAGTTCCCGCGCGGTGGTCTCTCCCCGGGGGACCACCACCACCATCCCGAAGGCGCCGCCACCGTAGGCGAGCTCCACGGCGGTGTAGCGCTCCCCGAAGTGGACCGGGGCGACGTGCTGGCGCAGCGACATCAGATCGACGGTGACGTCGCTTCCGTCCGCTCGGCGGAAGGGGGCGGAGACGGTCTCGTCCGTGTCGAAGCGGGTGGTCCACGACCCGTCGAAGTAGATGGCGTTCACCAGGAAGAGGACGATCTCGGGATCGATCCGGTCCAGGAGGGTCGGGATGAAGCCGTTGGTCGCCTCGGCCACCCAGTCGTTGATGGCCGTAACGGCGGCGGGGTCCTGCAGGTCGCGCGTCTCGAGGCGCGCGTCGAAGGCCGCCATGACGGCGTCGTGAAAGGACTGGCGGAAGGGGAATCCCTCATCCGCCCAGACGGAGTTGGCGATCCCGATCTCCACCGTCGGATCGAGCCCGGTGAGGAGGTCGAGGAGCTCGCGGTAGGCCGCGTTGATCTCCGCCTGCGTCAGATCGCCGTAGCCGAGCGTCTCGCGCATCGCGTCGAAGGTGGTGCCGGCCGCGCCGTTGAGCGCCATCCCCAGCGCGATCGAGGCGCTCAGGGGCGAGAGCACGACGTTGGGCCCGTCCTCCTCGGCCACCACCCGCCGCATGAGCTCCATCCCGAACCCGTTGGAGGCGGTGATCAGCTCCTGCTCCACCCCGCTCAGGGCGCGGGGGAGCTCGGTGATGGGGTCGCCACCCCCGGGACCGGTCGGGTCGCCATCGCAGGCGATCGTGGCGAGGAGCGCGAGGAGGGCTGCCGGAGTGCGCACTCCGGGGCGTGAAGATCGGAACATGGGACCGGGGGTTGGAGGCCGAGGGGCGCTCGGGCCGCGGCGAGGTCGGCCGGGTACATTCCGCCGGGTGCACGGGGACGCTCGGGTCCTCGTACCCCTCGCGCGCGGGGTCCACACGCGGTCAGGCATACCCCGGGATGTTCCTCTGGGTTAATCCCCGCACGCCATCCCGCTTACACGCCATGTGGCGCGCGTGTTCCGCGCACCCGAGCCGCAGCGGAGAAGACGGCCGGGCGGGGCCGATCGCTCGCGCCCCGGGAGGAATGACGTCAAGAGGGGTGACCCCGGGAGGGGTGACGTCAGGTGACGCTTCGAGGGCCTTGTTTTCCCGGGATGTCTCGTAGCGGCACCGATCGCCGATACCGTGACGCGACCCGAGCGTCAGCTTCGACGGGAGGCAGTTGACCGCAATAGAGGTTCGCGGGAGGTCACTCAAGGATCGGCGGGCGTAGCTGGCCAACGACCAACGAGGCCCGGAAGCGTTGCCCGGAAGTGGAAAACACCACCCTTTTTCCACTTCGTCGGTCGTCGAGGCTGCCTCGAAGTGGAATTTGAGGCGATATTCCACTTGAAGGGTGAGACAGACGTCGTATAAGTGGAAAAAGGGTGGGATATTCCACCTCGGCTTCGAAGAGGAGCGGACCCGGCACGGCGCGGAAGATCTCCAGGTCCTCAGCGTCGCGACGTCCGATCGTGGGCGCCGAGATGGCCCGGTCGGACTCCCGCCTACCCCTGCCCCACCGCCCGCCGTCCGATCGAGGTGTACTCGAACCCCAGCTCGGCCATCTTCGCGGGGTCCCAGAGGTTGCGACCGTCGAAGATGATCGGGTGCTTGAGCGCGGCCTTCACCCGCTCGAGGTTCGGGCGGCGGTACTGGAGCCACTCGGTGTGGATGACGAGCGCGTCGGCGCCGTCGAGCACCTCGTGGTCGTGCTCGCGGTACTCGATCGCGTCGCCCAGGACGCGGCGCGCCTCGTCGATCGCCTCGGGGTCGTGCGCGACCACCTCGGCGCCTCGCTCCAGAAGCCCCCGGATCGTCACGAGCGAGGGCGCCTCGCGCATGTCGTCGGTGTTCGGCTTGAAGCTGAGCCCCCAGACGGCGAAGCGCTTCCCCGTGAGGTCGTCACCGAAGCGCGCGACGATGCGCTCGAGGAGCACCTGCTTCTGGCGCTCGTTCACCGCCTCGACCGCCTCGAGGATCCCGGCCGGCGCGCCGAGCTCGTTCATCGTGCGGACGAGCGCCTTGACATCCTTCGGGAAACACGACCCCCCGTAGCCCACCCCCGGGAAGAGGAAGGCCGAGCCGATCCGGGAGTCCGAGCCCACGCCCGCGCGCACCGCGTCCACGCTCGCCCCCGTCTTCTCGCAGAGCTCGGCGATGGCGTTCATGAAGGAGATGCGCGTGGCGAGCATCGCGTTGGCGGCGTACTTCGTGATCTCGGCCGCGGGCACATCCATCACGAGGAGCGAGTTGCCGGTCCTCAGGAAGGGGGCGTAGAGCTCGCG
>JAVVEY010000179.1:0-3744 GCA_032250675.1 Longimicrobiales bacterium | reverse complement strand
CTGAGAGCGTCGGTGCGGACGCGAGATGGGGATCCCGGAGTCAGCCCAGAGCGCGGCCCGAATCGTGTCAAGGGGTCGAAGCCGGCGATCGGCGAGGTCCGCAGAGCCGCGAGCCCTCAGCTCAGGGATCGATCACTCGCACTCCGGACCTGGACCGGAGATCGGGCCGGCCGGATCGTTGTCGCATCTCAGGAGGGCGAGGCTCAGGCAGAGGGCGAGCGGTGCTCGCCCTCTGCCGATGATCCTCACCTCGATTCGTGGCAGCAATTTCATGCCTCCATACGATCCACGGCGTCACGACGACGGCTCAAGTCGCCACACGCCACCCCTCTGAAGCCCATCGATCTGGATCGTCCCGATCAACAGCCGGCCCTGTGAATCGAAGGCGGCGGTGCGCGCACCCCCAGCCTCGGCCGGCGCCGCGAGCATGCTCCAGGTGGACCCGCCGTCGTTCGACCGGAAGAGGCCCAGGTCACTGAGTGCTTGCCCGGTTCCTGATCCTTCCGGTGGGTCACGGAGATTGGTGCCGCCGGCTGCGTACAGCTCATCGGAATTGCCCAATACGCGGAAGACGGGCGTGGCCTCCAGGACCAGCTCCCATGTGTGTCCGGCATCATCGGAGCGGAACACACCCACCCCGAGACCGGGCGCCGGCGCCGCGATCCAAACCCGCTGCGGATCAATGTCGTCCACCGCGACGTCGAACACGGCGCCGTCTCCGCTCAGTTGTGAGAAGTCAGGGAACGAGAGCTCCCACGTATCCCCCCAATCCTCACTCCGGATGAGGAACGGGTTGAAGACCCCTCCTTCTCCTCCGGCCCAGACGCGACCATCCCGGTGCGGGGAGACCACCATGCTGTTCGTGATCCCGCCCCCCGCCGGTTTACCGAATTCGTCGATGAACTCCCAGCTCCGACCACCGTCGATGGAGCGTAACTGATTACCCGCTCCCCCCATGTAGAGCCGCTCGGGGTCGCCCGGATCTATCGCCAGCGAGAAGCCGCTCATCACGATGCCCGGGAATTGCTCGACCAGCCCCCCGTCCCACGGAATCCAGGTGTCGCCGCCATCGGTGCTCGCGAAGACGGGCGGAAGCCCCGTACCCTCAAAGACCTTCTGTTCCACGCCCACCAGCAACCGCGGGGTCGGTCCCGGAACGAAGAGGAGTGCGAAGACGAAGAAGTCATCGAATCCCACCTGCTCCCAGCGATCGCCCTGGGGCCTCAACCGGAAGAGTCCCCCCGACTGGGTACCGGCGAAGAGCCCCGCGGGCGTCTCCGCGAGCGCCGTGATCGTCTGGTCCTCCAGGCCGAGGAAGGTCCAGCACCCACTCGCGAGCTGCGGCTCGCACTCCGGACCTGGACCGGAGATCGGGCCCGTCGGATCGTTGTCGCAGCTCAGGAGGGAGAGGCTCAGGCCGAGCGCGAGTGGTGCTTGCCATCCGGGGATTCCTGCGGCGCGGCGCGGTAGCGATGTCACGAGAGCACACACGTCAGCGCGACGGCTCGAGTCGCCACACGCCGCCCACCCGGATCGAGTCAGTCGGAATCGTCCCGATGAGCAGCCGTTCTTGCGAATCGAAGGCAGCAGTGGTTGCACGCGCGGCCTCTGCCGGCACCGCGAGCTCGCTCCAGGTGGATCCACCGTCGCGTGACACGAAGAGCCCCAGGTCACGGGGTGCTGGCGCGGCTGGGTCGAGCGGGCCGAGATTTCCGGCGCCTGCGGCGTACAGCTGATCGGAATTGCCCACCAAGCCGCTGACCCCACGGTTGAAGCCAGTTTCCAAGACCAGCTCCCAAGTGTGACCGACGTCGTCGGAGCGGAAGACACCCACCCCGAGTCCCGGCGCGCCAGCCACCATCCAGACTCGCTGCGGATCGAGGTCGTCCGCGGCAACGTCGACGACGAGGCCGGCGCCCGGACCGATGGGACCATCAGGGAACGAGAGCTCCCACGTATCCCCCCAGTCCTCGCTCCGGAGGAGGAACGGGTTGGAGCCCCCGGTCTCGCCTCCGGCCCACACGCGACCGTCCCGATGGGGCGAGACCACCATGCTGTTCACACCGTTCCCGAATGCGTCTGCACCACCTTCGTTGATGAACTGCCAGCTCTGGCCTCCGTCGGTGGACCGCAAACGCTCGGCGGATCCCCCCATGTAGAGTCGTTCGGGATCCCCTGGATCCATCGCCAGCGAGAAAGCGCCGAACTGCCGGCCCGGGAATTGCTCGGCCAGCCCGCCATCCCACGGGATCCAGGTGTCGCCGCCATCGGTGCTGGCGAAGACGGGCGCCGGCCTCTGCTCCTGGAGCGTCGGTCGCACGCCCGCCAGCAACCGCGGCGTCGGCCCCGGCACGAAGAGGAGCGCGGAGACGATGAGGTCATCGAATCCCACTGGATCCCAGCTATTGCCTTGGGGCTGCAACCGGAAGAGTCCCCCCGACCGGGTTCCGGCGAAGAGCCCCGCGGGCGTCTCCGCGAGCGCCGTGATCGTCTGGTCCTCCAGGCCGAGGAAGGTCCAGCACCCACTCGCGAGCTGCGGCTCACACTCCGCATCCAGCACGGAAAGAGGGCCCGTCGGATCGTTGTCGCAGCTCAGGAGGGAGAGGCTCAGGCCGAGGGCGAGTGGTGCTTGCCATCCGGGGATTCCTGCGGCGCGGCGCGGTAGCGGTGTCACGAGAGCACACACGTCAGCGCGTCGGATCAAGTCGCCACACACCGCCGTTCTGAAGCCCATCAATCTGGATCGTCCCGATCAGCAGCCGGCCCTGCGAATCGAAGGCGGCGGTGTTGGCGCCCGCAGCGTCGGCCGGCACCGCGAGCGTGTTCCAGGTGGACCCGGCGTCGTTCGACCGGAAGAGGCCCAGGTCACTGAGTGCTTGCCCGGTTCCCGAGCTTCGGAAATTTGTGGCGCTGGCTGCGTACAGCTCATCGGAATTACCCAATACGCTGAAGACCGTGCCACCTTCCAGCACCAGCTCCCACGTGTGACCGGCGTCGTCGGACCGGAACACACCTATCCCGAGGCCGGGTGCCAGTGCCGCGGTCCAGACTCGCTGTGGATCAAGGTCGTCTGCGGCGATGTCGATTACCACGCCATCCCCGCGCAGTCCGGCGCGATCAGGGAATGATAGTTCCCACGTGTCCCCCCAATCCTCACTCCGGATGAGGAACGGGTTGAAGACCCCTCCTTCTCCTCCCGCCCAGACGCGCCCGTCCCGATGAGGGGAGACCACCATGCTGTTCACACCGTTCCCGAATGCGTCTGCACCACCTTCGTTGATGAACTGCCAGCTCTGGCCTCCGTCGGTGGACCGCAAACGCTCGGCGGATCCCCCCATGTAGAGTCGTTCGGGATCCCCTGGATCCATCGCCAGCGAGAAAGCGCCGAACTGCCGGCCCGGGAATTGCTCGGCCAGCCCGCCATCCCACGGGATCCAGGTGTCGCCGCCATCGGTGCTCGCGAAGACGGGCGCTGGCCTCTGCTCCTGGAGCGTCGGTCGTACGCCCGCCAACAGCCGCGGCGTCGGTCCCGGCACGAAGAGGAGCGCGGAAACTCTGAGATCATCGAATCCCACGGGCTCCCAGCGATCGCCCTGGGGCCTCAATCGGAAGAGCCCGCCCGACCAGGTCCCGGCAAAGAGCCCCGAGGGTGTCTCCGCGAGCGCCGTGACCGTCTGATCCTCCAGGCCGAGGAAGGTCCAGCACCCACTCGCGAGTTGCGGCTCACATTCCGGACCTGGACCG
>JAVVEY010000178.1:0-3800 GCA_032250675.1 Longimicrobiales bacterium | reverse complement strand
GAGGGGGGGGCGCGAGGAAGGCGGGGGGGAAGATCCACAACCATCCCGCGATCGCCGCGAGCACGAGGGCGGTCGCGATCCGTCCCCGCGTCGTCCCGCGCGGGGGTGCCCAGGTGCGTTGGACGATCTGGCGCTCTTCGGCGTCCATGAGGACCTCCGCCACCACGATTTCGCGGAGGCGCTCGTCGGAAAGCTCCTCTCTCGGTGGGGGAATGCGATGTCCGTCCATGGGGTCTTCGCCTCCGGGAGCTGCACGCTTCGGGTCCGGTGCGGAATCTACAAGGCTGCAAGGTATGACGCCTCCTGCGGCCAACACCCGCAGCGCGCCGACCGCCTCCATCCGACTTTACGCAGCACCCCGTCGCAACCATTCTCAGTCCACGCGGTGCCCGGCAGGGGATGGGGTCCTCCCCGGGAGCCAGGACAGATCCTTCCACAACCCCGGAGCATTCCATGAAAGGCTGGACTCTCGCCCTCCTGCGTCTCTCGATCGGCCTCCTCGTCTTCTGGTGGGGGCTCGACAAGATCGTCGCGGTGAACCACGCCGTCGGCGTATCCGACACCTTCTACGGCGGCTTGCTGAGCAACCCCTCGATCCTCCCGATCCTCGGCGGCGTGCAGATCCTTGTGGCGCTCGCCTTCATCGCCGGCTTCCGCCGCGGGATCACCGACTGGCTCATCACATTGATGAATGCCGGGAGCATGGTCGCCGTCTGGAAGTCGGTCGTCGATCCCTTCGGGCACGTGCTCGAAGGCACCAACGCGCTCTTCTTTCCGGCGCTCATCACCGTCGCCGGCTGCCTGGTGCTCATCGCGCTTCACGACCAGGAGGAGTACGTCCTCGACCGGTGAGGTGGGGGCTCCGTGCAGGTGTGACCGAAACCCGTCAGAGATCCATCCTGCGGAAGCGACGCAGCGCCAGGAGCACGGGTCCGATCACCCAGACGACGAGAGACCCGAGCGCCAGCGCGATCCCGCCGGCGCTTCCGAAGAACGCGCGGAAGACCGCTCCGGTGTAGCCGAGCATCGCCGAGGCGTCGAGCGCCATGAGGGTCACGACCCGGGCCAGATCGACCGGGTTGACCAGCATCGCGATGAGCATCGGCTTCTCGAGCGGCCAGGCGGCCAGCGCGTGCGAGGCCATGAGCACGACGCCGTCGTAGAGGACGGTCAGCCCCAGCCAGACCAGGAGGGCGACGCCGAGCCCGCGCGCCGGCTCCCGGATCCGCACCGCGATCCCGAAGGCGAGCGCGGTGAAGACCGCGGTCAGGAGCGCGCCGGCGCAGAGGATGAGGAGGACCGGCCCGATCATCTCGACGCCGGGCCACCACCAGAGGAGGGGGAGCCCCACCCCGGCGAGGAAGACTCCGACGAGGGGGAGGGTGACCCCGAGGTACATCCCCGCGAAGAGGGGGCTCCGACCCACCGGATGCGAGAGGAGGAGCTGGGTGAAGCGCCGCTGCTCGAAGAGGTGGATCGTGGTGAAGACGAGGCTCACCAGGGGGACCACGAGGAGGGTGAGGGTGGCCAGCGAGGGGAGCGCGCGCGCGGCGCTCCCTCCGAAGTGGAGGAGGCCTCCGGTAGCGAGCCCGAAGAAGGCGAGATAGCCGATCAGCGCTCGCGTGCGCAGGAGGTGCCGGAGCTGGTAGCGCAGGACCTTCAGCGTGGTGTTCATGAGGCGGCCTCCCGGGGGAGTCGCGCGGAGGCGGTGCACCCGTGGACACCTTCGTCGGCCAGGAGGGCGGCGACCGCCCCCTCGAGGTCGTCTTCTCCCGTGCGCTTCAACAGCGCGGCCAGGGTGCCCTCGAAGTGGAGCCGGCCCTCCAGGAGGAAGGCGACGTCGTCCGCCACCGCCTGCACCTGACCCAGGTCGTGGGAGGTCAGGATCACCGTGGCCCCCGCGTCGCGGACCTCGCGGACCTTCTCCTTCAGGATGCGGGCTGCCACCGGATCGAGGCTGGCGGTCGGCTCGTCGAGGATCAGGAGGGGGGCGCCGTAGCGGAAGGCGAGGGCGGCGTTCAGCTTCTGGCGGGTCCCCCCGGAGAGCTCCCGCACCGGTTTCTCCATCTCCGGCGCGAGCCCGAAGCCGTGCAGGAGCGTCTCGTCGGGCCGGTCGCGGAAGTCGCGCAGGTCGTCGATCATCTCGAGGAGCTCCCTCCCGGTGAGGTTTTCCGGGAAGTCGGGGAGCTGAGGCATCGTGCCGATCCGGGCCCGGTATCCGGGATCGTCGGTCAGCTCACGGCCGTCCATCTCCACCCTCCCGGCGTCGGCGCGGACGAGCCCCAGGATGACCTTGATCAGGGTGGTCTTGCCGGCGCCGTTCGGCCCCAGCACCGCGGTGACGCGTCCGGGGCGGAACTCCAGGTCGACCCCGTCCAGCGCGTGCACGGCGCCGTAGCTCTTCCGGATTCCTTCCAGGCGGAGGGTGACCGGGGGGAGGACTCGGGAGCTCCCGCCCTCGGAGGTTCGGGGTTCGAGTCGGATCATGCTCCGCTCCAGCGGGTGGCGACGGGGGTGAGAGCGGGAGTGTCATCCTCCAGATTCTTCGGCGTGAGGAGGGGGATGACCGACTCCGCCAGATCGAGGAGGTCGACGAGGAAGCTGCGTTCGAGTACGAGCGCGGGCTCATTCTGTTCTACGAGGAGCGAGAAGAGGCGCACGGGCTGAAAGGGGACGTCGCCGGAGCCGTCGCGGTCCAGATCGTACCCGGTGTAGCGATCCCAGTAGTTGCCCGCGAACCCCGACCACGCGCGCCGGCTGTTGGTGGCGAGGTCGAAGGTGTTTCCGACGAAGTTGTTCCCCTCGAAGCGGCTCCCATTCGAGTTGGCCATCAGCTGGATCGCCCACCCATTCTGGATGAAGTCGTTGCCGCGCACCTCGACGCGGTTCAACCCCTCGGCGTGTATCCCCACGGTGTTGTGTCGAAAGCGGTTCCCCTCGATGCGCGAGTCGGTGATGTCCTTCATGAGAAGCCCGAAGGCGGCGCTCCCGCGGTTGTCGTCGAAGTCGTTCGCCTCCATCACGACACCCTGCGTGTACATCACCGCCACACCCGCGCCGTTCAGCGCGAAGCGATTCCGGCGGTAGGCGCAGTCGTCGCTGAACATGAAGTGGAGTCCGTAGCGCAGATTCCCTTCGCTGAGGTTGTCCGTGACCTCGCTCGACTCGACGAATTCGAAGTAGATCCCGTCGCGGTGACCGCGGATGACGTTGTCCCGGATCACGACGCGGGTGGAGTACCAGAGGTGGATCCCGTTGCCCGACGAGGTTTCCCTCGCGCCCGAGGCGGTGAGGGTGTTGGATTCGATCCGGCAGTCGCCGCTGTTGGCCAGATAGATGCCGAAGAAGGTGTCCTCGAAGAGATTCTCCGAGAGGGTGCAGAAGCGCGCACTCTCCACCTGCAGCGCGGCGCGGTCGTCGGCGAAGGTGGTGCCGGTGTTGCGGAAGGTGAGTCCGGTGACGGTGACCGAATCGGCCGCGACCAGGAGCAGCCCGCTTCGTCCCTCGCCGTCGAGCACCGCGCCCGGCGCTCCGAGGAGCGTCAGCGGCCGATCGATCGTCACGAGCCCCTCACGGTGCACCCCCGCCGGAACGCGCACGGTGTCGTGCGGGGCGGCGGCGGCGACCGCCGCGGCGAGCGAGAAGGGGGGCGCCGGCGCGTCGGTCACGGCGGGGGCGCCCATCTCCACCTCGCCCACCGCGCGCAGCTCGGTCCCGTGACCCCCGTGGCCCGCGCGCCCGCCCGGACCCGCGCCTCCGCTCACCCGCCAGGGTGAGTTTCACAATGAGGCGACTCGGCA
>JAVVEY010000177.1:0-3818 GCA_032250675.1 Longimicrobiales bacterium | reverse complement strand
GGTCAAAGGGCCCGGGGGGCAGCCCCTTCGATCCCTTCGGGGGGATGGAGATGGCGTAGGGGGGACCCTCCGTCACTTCCCGCCCGTGGCGCGAGCGAGGTGCGCGCGCCATCACCCGCCGGCCTCAGCGGCTCAAGGGCAGCACCTGAGGGTGCTGAACATCGAGGGTGTCCCGGAAGACTCCCAGGATATGCTCACCTTCGATCGAATGGAGGTCAGGGCTCGGGAGGCGACTCACGCGGCCCACCTCGAGGGCCGAGTCCAGGACGGTGAGTCGTCTGAGCCAGAAGTCCCAGACCGCGATGGAGTCGCCGCGGAAGGGCTGGGCGGAAATCGGCATGGCGAACTCGCCGGGCCCCTCTCCGGTCCTCCCCGCGCCTCCGATGAATCGACCGGAACTCGAATAGAGGCGGATCTCATCCACACCCTCATCGACCACGAGGATGCGGCCGTCTCCAAGGCGGCGCATGTCCCGCACAGCAACGAATTGATGCGGCTGCCCTTCCCCGCTGTCGGCCAGGTCCACCGTCGGGTCCACCCCGACGCCCCGCGCACCAGCGGGTCCCGGTCGAGCACCTCCAGCGCATCGGCGTGGGGGAGACCGCGGACTTCACCTGGACGCCTCTCGAGCCGGGGGTCTACCACCTCGTGGTGGGTCAGGACCTCGAGCAGGCGCTCACCCAGCGGTGGGTGGTGACGGCGCCTCCGGGGCGGTAGCGCTCACGGTCTCATCACCCACCCCCGAGGAGGCGACGAGGCGGTGCGACCGGACGCCGGAAAGCTTGACCCGGATCATTGATCGGATCATACTAGTCGTAGACCAGTCTACTCCGAGTGAGGTGTCGCACATGATCGAGGTCGGTTCCTACGAGGCCAAGACCCACCTCCCCGCCCTCCTGCGCAGGGTCGAGAGTGGGGAGCGAATCGTGATCACCCGGCACGGAGTCCCGGTGGCCGAGCTCGTGCCACCCGGGGGCGCGGCCGTCCCCGGACTCTCCGAGTCGATCGCCGAGCTGAAGGCGTTCGGGGATGGACGCGCGCTCGGCCCCGACCTCTGCGTTCGGGATCTGATCGAGGAGGGCCGGCGCTGATGGATCTCGTCATCGACGCCTCGGTTGCGCTCGCGTGGGCCTTCGAGGATGAGCGAAGCGCGATGGCGATGAAGGTTCTCGAGACGCTGCATCGATCGGAGGCTGTGGCCGCCTCGATCTGGCCGTTGGAGGTGGTCAATGGGCTCCTCGTGGCCGAGCGCCGCGGCCGCATACCTCAGGATGCCGGCCGGTTCTCTTCGCTCCTGCTGCGGCTGCCGATCGTGGTCGATCCCGGGGAGCGTCGCCGCCCCTTCGAGGGTGTCAGGCAGCTGGCGCGCGACCATCAGCTCAGCGCATACGACGCGTCGTATCTGGAGCTGACGCTCCGACTCGGCGTGCCACTCGCGACCCTCGATCGACGCCTCGCGGATGCCGCGACGGAGGCCGGCGTGACCCTCGTCGAGGGCTGACTTCAGCGCCCGACGAGGCGCTCGCTCAGGGCGCGCAGCCGGGCCCGCGCGGCCTCGTCGTACGCCTGGGGGTGCGCGCGCGCCGGCTCCCGGCCGTCGAAGTATCCGCCGGTGCCCACCCCCGGGTCGAGCACGAGGCGCAGGACGGCGTCGCGTCCCTCCTCCACCGTCGCCCTCGGTCGCACGCCGGCGTCGCGCACCATCTGCGTGTCCATGAGCGTCGCCGGGTGGAGGGCGTTGACCGACACACCGGTGCCCTCGAGCGCTTCGGCCAGATCGAAGGTGAAGAGGATCTGGGCGAGCTTGCTCTGTCCGTACGCCCGGCCGCCCGAGTAGCCGCGCTCCAGCATGACGTCGTCGAAGTCGATCTCGTTCTGCGCGATCGAGGCCACATTCACGACGCGCGAGGGCGCCGAGGATTTCAGGAGTGGGAGGAGGGCGTGGGTCAGCTGGAAGCCCGCGAGGTAGTTCACATGGAAGGAGAGCTCGTGGCCGTCCGCGCTCGTGCGTCGCGCGTCGTCCCCGGCGAGCCAGATCCCGGCGTTGTTCACCAGTACGTCGAGGCGTTCGAAGTCCCTGAGAACCGCCTCGGCGAGCGCGGCCGTCTCGTCCACCGACCCGAGGTCGGCCGTGTAGAGGGTGGCCGAGCCCCTCCCCTCCTCGATCTCCCGGACCACCTCGCGACCCCGCGCCTCGTTTCGCCCGTGGACGATGACGTGCCACCCCTCCTCCCCCAGTGCCAGCGCCGTGGCCCGCCCGAGCCCGCTGGTCGAGCCGGTGATCAGCGCCACGCTGCGGCCTTCCAGCGACGCGGGTGCCGGCGCGGGGGTGTCGGGGAGGATCGTCTGCGCGGAGGCGAGCGCGGGAATCACGGCCAGCGCCAGAGGCGCGACGGCGGCGAGTGGCATCGAGCGGGAGCGTCTCATCGCGGCTCGCTCCGCGGCTCGCTCCCCGACTCGCCCCCCTTCTCGACCAGCCGGAAGGTGTCGCGCGCGATCAGGAGCTCCTCGTCGGTCGGGATCACCCAGACGGCCAGGCGGGAGTCGTCGGAGGTGATGCGCCCGGTGCCGCCGCCGACCAGCGCCGCATTCGCCTCGTCGTCCACCTCCAGCCCGAACCACCCGAGCCCCTCGAGGATCCGGCGCCGGATCTCGGGGGAATTCTGACCGATGCCGCCGGTGAGGACGATCGCGTCGGCCCCTCCGAGCGCGGCCAGATAGGCGCCGATGTACTTCCGGACCCGGTAGCAGAAGATCTCGATCGCGAGCCGCGCGCGGCGATCGTCGTGCTCCTCCACCTCGGCGAGGAGGTCGCGCATGTCGTGGGTCAGCCCCGAGATCCCGAGGAGCCCGGAGCTCCGGTTCAGGAGCCCCTCGACCTCGCGCGGCGACATCCCCTCGCGGGCGGCGATGTAGTCGAGGAGCGCGGGGTCGACATCCCCCGAGCGGGTGCCCATGACGAGCCCCTCGAGGGGGGTGAAGCCCATCGAGGTGTCGACGGATCTCCCGCCCTCGATCGCGCAGGCCGAACACCCGTTGCCGAGGTGAACGGTGATGATCTTCACCTCCTCCTTCGGGATCTCCAGGAGCCTCCGGTAGCGCCACGCCACGTAGCGATGCGAGGTCCCGTGGAAGCCGTACCGGCGCAGGCCGTAGCGGCGGTAGAGCTGATAGGGGATCGCGTAGAGGTAGGCGTGCTCGGGGAGGGTCGCGTGGAAGGCGGTGTCGAAGACCGCCACCTGGGGCACCCCCGATCCGAGCACATCGCGGATGGCACGGATGCCGCGGATGTTGTACGGGTTGTGGAGGGGCGCGAGGTGGATCAGCTCGTCGAGCCGGCGCAGCACCTCGTCGTCGACCCGGACCGAGCCCCGGAACGCCTCGCCGCCGTGCACGACGCGGTGGCCCACCGCCTCGATCTCGCGCACGCTCCCGATGTCGACCCCCGAGCCCTTCGAGGCGACCCACTTCAGGATCCAGTCCACCGCGGCCCGGATGTCGGAGAGGGGCGCGGTCTCGACTCGATTCGCGCGCCCGGGGAGGCGGAGGGTGATGACGGCCTCGCCCCCGATCCGCTCGACCACGCCGGTCGCCAGCTTCTCGTCGGTGACCGCGGCCATCCGTTCGGCGTCGGTGCGGACGAGCTCGAACTTGAGGGTCGAGGAGCCGGCGTTGAGGACGAGGACGTTCATCGGAGCGAAGTCGGGGTGGGGAGGGTCGGAGGACGCCTTGCCCGGGCCCACGCCGATACCCCAGCTTCGCCGAGAGGATGCGGCACCCCGCGATGGCTCGATGATCCCCCTGACCCGACCCCCATG
>JAVVEY010000176.1:0-3835 GCA_032250675.1 Longimicrobiales bacterium | reverse complement strand
CGCGCGTGACGCCCAACCGCCATCGGCGCGACGCGACGCCGGCGCCAGGGTGCTCACCCCGTGAACGTTGCATGATCAAGCGTCCTCCGCGTGCGGGTGTGCTCCATCGCGCCATACGGACATCGACCGATACCTCCATTTGTACCGGAAATACCCTTGCGGGTCGAAGGGTTCGATCGTCCGCACCCGTTCGGTTTCTCCGGGCTGAAGCGTGATCCCGGGATCGTACTCCGAGCACCCCCCCGAGACATTCGTGCACTCATAGAGGGTGATCGAGACGATACGGACCGGCTCGTCCGATACATTGCGAAAGTAGAGTGCGACGCCGCGCCGCGACGGAAGATCTTCCGTCCACGCCACCACCTGTTGTCCCGGTTGGGGTGCAGGTCCGGGATCGGATCTGGGCTGAGTCGCCGTGGCGCAACCAAGTACCGAGACGGCGCACAATGCGGGAAGGAGTGTACGGGGCCGGATTGTCATGAGCACGTTGCTTCTGCAATGGAAGAAGGGCGGCTCTGAAATAGCGAAGGAGAGAGGCGGACGAGGGCGAGCGGCCTCGCTCCGTGAAGGACACACGTCCCCATCACCCACCCGCCACGACCTCGGCCGGGGGCGGAGCGAGTTCCGCGCGCAGGAGAACGGCGCGTGTGTCCCCGGCCTCCGTCTCGCGGATCGTGTAGAGCCACGGCGCACCACACATCGCCGCCAGGACCTCGTCCGAACGCCGTGAACCGATGAGTTCGCGCGTCTCCGGATCGATCACCTCAAGCACCGAATCGAAGGTGTCGTGGATCCACGCGATCGACCGCGTGTCCGGCGTGCCCGGCGACCAGTCGAGATCGGGCACCATCGAGAGTACCCGGAGACGTCCTGCGTCATCTTCCCACATCTGGGTCACGACAGGCGCAGGCGGGATCTCAACATGCATGCGATCGAGATCATCGCTCGAGGGCGGCGTGCCGTCCAACCACTCGGGGCGGCGTTCCAGCCGCCATCGGACCGACGACCCGTCCACCCCACGACGCGTGAGCTGGTAGCGCCAGGTGCCCGCCTCGACGAATTCCGAAGGAGCGCCAGCCAGCCCCGCCACAACACGCTGATCCAGCCCCGCCGAGAGGGCGGGGTCGATGGCGCCGAAGCGGTGTACGATCTCCGTCCCATCGAGGAGCGTGTAGAGGGGGTTGTCGTCCCCCTCGATCCCGCTCGGTCTGCTGTGAAGGAGGATCTGGCCTCCTCCGAGGATCGTGTGCCCGACGGATCGTGCGGGGATCCGTGTGCTCCCCCGCCACTCGCCCGCCGTCCCGAGGTGGACGACGCGGAGGTTGCGATTGTCCACCACGTACATCGCCGTATCGGTCGTGAGCACCCGCATGTCCCCTGCAAACTCGCCCGGCCCGGCGCCACGCCGTCCGATCAGCGAGTCGAGCGCACCCCCCGCTCCGTAGACGCCGATCCCACCCCCACCGACCATGCGCGCCGAGATGAAGCCGAGATCGGGCGTCCACCCCAGGCCGCAAGGGATCGTCATGGCGTTGGAGACCAGCGAAGCCTCGTCCGCCTCGTCACCCAGCGTGGTGACGGAGTCGAAGGTAATGCACGTCGAGCATTCGGAACCGTGCACCAGTTCTGCGGCCACCGTCATCGACGGTTCGCCCGCCGTGCCCGCCTCCTCTGCGCACCCTCCCGCGACAAGCACGAGAAGGAGTGATGCCAAGATGGTGCCCAGGTGCTCTACGGGAAGTGCGAAAATCCGGAAGTCCGCTCCACCGTGCCATCGATTCATCGGGTTTCCGGGTCTTGGGGTTGAGGGAGCTGAGAGATTTCTCCAAGGAGGTGGTCGACGATCTCGCGGCCCGGGTACCCGGTGAGGAGGTGTCGGTCGAGGAGCACCGTCGGCGTGACACGGACGCCGGACCGCCGGAGGCGGGCCGAAGTCGCGTTGATTTCCTCGTGCACCGCGTCATCGTCGATACACGCCGTAAACTCCGTGAGATCCCCGACCTGCGCCCTGACCGCGAATTCTTCCCACGGAATCCGATGGTCCAGATGACACGCTTCATGGGTACCTCCTTGTTGGGAGTTGGATGGATCCGGGCATGGAACAGCCCATTCGGATCCGCGGGAAGCTGAAAAATCTCTCCCCGCTTCTCTATAGACTCCTCAACCGGGGCTCCCCCCCCGTCCTCAAAAGAGGACACTCTGCTCACCCCGTCGTGGAGCACACCGTCGAGCGTTTCCCGAAGCAGCCGCCGAGCTCGTGCCTTCTGCTTCTCCACGGCTTTGACGCTGATCCCGAGCCGGTCGGCGATCTCCGCGTTGGACAGGTCCTCCTGGAGCGCCAGCCGCATCACCCGCCGGCAGCGATCAGGCAGCTCGTCCACTGCCGTCAGGACGATCCGCGTCCGCTCCGCACGCATCACGATCTCGTCTGCCCGAGGGCCCGGTGCGACTCGTGCCTCCTTCCCGATCTCGGTCAACGGAACGTGCCGCGCCCTCCGCTTCAACAACATCACTGCCTGGTTCCGGCCGGCCCGCTCGAAGTAGCGACGTGGAAGATCCTCACGCCACGCTTCGGGGCCCTGGTTCCACAGGCCAACAAAGACATGCTGTGCGACGTCGTCGGCGTCCGCGTCGGAGGGGAGCAGTTCGCGAGCGGCGGCCCAGACCACGTCCCGCCACTGACGATACAGCGCTCCGAAGCGCCCCTCCTCGGTGTTGCCCTTCACGGGCTCCCCCATCGGCACCACACCCGGATCTCCACCCGGATCTCCTCATCCGGGCGGAGGGCGAGGTGGGTGGCGGGGCCGCCACCCCGTGCGAGCGTGGGCATCGCGATCGTCGGCGTCATCGTGTTCCTCCGGGTAGAGTTTCATCTACGCGAGGCGCGCGAGGTGCCCGTCCGCCTGTGCGCGTGGCCCGTGCGTTCTGACAGGGGATCGATCCCTGCGGCCTCTACCCTATACGTGACACGACTTCGAAAAAGGTTTACATCGCCGCCACACTGAGCGATTCGTGATGGTGCGCGGGTCGGCACGCACCCTCCCCCCGTAACTGCCTTGTGCCCAACGAGTTACGGATGACACCGAGGGTGGAGATGACGGTCCGGCCGCCGGGCGCACCCGCCGCCAATCCGGTGGCGGGCAGGCCGCCTTGAGGTGGCGGAGTGCGGTCAGCGCAGCGCTCGCGTGAGGACGCGGTCGAAGGTCGCCGCGAGGACCCACTTCTCCTTCTGGCCGCGGAGAGGAGGACCGCTCGTCCCCGACGCCCGTGGAACGCGGCCCGTCCATGAAGTCCCGGGCGGTCCCGATGCCTTGACCACGCGTTCCCGCGGGAACGTCCCCCTGGGGAGTCGGGGAGATGGGCGAGCTCGTGACGGAGTTGTTCATGGGGTTTCCGCGGAAGTGTTCCTGACGAGACGTTCCCCAGAGACGTTGCCGCGGGGGTGTTCCCGGGGAGACGTTACCGCGGTAACGCGGGCAAGATCGCGGGGGTGGGGAGTGTGTGAGGAGCGGGAACGATCGACGAGTGACGGCGTGAAGTGGTGGGGCGCTCTCGTCCCCCTTCGTGTGCGATCCGCTCTCCCACCGATCGTCCCATCACGCGCAACATCTGTCCCATCCAGCCATGGACGGATTCCGGGTCGACGGAGTCGGGGAGGTCCGACCCCCACTGCGCCCGGCGCCGTGCGAGGCGCCTCTGTGCGCTCTGCCGCGCGAGCCGGGCGCAGGCCAGCCCGGAAGATCTCGGAAGCCCGCGATCGCGCTTGAGCGGCGCTGAAGAAGGCCGCGAAACCCCCCTTTATATTTCATGCATCTCGTTGGTGCAGTGTGACTTG